>CAYGQB010000017.1:717-21791 GCA_964351895.1 uncultured Caulobacterales bacterium
TTCGTTCCGCCTCGAACCGCGCCAAGGCGCGGCGGCCGTGTTGGGTCGGGCCGCGCCCGTGTTGGGCCGGGCGGCGGCATAAACCCAGCTTGAAAGTCCGAGTGAAGACTTCAGGGTAAATTTTCTCCGGGACGCTCGTTTTTTCTTAACCTTGATGGGAGATAAACATCATCACGACAAAGAAACGATGCGTTGGCACGTGCGTT
This sequence comes from uncultured Caulobacterales bacterium, assembly GCA_964351895.1. Taxonomy (GTDB): domain Bacteria; phylum Pseudomonadota; class Alphaproteobacteria; order Caulobacterales; family Maricaulaceae; genus CAYGQB01. The sequence continues at coordinate 924 of CAYGQB010000017.1, forward strand.
GCTGACGTTGGATTGATGAACGCCTCGTAAACAACTTTCACCGGTTAGAGGCGGATCGGGGACTTAGGGAGCGGCTTTGATGGCCATCAGCGTCCACACGAACAAGTCGGCGATGATCGCCCTTCAGAATCTCAACAAGACCAATATGGACTTGGACGGGGTTCAAAACCGGATCAACACCGGCTTGAAGGTTGCGGGCGCAAAGGACAATGCGGCCGTCTATGCGGTGGCTCAGGGCATGCGGGCGGATGTGGGCGCGCTGGGCGCGGTTTCATCGAGCCTGGACCGGGCCGTGTCGATCGCCGAGGTTGGCCTGGCCGCCGGCGAGGCGATCTCTGATCTTCTGGTTGAGATGCGCGCCAAGGCGACAGCCGCCATGGACCCCTCCATCGACACCTTCTCGCGCCAAGCCTATGACGCGGATCTTAAAGCCCTCATCAGCCAGGTGCAGGTGATCTTGCAGAACTCCGCCTTCGACGGCGCCAATATTCTCAACGCTTCGGTGTCCCCGGGGATTGAGTTCTTGGCCGACGCGGACGCGGCGCGCTCTGTCACCTTGAAGGCGCAGACGCTCAATCTTGGCGGCGCCAACATCATTTTGCCCGCGACAGCTTCGCTTGGCACGGCCACCTTGGCCGGCGGCGTGGCCTCGCAAATCCGCACCAGCCTGGACAATGTGAACCAGGCGCTCGCCAATCTAGGCTCTGACCTGAAGAAGCTGGAGGCGCACTCCACGTTTGTCGGCAAGCTTCAAGACACGCTTGAGGTCGGCATCGGCAACCTGGTCGACGCAGATCTGGCGGTGGAATCAGCGCGCCTTCAGGCCTTGCAGGTCAAGCAGCAGCTGGGCGTGCAGGCCTTGTCGATCGCCAACTCGCAACCGCAGGTCATCTTGAACCTGTTCCGCGGCGGCTAGATCTTCACATTTCCGTCGAGCTGGCTGAAGTCGGTTCCATTTCAACAACTTGGCCGCGGCGAGGCGCTCGTCGCGGCCAGTTTGCGTTTGGATGCGACAGGACACCGCATGGCCGGTTTGATTGAACGCGTTCAATGAGCCCGATCAATCCGTCGCCTGACGAAGGTGGCCTCAGGGTCTGGCAGGGGGCGTTCCGGTTTCCATGGTCGATGAAAAAGTTCTCTTGGCCCTGGCCGTCGACGACCATCACGTCAACCGGATGGTCCTGTCGGCCTATGCCTCGGTCTATAACTGGCAGCTGGACGAGGCGGCAAGCGGAGCTGAAGCCATCGCGGCGGCGAACGCGTTGGCCTATGATCTCATCTTTATGGACATTCGCATGCCCGGCCTGGACGGCTATGAGACGGTGCGCCGGATCCGGGCTGAAGGCGGCTTGAGCGCGCGTACGCCCATCATCGCCGTCTCCGCCGAGCCCGAGCTTCAGGCGTGGCCGCTCGCGCGCGAAGCGGGCATGGACGCCTACATTGAAAAGCCGGTGAAGGCGGACGTCCTCTTGGCCAAGGTCACCGAGGTGCTCGACGCCAAGGCGCGCTGAAGGTCGCCAGCCGCGTTCTTCGATGCGATTATGCTTAACCGTTCCATAAGGCCCGCGCCTGCACAGTGACGCAGAAAGCGGCGCGCACGCCCTGATGCGCCGTGCGCAAAAAGGTGGCCCCATGTCGCGCGCTCTCCTCCTTGAAGTGCCTTCCAGCGCATCTTTGATGCTGCGCGGCCGATCGGTTCTAGAGTGGTGCGCGCGGGCTTGTGACGCCGTCCCGAACATCGAGGCCCGCCTCGTTCTCGCGGCCCCTGCAAGCGCGGGCGCTGAACTGGCGGCGGCTTGCGCCAAGCTGAGCGGCCTTTCCCATCCCATCGAGGTAAGCCCCAGCGCCAGCGGCGACGGGGCGGCGCGTCTGGCGGCGGCTGCGCGGGACACGGGCGCTGACCTCATCGCGCGCGTGCGCGCCGATCAGCCGTTCATTGACGCCGCCGTCATTGCGGCCGTCTTCGCCATGGTCGAGCGGGCAGAGGCCGACTATGGCGCCAATGACGCGCCGGCGAGCTTTCCTGACGGCATGGATGTTCAAGTCTTTACCCGCGATCTGTTGGCCCGCGCCGCCATGGAAGGGGCGGGCTCCGATGAGCGCGCCGACCCGGCGGTCTATGCACGCAACCATCGCAGCTTGCGCACGGCGCGGCTGGTGGGGCCGGGCGGGGCGGCGGCGCGCTGGAACTGGCGCGTGCGCGGGCCGCAAGACGCCGCCCGTCTGGAGCCCTTGGCCCACATCGCAGCTGAGGCTGCGGGCGCTTCGGGCGCTTGGCGGGTGCTTCTGGCGGCGTGTGCGAACGATCCGGCGCTGGCTGAGGCGAGCAACCAGGACTGCAACATCCAACGCACGCGCGTGCGCCCTGTGCGCGGGTCAGGCCAGGTGATTTCGGCCGCCTAGCCCGACGCGGCTGGCCGGTGCAAATTCGCATCTATTTCAAGCGATTAACCATGCCTGTTAAGCGGCTCTCCATGTCGTGTTGGCACACTGGGCTTGCGCATGCTCCAGCTTGGAGCGCGCGCCAGCGCTCAGGATGGGCTCGCCAGTGTTCGGTCTGCTTGGATCTACCTCGTCGTTTGCCTTCACGCCCCAGACCATCGGGGTGGGCACGCTTACGGGCTACTTCCAAGCCAAGAGCCTGACGTCTCTGGCGCGCTCGTTGCCGGCCGATTCCGCCGCGCGTGTGACCACCTCAAGCGCGCCCCCGCCGTGGGACCCGGCCGCCAAGACCCCCGACGAGAACGCGCTGGCCCGGCGCGCCCTGGCGGACGGCCGCTTTGTCGACCGCACCCTGGGCGAGTTTTCCGACATCGACGCGCCGCGCGATCAAAAACGCCTATTTGCCTTGCACCAGGGGCTCAAGAAGCTGTGGGCGATTGCCGGCGAGGCGGAGGCGGGCGGCGTGACGGACGCGCGCCGCGCCCTGTTGGATCGACGGTTCCAAGAGGGGCTGGGACAGGTCAAAGGCTTCGTCGCCGACACGCCGTTTGACGCCCTGGTGATGCGCGCGGGCCTGGACCGAGAGACCGCCGACGCCGGGGTCGCCATTTTGCGCGGCGGCGAAACCTATACCGGCGGCCTGGCGCACGAGGGCGCCTTCGACGAGCCGGTCGCGAGCCTGGCGGGCGCGGTCGCCTTCACCATCACCGCCCGGCGCCCCGACGGATCAGACACCGTGGTCGACATCGATCTGGCCGACATGGGTGCTACGCCGCGCACGCTCGACGCCGTGGCCGCCCACATCAACACGGCCCTGGAAACAGCCGGCCTGTCGACGCGGTTCGAGCGGGTTAAGCTGGGCGAGCCGGATGACAATGGCGTCATCGCGGGACAAAGCTTTGGCTTGAAGATCGAAGGTCTGTCGACGGAAAAGCTGACCCTGTCGGCGGCGGACGCCAGCCCGGCGGCCACGCTGGTGGGGCTGTCTGGGTCTGACGATGGCGCGCGCGCCGGCCAGGTGACCCGGTTCAGCGATCTGGACGCGGGCGCGCCGCTTGTCGCCCCTTCGCGCCGGCTTGAAGCCTATGGCGGGCCAGTTGAGGACACCACAGACGACGCCTTGGCGTCCGTGCGCGCGTTCGAGGCCAAAACCGGAGCGGTGATCGCCCCGGTGGCGGAAACCTCCAGCGCCGACGATGGGGCCCTGGCCTTGGCTGACGTCAGCGTCGCGGCCGCCCGCGCCACGCCCGACGGCGGCCTGGTGGTGGCGCTGACCAGCCCCGGCGTGCTCGATGGCGGGCCTGAGGCGCGCGCCACCGGCGGCGATGTGACGCTGGCCAAGTATGACAGCCAGGGCGGTCTGGTGTGGTCGCGGGTGCTGGGCGCGGGCGAGGCGGCGCGCCCCGCTGATCTCGCAGTCACGGCCGAGGGCGCCGTGATTGTCACCGGAACCGTTTCGGGAGCGCTGGGCGACACCTTGGCGCGCGGCGGTGACGACGCGTTTGTGGCCAAGTATGACGTGGACGGAACAGAAGCCTGGGTTCAGCGCTTTGGAACCTCAGGTCAAGACACGCCCGCACGCGTGAGCGTCGACGCCGCCGGCGCGGTCTTCGTGTCGGGCGCCACCAGCGGCGGCATCGATGGCGCCGTCAATGCGGGCGGAACCGACGCCTTCGTGCGCGCCTTTTCTGACGACGGCACGCCAAGCTGGACCCGCCAGATGGGCGGGGCGGGCGGCGACAGCGCGCCAGCCGTGGCCGTCAGCGGCGGCCATGTCTATGTCGCCACCGTGTCAGACGGCGTGGCCGTCTTGGAGAAATTCGCGGCAACCGATGCGACCAGCCCGGCGCTTTGGAGCCACGCGCTCGGCGCCCTCGACGGCGGTCAAATTCGCGCGATTGCCGTGGACGGAGCAAATGTCTATGTCACCGGGTCAGCCGGCGCGGGCGCCGATTTGGTCGCCGACGCCGGCGGCGGCCTTGGCGGACGCGACGCGTTTGTGGCGCTGGTAACCGACAGCGGCGCCAGCGCGGTGCGCAGCGCCACCTCGCTGATCGGCGGGGCGGGCGACGACGCGGCCAATGACATTCAGATCTTGAACGGGGCGGCCTATGTCGCCGGCGACACGCGCAGTGATCTGGCCACCGGCGACGCTCTGGCGACGGGCCAGCGCGCCCTTCTTGCCCGCCTTGACGCCGGCGCGGTGACGTGGACGCAGGACGTGTCCGGGCGCGACGGGGCGGCCAGCGGCGCCGCTGTCGCCCTGTCAGCCACGGGCGCGAGCGCCCTGGATCTGCTCGGCCTGCCGACAGGGGCGGTGAGCCTGCGCGACAGTGAGGCGGTCACGGCCCGCACCTCCGCGCGCGCGGGCGACAGCTTCACCTTGAGAATCGACGGCGGGCGTGCGCAAACCATCACCTTGGCGGCGGACGACACGCTGCAAAATCTTGCGCTCCGGATACAGAACACACTTCTGGTCGCCGGCAAGGCGACCGCGACGTCGTCGTCAGACGGGGCCGGCCTGCGCATTGCCCCGCGCGAAGGCGTGCGCGTGACGTTAGAACGCGGACCGGCCGGTCAGGATCTCTTGGCGGCCCTTAAGCTGACGCCCGGAGAGATTGAAAAGCCCGCCGAGCAGGACGAGGACGAGATTGAGATCGAACGCTACGCCTTGGGCCTGCCTGAAGCCTTGTCCTTGAGCGACAAGGAGGGCGCGACGTCCGCGCGTGCGGCGATCTCAGCGGCCATGACGGCGGTGCGCGACGCCTACCGCGATCTGACGATCGATCCGGAGATCAAGCGGCTCTTGTCGGGCGATTCAAAACCCCTTGGTCCGCCCCCGGCCTATTTGACCGCCAAGATCGCCGCCTATCAGGACGCCCTGGTGCGCATCTCCAACCTGACCTGAGCCAGTCCTAAGCCAGTCCGGGGCCAGATTTAGCCCACCTCGTCGTGCGCTTGATTGGAGGCGTTCACCCAAGCTGCGCCAGGACAAGAGAAATTTGCCGGCGTCTGAGTGCGCGCCGTGCACGAGCCAGAGCGCGCGCTCCTTCAGTGACGACGCGGACAAAAAAAAGCGAGCCCGAAGGCTCGCTTTAGGGGGCATGACCGCGCAACCATGAGTCTGAGATCACGAAGGTCGCGGGAAACCTACACATCGTCCGTACGAAACACCAGACCTGGCGAGCGCCCCCTGTGGAAAGTGCCAGCTGCGTGTCAATACGGTGACACTGCGATTTTTTGTCGTGACCGATCCGGCGTGCGCAGCAAGCGGCGACGTCGCTAGGCGGTGGCGTTGAGCGTAATTGCTGAGGCGTGGCGCGGGTCGCGCTCGGTGCGCGCCGCATTTGGTCCGTATAGGGCCGTTGCCTGGCGGGTTTCAGCGACATGCTGGGCGATGGAATGAACCAGCCCTTCGGTGATGTCTTGCAGGGCGCTGAGTGCGGCCGCGTGGGTTTCCAGGGCTTCCATGAAGGCGGCGACGGCGGCTTTAAGCGCGGCGCGCGCGTCAGCGTCGGCGCCGTCGATCAATCCGGGATCGCGCGTGATGCGCATCGTCTCCTGACGATAGATGTTGGCCAGCTTGGCCTTTTCGTCACGGAACGGGGCGGCTTCGAGCGGGCGGCGGGCCGTAAACAGCTCGGTTTCGCGCATGATCAGATCGGTGAGGCGGCGCGTCAGCGTTGTCAGCTGCTCGACGCGGTCCTGCGGGCTGTTGGCAACGAGGGCCATTATGCCGTCTCCTGAGCTTGCAGAGCCAGAAGCTCCGCCTTGAGCTGATCGCCGAGTCCGACGCCGCCGGCTTGAACCAGAGCGGCGGCGTAGGCGTCCGCGAGCGGGCCGCGCCAGGCGCGCTCGCCGGCGCCGCCGCCAAAGGCGCCGTCCGGGTCCAGATCGGTTTGCATGGACTCAAAAGCGCGGGCCAGAAAGAACGATTCAAACTCGCGCGCGGCTGCGGCCGCGGCCTGTTCGCCGCCGGCGCGGGCGGCCATCTCGGCGGTGGTTTTGCCGGCGCCGCTGACATGTGCGCCTTGGCTGGCGCCCAGAAAAGTTTGTGCGGCGAAGATGTCGGGGGTCATCACAGCACCTCGATGTCGGCTTGAATGGCGCCGGCGGCTTTCAGGGCTTGCAGGATTGCGATCAGATCGCGCGGCCCCACGCCCAGGGCGTTCAGTCCGTCCACCAGGTCTTGCAACGCCACCCCGTCATCGAGGACAGCCAAGCCGCCGATCTCTTCTTCCACATCTACGTCAGTGCGCGGAAGAACGACGGTTTCACCCTCGCCAAACGCTTCAGGCTGCACCGCCTGCGGCGTTTCGCGCACCGAGATGGTCAGCCCGCCCTGGGCGATGGCGACGGTGGAGACGCGCACGGTTTCACCCATGACGATGACGCCGGAGGCTTCGTCGATGACAATCTTGGCCGGCTGGTCGGGCTGAACGCGCAGCTGCTCGATCTCTGTCAGAAGCGCGACCATGTCGCCGTTAAACGCGGCAGGACGCGCCAGGGTCACCACGGCGGGGCTGGAGGCGCGCGCGGCCGGCGCGCCGAGATAGCGGTTGATCGCCACGGCGACCCGGGACGCGGTCGCCAGATCAGGATTGCGCAAGGACAGGCGCACGCCGGCCCGGCCGGCCAAATCATAGGCCACTTCGCGCTCCACCAGGGCGCCGTTGGAGATGCGCCCGACGGTGGGCACGCCGCGCGTCACATTGGCCGCCTCGCCGCCGGCTGAGAAGCCGGCGATGGCGATGGAGCCTTGGGCGACGGCGTAAACTTCGCCGTCCGCGCCATTGAGCGGCGTCACCAACAAAACCCCGCCTGAGAGGCTCTTGGCGTCACCCAAGGCGGAAACCGTCACGTCCAGCCGGGTGCCTTGCACGGCGAAGGGGGGCAGGTTGGCGGTCACCATGACCGCGGCCGTGTTGGCGGTGTTTAAGGTGGCGTCGCGCGTGTTGACCCCCAGCCGCTCCAGCATCGCTTCCAGGCTTTGGCGGGTGAAGGGGGCGTTGCGCAGGCTGTCGCCGGTGCCGTCCAGGCCCACGACCAGGCCATAGCCGACGAGCTGGTTCTCGCGCACGCCTTCAACGTCGACAATGTCCTTGATCCGCGAAGCCGCATCGACCGAGGCGCCAAGCCCCGCCCACGCCGTCAAGCCGATCAAGATCGCAACACGCAACACAGAAACAAACACGAGAGCCAAGACCTCAAGACAGGTGCGAACGCAAAGACTGCGCGCTCACCATTGCCAGAGCCGGGCCAAGACTCTGGAAACCATCCGATCATAATGAAATCAATGTGTTGGGCTGGTGCACACGCCTCAGTCACTGGGCAAAAAGCGGTGAAAAGCGCCCGCCATGGGCGCCTTTGGCCGGGCAAAGCTTGCCCACCCTTGCCGCCCCGCGCCCGTCTCCTTAATCCGGTCTTAAGCGCTCGCGCCCTATGAAACGGGCCGAGCGTCCACGTCGTCCATCCGTTGGCGACGCGCCGGGCGCCCGCCAATACGACGACACCAGCAAAGGGTGACGCTCCATGAAGGTGGCCGGCAACCGTCCGATCACAACCTCCGCAACGCGGCGCACCCGCGCGTCGTCGGCTGCGCCCGGATTTCGCGCCGGCGGCGAGGACGCTGCGCGCGCGCCCGAGGCGTCGGCGGGTGGTGTTGGGGGCCTCGCCGGCGGCGTCGCCGGCGCTGGGCCCGTCATGGGCATGGACCAGCTATTGGCGCTGCAAGGCGGCGACCCTGACGCAGGCCGCGGACCCGCCGCCCAGGCGGCCGCGCGGGCGGAAGATCTTCTGGACGCGCTCGACGCGCTCAAGCTCGATCTGTTGTCGGGCGGCGGCGGCGCGCAGGCGGCCCGCGCCTTGCAGGAACGCGCACGATCGGCGCGAATCGCGGTTGAAGATGAGCGCCTGTCCGATCTCTTGGATCAAATCGATGTGCGCGCCGCTGTCGAATTGGCTAAGCGATTGGGCTAGAGGGTACGCGCCACGAGCAGGCGCGGGAAATTCGCCTTGAGGGGTGAGCGTCTTTGACTATACTCCGCGCCGCTCACGCGGGGGCTCATGCGGACGGAGTTCGCGGATGAGTATTGCGGAAGATTATTCGTCGGCGCTGCCCGATGACTACCGGCCGTCGGAAGGCGAGCCGTATATGAATCCACGCATGCTGGAGTACTTCCGGCGCAAGCTTTTGTCGTGGAAAGACGAGATGCTGGCTGAGAGCAAGCTGACCATCGGCGCGCTCCAGGAAGACAATCAGGTCTTACCCGACCTCGTAGACCGGGCCGCGTCTGAGGCGGATCGCGCCTTGGAGCTGCGCACCCGGGACCGTCAACGCAAGCTGATCTCCAAAATCGACGCCGCTCTGCGCCGGATCGATCTGGGCGAATATGGCTGGTGCGATGTGACCGGCGAACCGATCGGGGCGGCGCGCCTAGAAGCGCGTCCCACCGCAACCTTGTCGCTGGAAGCCCAAGAGGCGCATGAGCGCAACGAGCGCGTGCACCGCGACACCTAAGCCCGCGGTTCCCGGTCCGGTTGCGCTGAACCCGCCGACATGTGGGCAATCTGCAATTCCAGGCGCTTGAGCTCGCGCAAGACGCGATTGGTCTGCATTTCCAGCCAAAACCAAATCCGAATCCCGATCAGAATCATGACGCCGCCCAGCGCCCCAAGGCCCCAGCGCAGGGCGTCGAGCGTCGGCTCAGCGCTGAACAGGCGCACGCCGGCGTAAAGGCTGACGGCGGCAACGCACACGGCGGCGATCAAGACCAGCACGTGGATGAACATGTAGCGCCCCGTGACCGCCTGGGCGAACTCGCCGATCAGGCTTGGCTCTTTGGCGTAGCGCTCCAGGTAGGCGCGGTCTTCGTGCGACAGAGCTTGTCGCAGGGCGTCGTCGAGATTGCTCATGGCGTGTCTCCTTCAAGATGGGCGCGCAGCTCGGCGCGCGCGGTGAACAGCCGGGACTTCACAGTGCCGGCGGGTAGCTCAAGCGTGTCGGCGATCTCCGCCACGGACAGGCCTTCGCCGTAGTAGAGGCTGACGAGGGCGCGCTGGACCGGGCTGAGGCGGGCGACGGCGGCGAGAAGGTCGATGCGCGCGTCCAGCTGCGTCGCGCCGGCTTGATCGGGGGACGCAGAGCCAGATTGCGCAAGCTGGCTGTCCATCCCGCCGCTCAGCGCTTGGAAAGAGGCGCCTTGCGCGTGTTCAACGTCGACGCTGGCGTCATGCACCCCCAGGGCGCTGGTCTGGCGGCTGGCGCGGCGAAACTGGTCGAAGCATTTTCGGGTGACGATGCGATAGATCCAGGCGGGAAAGCGGGCCGGATCATCGAGCCGGCGTAAGCGCCCCGCCACCGAGACCCAGGCGTCTTGCACCGCGTCTTCGGCTCGGTCTTGAGAGCGCGTGAGCCGGCGCGCGTGGCGCAACAGGCGCGGGGTCCAGCGCCGGGCGAGAAGATCAAGCGCCCTGCGGTCGCCGGCGCGCGCTTCCACCACCAACAGCTCTTCAAAGATGCGCGCGCTGAGATCGGGCCGGCCGGCGGGCTGAGCGCTGGACTCACGTGGCGCAGGTTCTGGCGGGGCGGCCGGCTCCTCACTGCGAGGAGATTGGGGCGCGCGGGGTGGGTGCGTCATGTCCGTATGACGCCCGCCCGGCGGGTTCGGTTCAAGCCTACTTCACTTCACCTGTCACATCTCACCAGTCCCGCCGCACCGCGGCGCGCGCTGGCTGATGCTTGATTTAGGCTTGGAGCTTGCCGCCAGGCTGCGCCATGGCGCGCGGATAGGCCTTGGCCATGGCTGAGCGGGCGCGGACTTCGGCGCGGTCGCGATAGAGGCGCGGGCGCGCGGTCAGGCGCCGGGCGATGCGGTCGCACACCACGCCGGTGATGAGAAACGCTTCGGCCGCCAGGCGCGCCGCCAACAGCTTGGCGCGATGGGCCGGCGAGCGCGGCGCCAGCGGATTGAACGCCGGCTCAGCCGCCGGCGCGTGGGGTTTAGAATGGGTCATCGCACAACTCCTCATTCGATCTGGACCTCACCTGATCCGAACTCACCTGATCCGGCGCCCGCCCCTGCACCACCTCGACATCGGGCGGGGATGGGCCTTGCGCCCCCAAGGCGGGGCAGGGGTTAGAAGGGATAGAGAATCTCCACCGCCTCCTGGCCGTAGCGCGGGGCCTGAACGTCGGAGATCACGCCGCGCCCGCCGTAGGAGATGCGCGCCTCGGCGATCTGGGTGTGGCGCACGGCATTGTCGGCGGTGACGTCTTCGGGGCGCACAACGCCGGTCACCGTCAGCTCGCGCACCTCGTGATTGATGCGCACCTCTTGGCGTCCGGCGATCACCAGATTGCCGTTGGGCAGGACCTGGGTGACGAGGGCGGCAACCGTCAGCGACACCTGTTCGGAGCGGTCGATGGTGCCTGAGCCGTTGCTTGACGAGGAGGAGTCAAAGTCGAGCGCCGTGGACGGATTAAATCCGCCGGGCAGGAACTGACCCAACCCGCTTTCCAGACCGAGGAACGCATCCACGCCCGCTTCCTCGCTGGAGGTGCGCGAGCGGTTGGAGGTGTTGGTGACGCTGGCCGTGTCTTCGATATCGATGAGGACGGTCAGAATGTCGCCGATCTCTGTGGCGCGCGGGTCGTCAAAGAAGGACCGCGCTCCGGCCTGCCAGAGCGAGTTTCCAGACGCGGCCCGGGCTTGCGCGGCCGGCATCGGCATCATCACGGGCTGGCGGCCATAGATCACCGAGGGGTCCTCAATCGGGGCCATCACCGGAGGCTTGCCGACATCGGACAGTCGGTCGCGCTGGCTGGCGCAGGCGGGCAGGGCCGCAAGCGCGGCGCCCACGAGCACCAGGCGGCCAAGTGTGGCGCAGGTGCGCCGGCTTGAGGTGACGAAGGCGATCATGACGGGGCTCCCGCCCGACCCACGGTCAGGCTGCTGGTAGGGGACAGGGCGTGGCTGGGCGACAGGACGCGGGCGCGGCCGGCGCCTTCGACCACGGCGTCGATGGTGCGGTTGGTGGTCAGGTTGGTGAACCGAGCCCGCACGCCCAGGGGCGCAGATTCCTGGGCCCGGGCCCGCGCCGTCAGCGTCAGACCAGAGGTTTGAAACACCACCATCACCACGTCGCCTTTAGACACGGCGTCGGGGCGGGCCAGATCGGCGTCGACCACCGGTTCGCCGGCGCGCAAGGCGCGGCGCGCCTGCATGCCGATCAGGTCGTCGGGGCTGGACAGGGCGCCGGCGCGGGCGCGGCGCGCTGGCACGCGGGCGATGGTGACGTCGCTGGCGGAAATGATGTCGCCGCGCGCAATGGGACGGGCCAGGAGCACCGCTTCAAGCGCCGGCTCAGCGCGCGCCGTCAGGCGCACAGGGGCCAGGCCGGGGCTGAGGCGGGCTTCCAGGGTCACCCGGCCGCTGCGCGCGTCGCGCTCCACTGAGACCAGTTCGGGCGCCAAGCTGACGTCAACTGGGGCGTGCAGGCGCCGGGCGCCCGAGATGGCGACGATCCAGGCGCCGCCTTCGCGCGCTTCCAGGTCTTGCGTCAACAGATCAGCGATCTCAGCGGTGGCCAGCACCTGGCTTTCGCGGCGCACGCGCACCCGCAAGACCGTCGATGCGTCGGCCCAGACAAGCCCGTGCTCGGCGGCCTGGCGGGCAATCCACTCCGGCGCCAGGCTGACCGCCTGGCCGGGCTCCGGCGCGCGCGCAACGGCCATGTCGGCTGCGCGCCCCGCGTTCTCAAACAAATCGCCCAACGTGATCAGATCACCGTCCACGGACGGATCGGCGCGCAGGGTGACGCCAGGCTGCATCAGGTCGGCGAGCGGCGCTTGCGCGGTGACGGGGGCGGCGCAGGCCGCGCCCAGCGCCGCGGCGGCGACGAGCCGTCGGGTCCAGCCGCGCAAGAGGGGCGCTAAGCCAGTTGGGACGCTGAACAAAACGGTGGGGGCGAAGGTCATGACGAAGGGGTCCTTGAGGGGTCAGACGCGCTAGCGCAGGTTCGCGCTCTGAGCGAGCATCTCGTCTGAGGCGGTGATGACCTTGGCGTTCATCTCGTAGGCGCGCTGGGCCTGGATCAGCGATGTGATCTCGCGCACCGCATCGACGTTGGAGCTTTCAACGAAGCTCTGCTGCACGGTGCCAAAACCCGGCGTGCCGGGGGTGGCCAAGGACGCGGCGCCCGACGCGGCGGTTTCCAAAAGCAGATTGTCGCCAATGGCTTCCAGGCCGACCGAGTTGACGAAGGTCGCCAGTTCAAGCTGTCCCACGAGGGCCGGTGCTGTCGCCCCGTCGAGTGTGACCTGCACCTGGCCCTGCTCGTTGATGGTCACCTCGCGCGCGCCCTGAGGCACGGTGACGCCAGGCGCCACGACATAGCCCTTTGCGGTGACGATCTGGCCGTCGCCATTGATCTCAAAGTTGCCCGCGCGCGTGTAGGCGTCCTCGCCCGAGGGCATCTGGATGCGAAAGTAGCCTGAGCCGTTGATCGCCAGGTCATAAGGGTTGCCGGTGGGGATCAGGTTGCCCTGTTCCAAGACCCGATAGACCGCGCCGGTTTTCACACCGACGCCCACCTGCACGCCCGCCGGCACGATGGTGCCTGCGTCCGACGAGGCCGCGCCGACGCTGGAATGGGTCTGGTACAGAAGATCCTGGAATTCAGCGCGCTGGCGCTTGAACCCGGTCGTGTTCATGTTGGCGATATTGTTCGAAATGACCTCAACATTGAGCTGTTGGGCAAGCATTCCGGTGGCTGCGGTGGCGAGCGACTGCATCAGTACGTCTCCTAGCTCAGGCGTCCAAGGCGCTCGATGGCGCTTTTCTTCAGGTCTTCTTCGGATTTGATCATGCGCGTGACGGACTCATAGGCGCGGCTGACCTCAATCATCCGCGTCATCTCCAGGACGCCGTTGACGTTGGAATTCTCAGTAAAGCCTTGGCGCACCATCTCGGTTTCCACCGGGACGGGCAGGGCCGCGCCGGCTTCAAACAGGCCGTCGCCGCGCTTGGCCAGCTGAGCGAGGTCGTCGAACGCCGTCACGCCAATGCGCGCCACATCGACGCCGCCAACGCGAATGGCGCCCGTAGGATCAATGGTGGGCGCGCCCTGGTCGGTCGGCAGAACGATCTGCCCGCCCGCGTCATCCAAGACCGGATGGCCGGCGTCGGTCACCAGAAGGCCGTCTGCATCAAGAGCAAACCGGCCGTCGCGGGTGTAAAGCTCTTCACCCGCCACATCGACGGCGAAGAAGCCGTCCCCGTCGAGGGCCAAATCGAGAGGGCGGCCGGTCTGGGCCAGGTCGCCGACTGAAAAGTCGCGCACCACAGCCCATTCGCGCACGAACGAAATCTTGTCCGGCCCGATCTGGTGCGTGGCCGGACGCTCTTGCACGGTCTCCAAAGCCGGGGTCTCCAGCTTGAAGCCCGGCGTATTCATGTTCGCCATATTGTTGGCCGTGATCTCCATGGCGCGGCGCAGTGTCATCTGCCGCGAGAGCCCGACCATCAGTGCGTTGTCCATCGTGCAACCTGTCTTGGCGAGGGCGGCCCAGGAGCGGGCGCGCCAGTGTTCGCGAAGAAGGAGAGCAAGTGCCGGGCCGTTATGGTTAACGTAGTGTTTTCAACGGATTATCGGGTTGTTGCCTGGGCAAGAACCGGTCGCGGGCGGCAACAATGAACGCTTCGTCGGCAGGTTTTGCCGGGCTTTGCTGATCCTTAACCATGGCGGTGGCCTTATAGGGCGTGATCAGTGTGGAGGGGTGTGATGTCTGAGGAAGCGGCAAGCTCCGAGGCGCAAGACGCAGAAGACGGCGAAGAGGGCGCGCCAAAGAAAAAAGGCCTACCGATCAAGCTGATGCTGATGATCGGCCTGCCGGCGCTCGTCGTGGTTCTGGGCGGCGTGGCGGCCCTCTTGCTCCTTGGCGGTAAGAAGGACGAGCATGTTGAGGGCGATCCCAGCGCTCAGCATGCGGACGCCGGCGATGGTCACGGTGATGGCCACGGCGACGGGCACGGCGACGGGCATGGTGAGTCTGACGCGGCGCACGTGGTGTTCTATGAGTTGCCCGATTTCCTGGTGAACATTCAGAGCAAGGACGGTCGCCCGACCTACCTGAAGCTGAAGTTGACACTGGAGCTGGGCTCAGAAGACGCCATCGCCGCGATTGAGCCGGCGATGCCGCGCGTCTTGGACCGCTTCCAGAGCTTCCTGCGCGAATTGCGGGTGGAGGACCTGTCGGGCTCGGCGGGCAGCTATCGGCTGCGCTTCGAGCTCTTGCGGCGGATCAACTTGGCGGTGGCGCCGGCCGAAGTGCGCGCCGTTCTCATCGAAGAGATGCTGATTCAGTAGAGCCTGAGAGCTGGCGCGGTGCGCGGCCTGGGCGTGTGGGAATGACGATGGCAGATGAAGCCGATCAGGATGCGATGGCCGCCGAGTGGGAGGCCATGGCCGGAGAAGACGCCGATGGCTCAGGCGACGCCGGCGGCGGCGATGGCGGCGACGGCGACGCCATGGCGGCCGAATGGGAAGCCATGGTCGACGAAGGCGAGGGCGGCGGCGCCATGGGCGGGGCCCCTGGCGGCGCGGCCGGCGCTGAACGCATTCTCAACCAGGACGAGATCGACAGCCTTCTCGGTTTCGACGCCGACGACGAAGACGGCTCTGAGCGCTCCGGCGTGCGCGCGATCATCAACTCGGCCCTGGTGTCTTACGAACGCCTGCCGATGCTGGAGATCGTCTTCGACCGCCTGGTGCGGCTGATGACCACCAGCTTGCGCAACTTCACGTCTGACAATGTCGAAGTGTCGCTCGACAATATCTCGTCGATCCGCTTTGGCGATTATCTGAACTCCATTCCCCTGCCGGCCATCATCTCGGTGTTTCGCGCCGAGCAGCTGGACAATTTCGGCCTGCTGACGGTTGATTCCAACCTCATCTACTCGATCGTGGACGTCCTTTTGGGCGGGCGGCGCGGCACCTCGGCCATGCGGGTGGAGGGGCGCCCTTACACCACCATTGAACGCATGCTGGTGCAGCGCATGGTCGAGGTGGTCCTCGACGACGCGCGCCAGGCCTTTGCGCCGCTGACCGAAGTCGATTTCGTGCTCGACCGAGTGGAAACCAACCCGCGCTTTGCCGCCATCGCGCGCCCGGCCAACGCCGCCATCGTGATCAAGCTGCGCATCGACATGGAAGACCGCGGCGGCCGGGTGGAGCTGTTGCTGCCCTACGCCACGCTCGAACCCATCCGCAAAACGCTGCTGCAGCAGTTCATGGGCGAGAAGTTTGGCCGCGACAACATCTGGGAAGGCCACCTGGCCACCGAGCTTTGGACCACCGGCATGTCGGTGGAGGCGGTGCTGGACGAGTTCACCGTGCCGGTGTCGCGCGCCCGCGGCCTCCAGGTGGGCGACACCTTGATGCTCAATGTCGGGCCGGACAGCCCGGTGCGGGTCAACTGCGGCGGCGTGCCCTTGTCGTCGGGCCAAATGGGACGGATCGGACACAGCGTCGCGGTGCGTTTGAATCAGCCGCTCAATCAGGGCGCGCGAGATGCGATGGAGAAGTTGTCGCGATGAGCTTGCCTGCGATGGTGTTTGAAGGTGCGGTGGCCGCAGTTTTGGTCGTGGCGGCGCTCTTGTGTTGGCGGGTTGACCGGCGTCTTGCGGCGCTGCGTTCGGGCCAGGACGGGGTGTTGGCGGCCGTCGCCGCGCTCAACGAGGCGACAGGGCGCGCCGAAGCCGCCATTGCCGCCTTGCGTGCGGCGAGTGCGGACGCCGGGCTTGAAGCCATGGTGACGGATGCGCGTCGCCCGGCCAACACAAGTGCGCCGCGAGATCTGACGGTCTTGGCGCCTGAACCCGTGGCCGCGCCAATTGCCCAGCCTGTCTCACCTCCCAGCCTACCTCACAGCCCCCCTGTGAAGCCGAGCGTAGCCGGCGCGGACACCGGCGCGGACACCGGAGCCTTGGCCGAGGCGCGCGCCCTGTTGGCGCGGGCGCGGGTTCAGGCGCGGGTTGCATCATGAGTCTCGGGCGGTTTTTCACGCCGTGCGCGGTGGCCCTTCTGGGCTTGGCGTCCCTGAAGGCGGTGTCGCTGGTCGACACGGCCACCGGCTTGGGGGCGCTGGAAGCGCCGGCCTATGCGGCGGGCGACGACAGCCACGCCAAGCCCGACGCCGGCGACGCTGGCGCGGGAGCCGATGAGGGCCACGACGCGGGACATGACGCGGGCCACGACGACCACGCCGCCGCGCAGCCCTCTGCGCCCGCCGATCTGCCCGCTGATCTGCCAGCCGCCCAGTGCGGGCCGCAAACCTTTGCCCAGCGCTCGGGCCTGTCTCTGTCTGAAATTGAAGTACTGCGCAGCTTGTCAGCGCGCCGACGCGCCCTGGAAGAGCGCGAACGCGCCCTGACCACGCGCACGGCGCTTCTGGACACGGCCGAAGCCCGCATCGACGCCCAGCTGGTCGCCATGAAGGGCGTGCGCGACGACATCGCCCTCCTGTTAGGCCAGATGGACGAGGCCGAGGCGGCCGAGATCGATCGCCTGGTGGGCATGTATGAAAAGATGAAGGCCAAGGACGCCGCCCCGATCCTGCCGCGCCTGGACGAAGACGTGCGCGTCAAGGTCGCCGCGCGGATGAAGCCGCAGGCGCTCGCGGGCATTCTGGCCGCCATGAGCGAAGACCAGGCGGCGGACTTGACGATGCTGCTGGCGCGTCGTCACGACGAGGCCCAGTCGCTCGCCGACGCGTTCGCTGATCTCAGCGCGGACATGGACCGTGAGGCCGCCTCCGTTGATGCGGCCAGTGGTGCGGCTGGCGGCGTATCTGGTGGGGCGGCCATCGCGCCTGCGCCCTAACCGGTCCTTAAGCACGTGGCTTTACCCTTCGCCGCTCTCGCGCCGCGACATCCCGCGTGCGCGCACAACGGAGCACCCGGCGTGACGGCGCGAGCAAGCGCATGGCTGACGGCGGGCCTGATCTGGGCCTTGAGCGTGGTCGCTGCGGCGGGCGCGCAAGATGTGCTGAGCGTGCGCGCCCTGGGCCCGGCGGACGTGGGCGCGCCAGGCGTGCAGCGTCTGCAGCTGATCTGGCCGGACGCGCTGGGCGACGCAGCGATTGATCCAACCGTCAGCGTGGAGCATGGCGTGGTGGTGGCCCGGCTGGGACGGGCGGTCTCGTTTGACGTGTCGCAGCTGCCGGAGATGTTTCCCGACACCATTGCACTGGCGCGGCTGGACGCGGATGGGCGGGCCCTGCGCCTAGCGCTGACCGGCGAACGCACAGCCGCCGTTTCGCGGTCTTACAATATCGTGGCTCTGGACCTGTCCCAGCCAGGCGCGTCGCCGCCGCCGCCGGTCGACAGCCCGCGCGCGCAAGCTGAACGGCTGGCCGCGGCGCAGGCTGCACGCCGCGCCGCCCTGGTGCGCAAGGACCCGGTCACCCTGCCGCTCAACGTGCGCGTGGCCGAGGCCGCCGAGTACACCCGGGTCGTCTTTGAATGGACCGAGCCGGTCGCGTATCAGACGCGCCAGGACGGCCAGACCCTGACCATTGCCTTTGATCGCGACGCGGCGCCGCGGATGACTGATTTGCGGGTGCGCAGCCCGCGCGGCGTGGCCAATGCGGAGGCGGATCGTTCGAGCGGCAAGCTGGAGGTGGCCTTCACCCTGGCCGACGGCTTTGGCGGGCGCGCCTGGTCTGACGGGGCGCGGGTGGTGCTCGACATTGCCGATTCAGCACTCATCGGCTCGTCAGAGGCGGACGAGCTGGCGGCGCTGGCCGAGCTTGGCGCCACGCTTGCCGCCGACGCGGCCGGATCGCCCCTGCCAACACCGTCTCCCAGCCCGCGCCTGGCGCCGGCGCCGGAACCAGAACCCCAAACGCCTGAGGCGCCTGAGGCGCCTGAATCGGGGGCCGAGCCCGAAGGTTCGGAAGCCGGGCAGCCAGACGCCGAACATGACGAGGCGGATCACGCCGCCTCCGATCCCGCGCCAACCGAACACAGCGAAGTTGAAGACAGCCAAGCCCACGGCGCCGCCGCCGTCTCGGCCCGAGCTGACCCCTTGCCGGAGGACGGCCGCGTCGCGGCGCGCGTCACGCCGCTTGGCGGCGCGATTCACGCCGCGTTCCGCTGGAACGCGCCCGTGGCTGCGGCGGTCTTTCGGCGCGGCGATGCGGCCTGGGTGGTGTTTGACGCGCCCGCGAAGCTCGATCTTGAAGAGCTGAGCCGGGCAGGCGGGCGCCATGTGCGCGCCGTGGAAGGCTGGACCGGCGAGGGCTACGCGGCTGCGCGCATCGACGTGCCCGCCACCACGCAGGTCTCTGTGAAGGCCGACGGGGCGCGCTGGATCGTGATGCTGTCCGAAGCCGTCGACCTCCCGCCCGAGGCCATCATGTTGCGGCGCGAAGCTGACGGGGCGCGGGCCGGGCGTCTGGTGGCCAAGCTGCGCAATGTGCGCGCCTTGCACGCCGTGCCGGATCCCGACGCCGGCGACACCCTCATGGTGGCGCTCGCCGACGCCCCGATCCAGGGGCTGCAAGGCCAGCGCACCTTCATCGACGTGACCGCGCTCCAGTCGGCGCACGGGGCCGCGTTCAGCCTGACCGCAGACGGGGTCACGGCGCGCCTGGAGCCCGATCAGGTGATTGTAGAGAGCGCCGCGGGCTTGTTGCTGACGCCGCAAGTGACCGCCGCGCGCAGCTCCGCCGGGGCGCCGTCCAATCCCGGCTTCATCGATTTTGCCGGCTGGTCGGGGCCCAAGGCCGCCTTCACCGCGACCCACGACGCCCTGACGCGGGCCGCCGCCGTCTCCGAGGCGCCGGCGGAAGACTATCTTGCGCTTGCCCGCTTTCTCGTCGGCCATGAGCTGGGCGCTGAGGCGCTGGCGGCGGTGAGCGCGACTGAACGGATTGACCCGCAGTACGCCAAGGACGCCCGCCTGCGGGCGATCTCGGGCGCCGCCAACGCTTCGATGGGCCGGCTCGACGCCGCCCGTGCAGATTTCAACACCCCCGTTCTCGCCCGCGATCCGGCCGCGGCTCTGTGGCGCGGCTGGCTGGCCGCCCAGGGCCGCGATTGGCGCCAGGCGCGGCGCGAGTTCGGCGACGGGCAAGACGCGATGTTCCTGATGCGCGCTGATTGGCGGGCGCGCTTCTTAATCGCCCAGGCGGACGCGGCCATGGCGCTCAACGATCTGGCCGGCGCCAAGGCGGCGCTGGGTGCGGCGATGGCGGAAGAGGCCCCCAAGGGCGTCTTGGCCCAGGCCCAGCTGTCGCAGGCGCGGCTGGCGTTCCGGTCAGATGATTTGCAGGCCGCTCTGGAGGGCGCCCGGAGCGTCGCGGCGAGCGGTCACGAACCGCTCGAAGTGGCCGCCTTGCGTCTTGAATCCCAAGCCGCCCGCGCGCTTGGCCTGATGAGCGACGAGGCTGCGCGCGAACGCATGGAGGAGTTGCGGTTCCGCTGGCGCGGCGATGAGACCGAATTCGACATCGTGCGCGAATTGGGCCGGATCTACGTCGAGCAGGGCGACATTCGCGGCGGGTTTCAGCTGATGCAGGCGGCGGTGACGCGCTTTCCCAACACGCCCGCCGCGCGCGAAACCAACACCGAAATGGCGTCGATCTTCCGCAGCTTGTTCTTAGAGGGCGGGGCCGAGCGTCTCGACCCGATCCAGGCGCTTGCCCTGTGGTACGAGTTTGCCGACATGACGCCGATCGGAGCGGACGGCGACTACATGATCCGGCGCCTGGCGGATCGGCTGGTGGCGTTTGATCTTTTGGAGCAGGCCAGCGACCTGTTGCGCCACCAGGTCGACAATCGTCTGCGCGGGGCGGCCAAGGCGCAGGTCGCCACCGATCTGGCTGCGATTTACTTGATGGACCGGCGCCCCGGCGACGCCTTGCAGGTCTTGGCCTCTTCGCGGGTGGCCCGCCTCGACGGTGCGCTTAACGCCGAACGCCGCCTCCTGGAGGCGCGCGCCCTGGCCGAACTTGGTCGAGGCGAGCACGCACTGGAGCTGATCGCACGCGATTCCAGTCCCTTAGCGCGGGCGACACGCGCCGACATCGCCTGGTCGCTGCAGGACTGGACCCGCGCCGGCCCGATCCTGGAGGACGCCGCAGGCGGGGCCTATCGCGCTGAGGCCGCGCTGAGCCCGCGCGAAGAAAGCGCCGTTCTGCGCGCCGCCCTGGCCTACAGTCTCGCCGATGAGCCGGACCGCCTGGCCCGGCTGTCGGCGCGCTACGATGCAAAGATGCGCAACAGCGCTCAGGCCGCCGCCTGGCGGGTCATCACCAGCCCGGGCGGGGCTGACAGCGTGCGGGTGAAAGACCTGGCGCGCGGCCTGGCGGCGATCGACTCGCTGGAAAGTTTCCTCGACGAGTTTCGCGCCAACCGGGCC
>CAYGQB010000017.1:21891-27432 GCA_964351895.1 uncultured Caulobacterales bacterium
AGCGCAGGTGCGGGCGCTGACATGTCAGACGCCCCATCTTGAAAGTCCCTGGCCCGAAATTCGGGGCGCGCAGCGGTTTTTAACCTCCGTTAACCTATTCATTTCACAGAGTTTTAGCGCCCCTTCGCTAGTCTTGCCTGAACACCAAGGTGAGGCACATGACAGCGCGCAGGCCCCTACAGCGTCTCTTCAAGGCCACCTCTGGCGGCACGGCGACCGTATTCGCCGTGGCCGCGCCGGTTATTGCGCTCATGGCCATGATCTCTGTGGAGTTGACCACGGCCGGCAACACGCGCGCCAGCTTGCAAGGCGCGCTCGACAGCGCCGTCCTGGCCGCCGCCGTCAGCGACGCAGAAACCAACGCTGAAGTCACCCAGGTGATCACAGACTATCTCAACGGCGCCTGGACCGGCCGCCCAAGCGGCGTCACGCTGGGCGTTGTGGCGACGCGCAACCCCGAAACGGGCGCCATTTCAGCCTCAGCCAGCGCCAGCCTGAACACCATGGCCGCCAGCCTGATTGGCCAGAGCGCCGTGCCCATCAAGGTGCGCTCAGACGCCGTTTCGGGCGTGTCGGCCAATCTGGAAATGGCGCTGGTGCTGGACACCACCGGCTCCATGGACGGGGCGCGCCTGACGCGCCTGAAGTCGGTGGCAACGGACATGGTCAACACGCTGATGGAAGAGCCGACAGTCAAGGTGGCAATTGTTCCGTTTGCAGATTTGGTCAATGTGGGCGTTGGCGCGCGCAACGAGCCCTGGCTCGACGTGCCGCCGGACGTGCCGGAAACGACCAGCTGCGGCGACGTCACGAGCATGGTGGGCGAGACCTGCGTGACGACCCCCGCCACCTGCACCTATGACGGGGCAAGCTACGCCTGTACGAACACGTCCTGCAGTGGCGGCGTGCCTTCAACCAGCTACCAGTGCCACACGCGGTCGGCTGAGACTTGGACGGGCTGCGTCGGTTCGCGGCCAGAGCCGCGCAACACCGATGACACCAATTATTCGGTCAAGGTGCCGGGTCTGATCACGACGGGGTGCCCGACGCCCATCCTCGGGCTGACCGACAACAAGGCCAGCGTGACCGGAGCGCTCGATGACTTGGCGGCGCGCGGCGAAACCTATCTGCCGTTGGGCATGGTTTGGGGCTGGCGCGTCTTGTCGGCTGGCGCCCCGTTCACCGGCGGCATGGCCGACACCTATACCGGGACCAAGGCGCGCAAGACGATTGTCTTCATGAGCGACGGTGTGAACACCCGCTCCAAGGATCCATCGAGCGCCTGGAACAGCGGCTCGGACGCCGCGGCCGCCGACAAGCTGTTTGAAGAACTGTGCGACAAGGTGAAAGACGAAAAAATCGAGGTCTATACGGTCGCCTTCCAGATCGCCGAGACCAAGACCAAAAAGATGCTGGCGTCCTGCGCCACGTCGAAAGACCACGCCTTTACGGCCGCCAACGACGCCCAGCTGTCAAAGGCCTTCGAGCAGATCGCCCAAGACCTAAAAGACGTGCGCCTGACCCACTAGCTGTGATCGGAGGCGACTTCGTTCAGGTCGGCCTGCGCCCGGCGCGCCGCGCGCACGTCGGCCTGCGCGTCGAGCGTGTCGATCAGGGCTTGCACGTCCGGGCTTGGGGTCGGGCGCTCCAAGTCGCCGCCCAGCGCCTGATAAAGATCGTCCACCGAGACCAGCGACCGGTCCTTGGCGACAAAGCGAAACACCGTCAGACCAGATGTCGTGACCTCGCCGCCGCGGGCAAAGTCTGAGCGATAGACGACAAAGCGCTCCGTCCAGGCGACAACTTGGGTGGTCAGGGTGAAGCGCTCTGGAAAGCGCAGGACCCGGTGAAAGGTCATGGCCTTGTGCACAGCGATCGGCGTCCAGCCGCGCGCGCGCATGATGCGCAAGGCGCGGGTGCGGGTGATCCAGTCGATCAGGCCCACGTCCGCCAACGAATGATAGCGGCTGTTGGTCATGTGATAGAGGAGGTCCTGGTCGGTGAACCAGACCGACAAGTGGCTGACGACCGGATCAAGAAAGCCGGCGCGGCGCTTAAACCACTGCTTGAGCAGTACAAGGATAATCCGCAGAAAGTGGTTCACGGTCTCAAGGCCTCGGCGATGCGCGGGGTGAGGGCGGCGTTGAAGGCCGTGATGGTGGAGACCGCCTCGTGGGAGAAGGTGGCGCCGGTCCACCAGGTTCGATTGGGCCCTTGCAGACGGTTCATTTTCCCCACCAGCCCGTCGTTGACCGCGTCCAGCGCGTAGCGGGGGAAGTACTTCCATACCTTCTGGAAAATGACGTGCTGAAAGGCGCCGCCTTTTTCGCGGATGCCTTGCTTTGCCATCTCCAACAGGGCGTCGGCGCTCAAATCGCCCGCAATTTGGCCGACCTGATAGAGGCGCGACACCTTGCCGACGGGCGACGGCAGGGGCGTGGTGCGCGCGCCCAGAATGATCCCCGGCTGGGCGCCGTTCTCAGCCGGCGCCGTGTAGCCGACCGAGAAGAAATCATCGAACCAGTCGTCGACCCGGCATGTGGTCACCGCATAGCCGCTCCAGTGCACCGCGTCGCGCACGGCCTGTTCTTCGGGCGTTAGCGTCATCAGTGCGCTGGCCTCATCGAGCGGGATCGCCATCAGCACCTGATCAAAGGTCTCCACGCCATAGGCCGTGGTCAGAGCGACGCCCGCCGCGTTGCGCTCTACGCCCAAGACCGGGCAGCTGACCCGCACGTCAAACTGCTGGGCCAGGCGGCGCCAAAACTCCTGCCAGCCCTCCAAGGGCCAGCGCAGATTGCCCGTCGCCCCAGAGTAAAGAACACCTGGCGAGGACCAGCGCAGCGCCTGCAGCGCCGAGACCTCGTTGAGAAAGCCGTAGCCCATCATGGTCACGGTGCGCAGCATCACCCGGCGCATGCGCTCAAAGCCGTGCTTGGTGAGCCAGTCGTCAACGCTTAAGGCGCATTCGGCGCGCACCTCAGGATCGTCCGGGCGCGTGGCGACATCGCGAGAAAAGCGCCGCCACAGCGACAGATAGCGCAGGGCTTCGCCGGCAACGCTGGGCCCCGGCCCGCCGCGCACATAGGCGCCCACCTTTTTGCCGTCGATGAGCTGCAGCCCCAGGTGGGTTTGGCGCACGCCCAGCTCTTTCATCCAGCGATTGGTCAGGCGGTGGGCCACCGTGGAATAGCAAGTGCCCATCTCGAACGCCGCGCCGCCATGATAGGCCGTGCGCGACTTGCCGCCGACCTCCTCTTGGGCCTCAAACAGGGTCACGTCCGTGATCCCCTGGTCGGCCAAGAGGCGCGCCGCGCTGAGCCCGCCCGGTCCTGCGCCAACTATCGCCAAGCGCGCCATCGCTCGCCAACCCGTGCATCTCTTTCCCGAGACAAGCATAGGCTGCGTCGGCCCCGTGAGGCGAGGGGCAAGCGCCTCAATGCGACGAACATGGAAATTTGGTCAGCCGCGTCAGTACTTTGGCAAGCTGAGCGCGCTAGGCTGCATGGTCAACAAGTCCCTGACGACCCTGCGCGAGCGCTGATCATCCCCGTGACTACGCCCCCCGCCACATCATCCAAGGCCCGGCCCAGCGCGCGCGCGGCGCAGCCGTCGCGGGCGACTGAGGGCGCCCAAGCGGGCCTCGGTGTCGGCGCCGGTGTCGGGTCGGGCGGCCTGTCGATTGATGACGCGGTGCTGTTACAACAGCAAATTTTGATGGTGCGCCAGTCGATCACCATCGGCGTGGTGTCCTTCTTCAACGCCTCGGTTCTGGCCGGCTTCTACTATAATCACGCCGCCATGGGCCCGTGGCTCGCCCTGGCCTGGTACCTCGGCGCGGTCTTGTGCTCAGCCTCGCTCGTCGGCGGCTGGTTGAAGGTGCGCGGGCGCGCCCTGCCCACGCGGCCGTCGCGCCTTGTGATGTCGCGCGCCAAGCTGGGCATCACGGTGATCGGCGCCTGGTGGGGCGCGTCGGTCCTCTTCATCTATCCGCCCAACGACGTCGGCTTACAGCTGTTGATGCTGTTGATCTTGACCGGCAGCGCCGCCGGTGTGGTCAGCCTGCTCAACCCGATCCCGGCCTTGGTGCAGCGCTTCGCCATTGTCATGATGGGACCGCAGATCGTGCGCCTGTGCGTGGACGTTGATCCCTTGTCGGCCACGGTGGCGGTGCTGACGGTGGTGTATGGCTTGGCCATGCTGCGCGGCGCGCGCACTGCAGAGCGCTCCTTGGTGGAGATGGTGCGTCAAAGCCAAGCCGCCATGACGGCGCGGCGCACGCTGGACAACGCCCTGGAAGCCACCTCCGACGCCTTTGCCGTGTTTGACGCGTCCGGCGCGCGCGTGATCGCCAATGCGCGCCACCTGGACTGGTTCGGCGCTGATGACCGTGCAGATGCGTATAAAGACAACTCCATCAGTCAGCTGAGCACGGGCGCCTGGCTGATGACAACGGTGCGCACCACGACAGACGGCGGCCTGGTGGTCACGCATGTCGATGTCACGACGCTGAAGGAGCGCGAAGCAGAGCTGGACCGGGCGCGCCAAGAGGCCGAAGCGGCCGACCGGGCCAAGTCTCAGTTCCTCGCCAACATGAGCCATGAGCTGCGCACGCCGCTCAACGCCGTGATCGGCTTTTCACAGCTGATGTCGCGTGAGATCTACGGGCCGATGGGCGATCCGCGCTATCGCTCCCACATCGACGACGTGCACGCCTCTGGCGAGCACCTCTTGGCCATCATCAATGACATCTTGGACATGGCCAAGCTGGAGTCAGCTGACTATGAGCTGATCGAGAGCGACGTGAACGTGGGCGAGGCGGTGGAGTGGGCGGCCCGCATGGCGCGCGGACGCCACGGCGCGGCCCGCAGCGCCCCCAAGCTGGACCTGCCCAGCGACGTCCTGGTGCGTGCCGACGAGCAGGCGCTCAAGCAGGTGCTGGTCAATCTGATCGCCAATGCGCTCAAGTTCACGCCCGCCAATCGCTGCGCCGGCGTTACCGTGCGCGCCTTGCCCGACGAGGGGGTGTCGATCGTGGTCTGGGACGAGGGCGTGGGCATCCCTGCGGATCGAATGGAGACCATCACCCGGCCCTTCACCCAGGTCGAGAACGTGGTGCGCAAGCAGTATGAGGGCGCCGGGCTCGGCCTGGCGTTGGCCCTCTCGCTGGTGGAACTGCACGGCGGCAAGCTTCTGATCGAAAGTCTAGAGGACGCCGGAACCACGGTTGAGGTGCAATTGCCGCCCGCGCGCACCATTGGCTCGGTTGCCGCGGCCAAGGCGGACGCGGCCGCCGCTGCGCAGCGCGCTGACAAGATGCGCCCCGCCGCTGCGTCCCCTCAGGCCAGCGCCGCCGACGCCGACGATGATTGGGTGTTTGAGGACGTCGCCCCCAGCGCCGCGCCGGCTCGGGGACCGCAGAGCTTGCCGAAAACCCTCATGGACAAGCTGGACGATGAAACCCGGCGCGATCCCACACACCTGGCGCCCGTCGCGGTCGCGCCGCCGCCCGACACACGAGACACGCCAGAACAGCCCGAG
>CAYGQB010000017.1:27442-31131 GCA_964351895.1 uncultured Caulobacterales bacterium
GCCGATGACGCGCTGATCTTTGAAGACATCGATGGTTGCGAGCTGGCCGAGCTTGCGCCGTCCGCCGCGCCGCGCCCTGGAGCGGAAGCCGCCGTCAGCGCAGGTGCGGGCCTGGGCGTGGAGGCCGATCCCGCCGCGCCGAGCGCGCAGCAAGTTGCGCTGCGGGTCAGCCGCGCCCGCTGAATTCACACCTAAGCGCCGGCGGCCAGGCCGTCCAGCACCATCATCATCGAAGGCTGCATGCGCGCCAGGGCGGTTTCCACGTCCTGGTCAGCCGCGACGGCGGTGCGCAAGAAGCCATTGTAAATGGTGATCAGGGCGGCCGCCGCTGCATAGCGCGCGCTCTCGTCGGCGCCGGGCAGATCTTTGGCGAACACCTTCAGCATGGCGTGAAAGACGGCCTGGACGCTCTCTTGGAAGCGCGCCTCATGGTCGGGCGACCAGGACCAGGCATAAGCCATGATCCGCCCGGTGAGGGCGCGGCGCGACAGGTCGCGGGTGAGAACTGTGCGGAAAACTTCAAACACGGCGTCGCGCCAGGGGCTGGCGCCAGAGAGCACGCGCTCGATGTGATGGGTGAGGTCGGCGTTGGCCTCCATGAAGACATCCAGCGCCAGGTCCGCCATCGACGAGAAGTGCTGCATCACCAGGGCGGGCGATACGCCGGCGCGCTCGGCCACGGCGCGCGCGGTGAAGGCGCTGGGGTCCGACAGGTCCAAGATTTCACGGGCCGCGTCTCGAATGGCGGCGCGGCTGCGCTCACGTCGCTTGGTGCGCGCGCTGGTGATGGCGACGGTCATGGGTCGAAACACTCCTCTGGACGCCACTGGCTTGCACGCCGCCGGCCGCTTGGGCAACTCTTGCACACAGCGCGCCTAGGCATTGGCCGGATCGGCGCGCACGCTGGCGCGCGCACGCTCAAGGGCGCGTTCCACCTCATCTAAAGTCGTGGCCCAGCTGGTGACCAGGCGCACAAGACCGCCTGAATTGGGGCCGCCCGGCCAAGGATAAAATCCGACACCGGCCGCCCGTAAGCTGGCGATCATGGCGTCGGGCAAAACCGCAAACACCTCGTTGCCGTCCGGCAGGCCGTCCGCCCCAACATGGGCCAGCCGCACGCCCGGAAGCGCCGCCAAGCCGGACGCCAAGGCGCAGGCGCAGGCGTTGGCGTGTGCGGCCAGATCACGCCACAGCTCATCGCTCAGAAGGGCCTCGGCCTGGGCGGCGGCAAAGCGCATCTTGGGCGGCAGGTGCCCAGCCCGCTTGGCCCGCGCCTGAAGCTCAGGAAACTTGGCGCGCAGCGGCCCGAACAAGACGATCGCTTCGCACGACATGGCCCCGTTCTTGGTCAAGCCAAAGGTGACGACATCGGCCCCGGCGCCATGGGTCAGGGCGGCCAGGCTTTCGCCGGTCGCGACTTGGGCGTTGGCCAGGCGCGCCCCGTCAAGGTGCACGCCAAGCCCGTGATCGCGCGCGCGCGCGGCGCGTTCGATCGTTTGGGCGCTGGAATAGGCGGCCCCGCATTCGTTCAGGTTGGTCAGCGACAGGGCGGCGGCCGGCGTGTGGTGGACAAAATCCAGATCGCGCGCGGCGAGGACCGCGTCCAGGGCGGCCAGATCGATCCGCCCGTCCGCTCCCGGCAACAGCTGCAAGGCGCCGCCGCCGGTGTAAAACTCCACCGCGCCGCGCTCATCGCAGGCGATGTGCGCTTCCTCGTGGCACAAGACGGCGTGCGTGGGCGGACACAAGAGCGACAAGGCCAAGGCGTTGGCCGCAGTGCCGCAGCCGACCAGCAGCACCTCCACATCGGTTTCAAACAGTTCAGCCAGGCGCGCCGTGACCCGCCGGCTCGCCGCGTCCGCGCCATAGCTGGGCGCGACGTCATGATTGACCCGCGCCAGGGCCTCTAAAACGGACGGATGCGCCGGGGCGCCAGTGTCAGACAGAAACGACATGGCTCCAAGTGGACGCCAAGCCTGCTCGCCTTGCAAGGGTCGCCAGCTTGGCTAGGGCCGGCGGGCTGGTCCTCGGTCAGGCCGCGCGCCGTCATCGCCTCTTGTGCGTTGCATCTGCGCATCTCAGCGCACGCGCATGTGGGCAAGCCGAACTCGCGCCTTGCGCGAACGGCTCGATTGGTGTGGACAGGGGGACGAGGTTGAGGTCGACGCGTCACAGGGGGCGGGCGACCCTTTGGGCTTGCGCGCCGCTTTGCAGCGGGATGCGTCTGCGATGGGCGCCTAAGGTGCGGGACCTAAGGTGCGGCGGGCGCGGTCAGGCCTTCGGGACGGACCTCTAGGAGAGAGTAGGCATGAACTGGTTGGTGCGGGTGTTCATGGCGGCGGCTGCGTTTGCAGCGCTGCTGCTGGTGATTGGCCTGCTGTTGCCGGGCGCGGCGCGGGTTGAGCGCTCGGTGGTGATCGATCGGCCTGTGGCCAGTCTCTATACCGTGCTGGCCAATCCGGCCGCCTATGCGGAGTGGGCGCCGTGGCTGCGGCTGGATCCGCTGGTGCAAACCCGTTTGGACGGCCCTGATCGGGAGGTCGGCGCGCGCCTGCGCTGGTCGAGCACCGATCCGCGCGTGGGCTCAGGCGCCATGACGGTGATGAGTGCAACCCCCTACAGCCGGGTGGAGTTGGCGACGGCGACGGATGGCTGGGGCGCGTCTTCAACGGTCTATGACATCGCCCCGGCCGGCGCCGGCGCAGATGTCACCATGACCTTCCAGACCCGCTTTGGCCTCAATGTCATTCGCCGCTTTGTCGGCCTGTCGTTTGAGCGCCGGGTTGGGGCCGACTATGAGCGCGCCCTGGAGGCCTTGCGGGTCTATGCCGAAGGCCTGCCGGCAGACGATTTTTCCGACGTGCGCATCCAAACCGTGGAGTTGGACGCCATTGCCGCCGCTTTCGCCTCCGGGCGCGTGCGCGGCGACAGCGAGGCCCAAGCCGCCGCCTTTGCCGACGCCCAGGAGCGCTTGGAAAATTTTCTGGCCGACGAGGGCTTGCAGCGCGTCGGGCCGATCATCGCCGTGACCGAAGAATGGAACCCGCCCTTGTGGGCGTTTAAGGCGGCGGCCGCCTACGCCGGTTCGCCGCGTCCGGTGACGCCGGGGGCGCGGGTCGGGTTCATGCTGATCCCCGAAGGTCCGGCGTACAAGCATGTGCTGGAGGGCGACCCGAGCGGGGTGCAGCGTTCGGTCGGCAAGCTGCGTGCGTATGCCGCCGCACGCCGCGAGACCCCGCTGGGGCCGGCCTATGAAATGCGGGTCACCGACCGGACGCGGGTGTTGCCGAGCGATCAAATCACTGAGCTTTACTTGCCGCTCGATCCGAGCGCTGACGCGCGGTGACGGCGCTCAGCGCGCGCGCCCGGCGGGTACTGCCGGCCGTCCACGAACAGCAAAACCTGGATGAAAGTCGCCATGCGGCTGGGGCTCTGCGGGCGCGCCAGGAGGCGGGCGCATCAGACGTCGCCGAACTTGACTGGGGCCTGGACTTTCAAACCTTCGGGCCCGGCTGGCCCGCGGTGCGCTGCGCCGCCTTTCCCGATCTTGAGTCTGCCAATTTCCTCGCCCGCTTTGATCCGGCCGCGCCCGGCGCGCTGGACGCGCTTGATGCTGCTGACGCGTGGGCGCGGGCCGTCGGGGCGGGCTTGCACGTGCGGGTGCACGCCGACGACGCCAACCCCCAGAC
>CAYGQB010000018.1:0-29846 GCA_964351895.1 uncultured Caulobacterales bacterium
TGCGGCGCGCCGCCGGTGCCGGTGCCGCCGGCGATGCCCGCAGTGATAAAGAGCATGTGGGCGCCCTCAACGGCCGCCATGATCTCATCGATCGAGTGTTCGGCGGCTTGGGCCCCGATTTCCGGGCGCGCGCCGGCGCCCAGGCCTTCGGTGATGGCGCCGCCGAGTTGAATGCGGTGGGGGGCGCGATTGCGCGACAGGGCTTGAGCATCGGTGTTCGCGGCCACGAAGTGCACGCCCTGAAGCTTGCTGGCGATCATGTTGTTGATCGCGTTGCCGCCCGCCCCGCCTACGCCGAGCACGACAATTTTGGGCGCCAGTTCTGTTAGTCTGGCTGTGTCGCCGCTCATGACCCGCGCCACCTTTTCAACCGCCGCATCTTGCCCCGCGCGGACTTAGACACGGAGGGTGATGGAAACGCGGTTAACGAGTCGTAAACGCGCGGGCGGGACTCACACTGGTTTCAGAAGTTTTCGCGCAACCAGCTGGCCGCGCGCGACAGGCCCGCCCGGTCCATCGCAAATCCCGCCGGCGCAGCGATCCGCGAGCCCGGCTTGGGGCGCGTTGCGGTTGGCCGCGGGGCAAAATCGCCGGTGCACGTCAAGGCGTGGCGCACCAGGCCCACCAGAGTTGAAGCGGCGGGGCCGGCGTCGGCGTCCATCAGGCCAGGCGCGCGGCGCGGCGCGGCGACCCGCACCCGCTTGTCCAAAACACGCGCGGCAAACTCGGCCATGCCGTCCAGCTGCGCCGCCCCGCCCGTGAGCACAACGCGGCGACCGGCAAGGTCGAACGCGCCGGCCTCATCCAGCCGATCACGGATAATTTCGAGCGTCTCAGCCACCCGCGGGCGGATAATCTGCGACAAGACCGAACGCGGCGCCCGCGCCACGGTCTGTTCTTCGCCCACCTGTGGGCAGTCCAGGAGCACGCGGTCATCCTCGGGACGGTCACACAAGGTCGCCGCCTCGCATTTCAGGGCTTCTGCGACATGCAACGGCGTTGAGAGGCCCCGCGCCAGATCGCTTGACGCCAGGGCGCCGCCGACCCCGATCACGTCCACGTGGCGTAAAACGCCTTCCATAAAGACGCCAGCGGACGTCACGCCCGCCCCCATGTCGATCACCGTGGCGCCCAGTTCCAGCTCGTCGGGAACCAGACACGCCAAGCCCGACGCATAGGGCGCAGCAACGATGGCGCGCACGTCAAGGCGCGCGCGCTGCAACGCCATGGTCAGATTGCGCACCGGACCGTCAGCGGCCGACACGAGATGGACTTCAACGCCAAGCTCATCACACGCCATGCCGCGCGGATCGCGGACACCACGCTGACCGTCGACGATCCAAGACAAGGGCACGGCGTGCAGCACGCTGCGTCCCGGCTCGTCAAACTCCGCCAAGGCGACTTCGATGGCGCGGCGCTGGTCGCGCGCCGTCACCAGCGCATCAGCCGGCTCAATCACGCCGATCCCGCCATGGGAGGTCAGATGACCTCCCGAAAATCCCACACTGACCCGGCTCACCGCCGCGCCCGCCATGCGTTCAGCCTCTTCGATGGTGTCGCGCACCGCCTCTTCCACGGCGTCCATATCGACAACGCAGCCGGCCCGCACACCGCGCGACGCACGCGCCCCATAGCCCACAATGTCCAGCGCGCCGCCCGACTCAGAGCGAGCGATCAGGCAGGAAATCTTCGATGATCCCACATCAAGGGCCGCCACATAGGCGGATCGAGCGCGATCAGAGGTGCGGTTGCCAGCAAAGAAGGACATGGCGTCTAGGCTCCTCTCTCAAGCGTCGACAAGAACACGGTTGGATGCGGCCGGATGGCGACACCGCCCCCCCGTAAATCGATCAGCGCCACTGGAGCGGAAAGGACCAGCTCTTGAGCGTCAAAGGCGGCCAACTTGGCGATCGCGTCGCGGGCCGAGGTTTCCGGCAAGCGCACGCGCGCGCCCAGTCTCGACACGGCGTCCCAACGCCGCGCGCCGACCCATTCAAACACGTCCACCTTGTCAGCAAGATCGGGCGCGGCGGTGAGAGCAGCGATAAGTTCCGGGGTCGCGTGCGGCGCGCCAGGCCCGCGCGTCACCGGCAAGTGGGCGAAGGCGCGCGGGTCCGCGTCGGCGATGACGACGCCTTCCTGATCAAGAACGCGCCCCCCGTCCGGTCCCTGCCACACCGCCAAGGGGCGACGCTCGTCAACCATCACCACAATCCGATTGGGCAACAAGCGCACAACAGAGGCGTCGCGCACCCAATCGAGTTGGCGCAATCGAGCCCGCGCCTGGGCTGGGTCAAAATTGAAAATGATCTCGCCCGGCTCAATCCAGAGCGCCGCGCGCACGGCGGCCACATCCGCAGCCTCCAGCCCGGAAACGTCGATATGACGCAAGACAAAGCCGGCATCGACCAGAGCGGCGTAGGCGGCCCGCTCTGCAAAGCGCACGCTGGCGGCGCCAAAGCCTCCCAGCCAGCCCGTGAACACCAACATCAGCACCAGCATGCCCGCCAAGACGCGTGCGCGCTGACGCGGCGTCATTTGGGGGCGTGGCTCTGGTCTGGCGGCGGCGCGGCGCGCTGGCTTGCGCGCGCGGCTTGGCCGCTTGGCGGTGGTCTTACGAGACGGGCGACGGCGCTTGGTCACCTGAGGCACGAGGCATTCTCCGCTATCCACGAGACGAGATCGTCGAACCCGATCCCGACATGCGCCGCCTGCTCCGGCGCTAAGGACGTAGAAGTCATGCCAGGCTGAGTGTTAACCTCAAGTAACGCCAACCGATCCTTTTCAGGGTCATAGCGAAAATCAGATCTTGTTAACCCTTTACATCCCAATGCTTGGTGTGCACTGACCGCACTATTAAGGCATTGTTCATAGACAGCAGGGGGCAAGTCGGCGGGCAGGACATGGCGCGAACCGCCGTCCACGTACTTGGCGTCAAAGTCATAGAACGCTGCGTCTGTGACGATCTCGGTCACGCCAAGCGCGCGATCTTCCATGACCGCGACGGTCAATTCGCGCCCCGCGATGAACTCTTCAACCAACACGATCTCATCGCGCTCTTCAGGGCTGACGCGGGTGACCTCAAGCGGACGCGGCTGAGCCTGCAGGGCGATAATCACGCCGACGCTCGAGCCTTGATCATTGGGTTTGACAACATAGGGCGCCGGCAAGCTGTCGCGCTCAGCCAGATCCCCGCGGCGCACTAAGAGCCCATGCGGACAGTCGATCCCCACATCGCGGAACACCATCTTGGCGCGGGTCTTGTCCATCGCCAGCGCTGAGGCAAGAACACCAGAGTGGGTGTAGGGCGTCCCCAGCCACTCCAACACGCCCTGCACCCGACCGTCCTCCCCCCACGGGCCATGCAGGGCGTTGAACACGATGTCAGGGGCCAAGCGCTTGACGTCTTCCACCCAGCGCTCAACTTTAGTGTCGACGCAGTGGACCTCATAGCCCTTGCGCTCCAGCGCCTGCGCGCAGGCGCGGCCCGATATGAGCGAGACCTCGCGCTCTGAGGAGGGGCCGCCAAGAAGGACGATCACGCGCTTGGTCATGGGGGTGTCTCCGCTCAACACTCGAAAAGTAAGCGGACGGAGAGACTGCTTGCGTCCCTTCGCCGCCAAATGGCGCCAAAGGTTTCACGGCGCATTCGCGCACGCGCAAGCCTTGTTCGGCGATCTCTCAGACGCGCTCTGGCCCGGACGCGCCGCCGCGCCGCCTTAGGCCGGCACGCCAATGCGGCGGATTTCCCAGCGCAAATCAACACCGCTGGTCATTTTGACGCGTCGGCGCACCTCTTCGCCGAGGGCCTCAAAATCGGCCGCCGTGGCGGTTCCGTCATTGATCATGAAGTTGCAATGCTGGGTCGACATCGACGCCCCGCCGACCGCGAGCCCTCGTGCGCCCGCCTTGTCGATCAGCTCCCAGGACTTGCGCGGATTGGGCGCTTCGGGCGGATCGGGGTTGGCAAAGGTGGAGCCGCCGGTGCGCGCGCGAATAGGCTGGCTGTCTTCACGCCGCCGGGTGATGGCGTCCATCTCCGCCTCGATCTCGGCCTGCTCGCCCGGCCGGCCCTGGAGTTGAACCGACACCACGATCCAATCGTCCGGGAACGCAGAATGGCGATAGGAGAAGCCCAATTCTTCGGGCGAAGCGACGATCCGTCGTCCTGTGCGGTCAAGAGCGATGAGGCTGGTCAAGACGTCCTTGGTTTCGCGGCCGTAGCAGCCCGCGTTCATCCGCGCCGCCCCGCCGATCGCCCCCGGCACGCCCACCAGAAACTCTAGCCCGGCGATCGACGCCCGCGCCGCCTCTTGCGCCACCCGCTTGTCGAGCGCGCCCGCCCCAACCTGAAGCGCACAAGGCGCATCGTCAGCCGGCGCCACGCCTGCAAACGCCTTGGTGAGGCGCACCACCACGCCTTCCACGCCTCCGTCGCGCACCAGCGTGTTCGAGGCCGCGCCCAACACCGTGATCGCAATGTCGCGCGGGGTTTCAGCGAGGAACCGCGCCAGATCGGCCTCGTCGGCGGGCAAGAACAAGACTTGCGCCGGCCCGCCCACACGCAGCCATGTGGCCGGGGCCAACGGGGCGTTTTCCACCAGGGCGCCGCGCACGGGCGGAAGTCGATGAGCAAGCGAAGGAAAGGTCATAACCAGAGGGGTTAGCCGCGAGACCCGCCACCTGCAAGGGGCCGCAGATCTCGCCGAAAGCGGCGGCCGGGGTGCGCGAGCCTTCTTGGTTCGGCGCACCCCTACCGTCTTACCTGATGGCTGCGGCTAGGCGTCCTCGTCCTGCGGACAGGGCGCATTACCGCCGCGCCGTGCAATATCGAGATGGCGCAGCACCGTCATCTTCGGGTCGATGCGCACCTTGCGGCCCTCAGGCGCGCGCACCTCAGCCCGGCCGCCCTCCATGGGCGCTAGGATCTCAGCGCCGCCAATTTCCACTGGCACGGGAAGCTCAAAGGCGGCCCCTGCGCGGCTCTCCCATTCCAGGCGCAAGATGTCGCCGTCGCGCTCAACCAAAAGCTTGGGCAGCTCTGTGTGGCGCACGTAGACGTCAAAGAACCAGCTCATGTCCTTGCCGGCGACTTTTGAAACGATGGCTTCAAAGTCGGCGGTGGAGCGCTGAATCGGGGTCATCGGATAGCTGAGCGAGGCCATGTCCGTCGTGTCGTAGACGAGCTCGCGGGTCGCCTCCCAGAAGCCCTGTTCGCCCAAGTAGACGTGCAAGGTGCGCAGCACCAACGACGCCTTGGAATAGACGTCGGAATGATAGGACACATCGCTAAACAGCGGCACGCCCGGATCAATGGCGGCGCAATTGGTCACCCCCAGACGCGCCGCATAGAGGCCGTGATGATGAGCGACGTCACCCAAAACGTCGCGCGCATAAAGCGGCTGCATGTAGGCGCCAAAGCCTTCGTGCAACCAGATCCCCTCTTCGCCGGTGTGGCTCATCACATTGCCAAACCACTCGTGCGCCAGCTCGTGATGCATCAGCCAGTCGAACCCGTGCGGACCGCCGAGGTACGCGTTGCCATAGGCGTTGATGGTCTGGTGCTCCATGCCGAGGTAGGGCGTGTCGACAATCCCGACCTTCTCATCGCCCCAGGGATAGGGCCCGACGGTGGCCTCAAACCAGGCCAGATGCGGCTTCAGATCGCTTTCAATTAGGGCGCGCGCCTTGTCCACGTTCTCCGGCAGGGCCCAGTACTCAATCGGGATCGTGACGCCGAGCACGCCGTCATAGGTGTCTTGCAGTCGCTCGAACGGGGCGACAGTGATGTTGATGTTGTAGGGATTGACCGGCTGATTGGTGGCCCAGTGATAGGTCTGGTCGCCCGTGTCTGAGGTGATGACTTCTTTCAGCACGCCGTTCGAGGCCACCGCCAGGCCTTCGGGGACGGTGATCTTGAGGACCACGCCCTGATCGGGCTCGTCACTGACGTGATCTTTGCATGGGAACCAGAAGTCGCAGCCATTGCCCTGCACGGCCACGCCGGCCCAGGTGCGCCCGTCCGCCGTCTCATCCCACACCCAGCCGCCGTCCCAGGGCGCGCGTTCCGCCACGTGCGGCTTGCCAGCGTAGGACACGATGATGGAATGGGTTGCGCCGGGCGTCGCAGCTTGCCCCAGCGCCACCTTCAGCTGCGGCCCGTCGCGCATCACGTCCGCATCTTCGCCGTCAACCGAGGCGCCGTAGATCTCAAAGCGCGGATCGAGATCGAGAACAATCTCGTCGGTCGCAGACACGATCTTGGCGTCAATGGTGACGGCCCCGTTGAGACTGCGCGCATCGGGATCGACGGCGATGGCGAGCGTATAGCGCTGGACGTCATAGGCGGCGCGCGCCGCGTCCAGCGGACCACCCGAGATCTCCGTTCGCGGATCGAGCGGCGGGGCCGCATCCAGCGTGTCGCCGGCGCCAGGGTCCAGGGTGGCGCAGGCGCCCACCAGTCCAAACGCCGCTGCGCAAGCGCCGGTGCGCAGGGCGCGCCGGATCGAGACCGCCCCTACGCCGTTCCAATTCGCAATCTTTGGCTGTGCTGATGGTGTGTACATGGCGCCCTCATCCCTCTTTTGATCTTGGCGATCAGGGTGCGTCAGGGAGCGGCCTGCTGCAAGAGACAGTCGACGAGTGTCCGATCAGCAAGCGCGCCGCTAAGGCGTCTCCGGCGCGGGAAAACCGCCCGCGCGGCTGGTCATGCCAGGCAAAACCCGCCCCATCCGGCCCGACAGCCATGT
Source organism: uncultured Caulobacterales bacterium (assembly GCA_964351895.1). GTDB lineage: Bacteria > Pseudomonadota > Alphaproteobacteria > Caulobacterales > Maricaulaceae > CAYGQB01. The sequence goes on from CAYGQB010000018.1 coordinate 6,750, forward strand.
CGCCGTGTCGATCAGCGCCTCAAGCTCCAGACCTGAAGCCGCGCCTGCGCGATCGGTGAGATAGACAAGGTCTTCGGTCGGAATATTGCCCGTTGCAGCCGGCGCAAACGGGCACCCGCCAATGCCGCCGATTGAGCTGTCGAGAATGTAGGCGCCCGCCTCAAATGCGGCCCAGGCGTTCGCCAACCCGGTGTTGCGCGTATTGTGAAAATGCGCCCGCACAGGGATCGGCGCGATGGCGTCGGCGACCCGCGTTACGAGCGCGCGCACGCGGACCGGATCAGCCACGCCGATGGTGTCCGCCAGAGCAATCTCGCGCGGCCCGCTGACTGCGCAGGCGCGCGCCAGTTGCACCACGCTGTCAGGGTCAACCTCGCCTTCGAACGGACACCCAAAGGCGACCGAAATAGTGATCTGCGCAGATCGTCCTGCAGCCTTGGCCATGTCGACAATGGCGCAGCTGGCGGCAACAGACTCTGCGATGGTCTGTCCCTGATTGCGCTTGCCAAAGCTGTCGGTCGCCACTGCGACCGCGCCCAGTTCATCCACCTGTGTGGCGAGCGCGCGCTCAGCGCCGCGCTGATTGAGCACCAGGCCGATCCAAGTGACATCGGCGCGCGCCGGCAGGCCTGCGCACACCGCCTCCGCGTCAGCCATTTGCGGCACCAGCTTGGGGTGCACGAAGCTGGCGACCTCGATGCGCCGCACGCCCGCCGCGACCGCCCCCTCAATGAGCGCAAGCTTGTCGCTCGTCGTCAGATGGACGGCCTCGTTCTGCAACCCGTCGCGCGGCGAAACTTCAACGATTTCCAAACTCGGCGTCACGCGGCGGGCTCCATCGACAACTGGCGCGATTGCGCGGGGCGGCTATGGTAAACGCCCGGTCCTCGCAGAGAGTGCGTCATGCTGTTTCAATCGATCAACCCCGCCACCGAAGAAGTGCTCGGGTCATTTCCTGAGCCAACTGGCGCTGAGATCGAAACCGCCGTCGCCAGCGCGAAAGTCGCGCATGAAACCTGGCGCACAGCCGATGCGTCGACCCGCGCCAAAACCCTGCACGCCGTTGCCGAGGCCATCGACAAGAAAGTTGACGCGTTCGCAATGTTAGCCGCTCTGGAGATGGGGAAACCTCTGACCCAGGGACGCGCCGAGGTGCAAAAGTGCGCCTTCCTTGCCCGCCGCCTTGGCGACACGGCCGAAGCCCTGCTGGCCGACGAGCATCGCCCCGTGGCCGGCCTTGATGCGCGCGTCACCTACGCCTCTCTTGGGCCCATTTTCTCAATCACGCCGTGGAACTTTCCGTTCTGGCAGGTGGCGCGCGCGGCGTTCCCCGCCCTGGCGGTGGGCAATGTTGTGATCAACAAGCCGGCCCCGAACGTCATTGGTTGCGCGCAGGCCTTGGCTGAGCTTGTCAACGAGGCTGCGCAATCGATCGGCGCGCCGCCACATCTGCTTCAGTCGCTCGCCCTCTCAAACCCGTCGTCTGCGCAGCTGATCGCAGATGCGCGCATTGCCGGGGTGGCTTTGACGGGATCAGAGCGTGCCGGAGCGCAGGTTGCCGCGTTGGCGGGCCAACACTTGAAGAAGGTTGTGCTGGAGCTTGGCGGCTCAGACCCGTTCATTGTTCTGGCGGACGCGGATGTGAAGGCGGCGGCTGAGGCGGCCGCCCTGTCGCGGTTTGTAAACGCCGGACAGGTCTGCATCGCCGCCAAGCGCTTCCTCGTCGAAGCGTCCGTGCGCACCGACTTTGAAGACGCGCTGGTCGCCCACGTTGACGCTCTCACGCTCGGTGATCCCGTCAATGAAAGCACCACACTGGGTCCCATGGCGCGCGGTGACTTGCGCGATGAGCTGGACGCACAGGCTGAGGCCAGCATCGCCGCAGGCGCGCGCGTGGTGCGCCGCGGCGGCCCACTGGACGGGCCAGGCTATCACTACGCGCCAACACTGATCACCGACCCAGACATGAACAGCGCGGCCATGCGCGCCGAGACCTTCGGCCCCCTCGCCGCCCTTGTCAGCATTGATGGGTTGGACACCGCCGCCCGGCTGGCCAATGATACGCCCTACGGCTTGTCGGCCAGCATCTGGAGCCGCGACATTGAACGCGCCCAGGCCCTGGCAACGCGCATCGATGCAGGCGGCGTTTTCATCAACTCGCCAACCGCGTCGCACCCCGACCTGCCATTCGGCGGCGTGAAGCGGTCTGGATTTGGCCGAGAGCTTGGCGTTGAAGGTCTGCGCGAGTTTGCCAACATCAAGACCATTGTCGTGGCGGTTTAGGTCTCAGCCAGCTGCAAGAACACGTCTGTCACAAGATCGGGGTGGGTCATCATCGCGTTGCGCGGCGTATCGATGGGAATGTAGGTCCAATCTGGCCCGCGCGCCGGGCCGACCATGAGGTCGGAGGTCTGGCGATAGGTCTGGCCGACGCAGTGAATGAAGGTGGGGTTTAGCCCTTCCCAGCCGCCGTTTGACAGCGTCAGGACGTCCGTCCACTGGGCCACCGGATGATGGGTGATCAGCCGCTTCAGGCGCGCCACGTGCTCGGTCTCGCTTTCCGGCACCAGCATCTCAACGGGATAGTGGTCCCACAAGACCATGCGGTGGCCGTCTCTAAAGTCGGCCTTGCGAGTCTCCCACCAGTCGGGAAACGCGCCAGTGTCTGGATCGCGCGGCACGCCGGACATGCGGTCCTCAAAGGGAACCAGGGCGTCGAAGAAAACGATCCGGCGCACGCGCTCTCGCATGCGATCGGCAGCGCCGGTGATGGTGAGCCCTGAGAACGAATGCCCAACCAGGATCACGTCCTCAGCCTCAGCATAGGTGAGCGTGTTTGTGATGTCGGTGATGTGGGTTTCAAGGCCCACCTCAGGCCCGATGAGGTGCGCACGGTCGCCGCATCCGGTGCAGGTCGGCGCGATCACGCGATGGCCGAGCGCCTCCAGGCGCTGACGCACGTCGCGCCACACCCAGGAGCCGTGCCAGGTGCCGTGAACCAGCACAAAGGTCGCCTGCTTGCCTGCGCCCGACGGCGCGCGGGCAAAACCGGCCGTGGCCGCGCCCGCCGCCGCGCCGGCTGCGCCTCCCAAGACAGTTCGCCGACTGGGACCACCCATGCTCGCGTCTCCTGTGCTGCGCCCGAACGCCCTCTTGCGGGACCGGGGGCGCCTACGACTTCTCTTCAAAGAAGTCGATCATGGCGCCGTCGGGCGTGTCGACGCCGAACATGCGCACCGGCCCCATCGTGGCCGTCACCGCATCCGCGGTTTCGCGTTCGACCGACCCGCCGCGCGCCAGCACCAGGGCGCGCGCCGCCGCCGCGTCTTCGACCGGATAGCGCACCGCCAAGACGCCATAGTTGGGCGCGTGGCAGCGGTCGGAGAAATCAAACCCGTCGACACCGACAATGTCGATGTTCTCCAGGCGCCCAAACTCTCCCGGCACGGGATAGTAGATGCCGGCCTGGTAGGCCACGCTGGTGGTCAAGCTGAGGGGGATGCCAATGGGCGTCGGCGTCGGTTCCGGCGCGGTAAACGGCTTGCCGTAGTAGAAGTTATCAAAGCCCAGAACGCCGCGATAGAAGCGCGCATTGGTCTCGCGATCGGAAACCATCTGCATGATGTTGAAGGGCTGGGTGAAGCGTTCAAATTCCGGGATGGTGTCGGGCAGCGGCGGCGTGAGGCGCTCATAGCCCTGAACCTGGACACCGTCGGGGCCCTTGTAGATCACAACCTTTAGCTTAGAGGTCCCGAACTCAAGGTCGGTGATCGGCGTGTGCGTCCACCAGCCCAGCGACAAGGCCTCGTCATAGATGGCGTCCATGTCTTTCATGCGGATCATGATCGAGAAGATGCACCCGGTGTCCCAGGCTTGACCGCCCGGACGCATGGGCGCGCGCGCGCCGGCATTGTCAAACCGCACAAGGCGCACCAGCCCATGGGTCGAGCCGGGAGCCGCCAACACCAACGCCTCGCCCGTCGCGCCCGTTGGAAGGCCCCAATAGGCCAGCTCGGCTTCGTCCACAGCCCCCCGCGCGCGGGTCTCATAGCGCCCGACCTCTAGGAAAAATCGAGCCGTTTCGTCCAGGTCGCGCACGCTGATGACGACTTCGCGCCAGGGCGCTTGCGTGATCGGCGTGTCAGCGCGCGGCGGCGGCGTTGGGGCGAGATCTGAAACGGCCTGCGGCCCACCCGCTCCCAGCGGCGTTGCACAGGCTGCAAGAGCTGCAGCGCTGAGCGAGGCCAACACGGTGCGCCCAGGTGCCGTTGCGATTTTTATCATGGCTGAACTTCCTCGACTGGCGCGCGCCGCCCACCTTCTTGACCTGCCCGTCTCATGTCACGAGCGTCTGGGGCCTGGCGCGCTGAACTCGCAAAAAGAGCGCAGAACGACATGCGTCGTCTGCGCCCTTTTCACTGCTTGTCTCTTGTGATGCGTTTCTTGTCCGGCTTTGAGGCGGGATGGAGACGCGCCAACTTCGGGGCCTGGTTCAGGTCCAAAGTCAGCGCGCCATACGTCACCCGCCCGTCCAGGCTAGAACGTCTTAGAAACGCGAACACCAATCTCACGCTTGTCGAGCGCCGACACGGCCACGCCCTGGTTGAGCGTCAGCGTGCCGAAGTTCGTCGGACGAGAGAAGTCCGTCCAGCGCGCGCCCGCCCCGTAGGCGTCTTCGTCAAACAGATTGTTGACGAAGGCTTCCAAGCGCAGCGTGTCATTGACGATGCCGAACCGCATATTGGCGAGGAAGTAGTCTTCCGTGTACGCCAGGTTCGATTCATCAACGAAGGCTTCGCCAAAGTAGCTGACGTCGCCGCGCACGTACCAATCATAGGCCGCATTCAGGCGCGCCGTGTACGTCGAGGACGCATTGCCGCTCCACTCTGGGAAGCGCGGCACCTGGTTGCCGGTCATGTCCGAGAAGCCAGCGAACGGCGCCACGAAGTTGAACTCGTAGTCGGTGTACTCTGACGAGGCGCGGGCAATGTTGAGAGCCGCGCTCCAGCCGTCTGTGATCTGGAACGTGTTCTCAAACTCAAAGCCGTTCAGTTCTGCATCGCCCGGAATGAGGACGTTGCGCGAGTTGCGAAACGGTTCCAGCAAGCCGGTGCCGGGATTTAGCACCTGGGCCAAATCGCCAAGCGTCACGCCGGCAAACTGACAGCCCGGCTCGCCCAGCTTCTGCGCATCGCAGGTTTCCTGGATGATCGCTGTGGAGCGGCCCTTGATGCCGGTCCACTCATTCCACCAGTAGGAGAAGTTCATCTGCCAGCGGCCGTCAAAGAACTGCTGCTTCAGGCCAATTTCGTAGGCCGTCAGCTCTTCAGGCGGCAGCACTTCCTGGATGCTTGGGAACTGGGCCAGATACTGGGCCCGTTCCTGCGCGTCGCCGCGGGCAAAGTCTGCGCCGCCCACGTCGCCCGGCAGAATGCCTTCTGAGTAGCTGAAGTAGAGGTTGGTGGCGTCGGTCGGCTGATAGCGCACAATGACGCGTGGCAGGAACTTGGAGAACTCGAACTCCGACGCCGCCGCCGTCAGGCCGGACACCGTGCCGCCGCCCTTGGTCAGGGTGTCGTCCTGCTGACGACCTTCGAGGCTGACCGTGATCTGGTCGGTAACGTCAAAGTCGACCGCGCCAAAGAGGCCGAGCACTTCTGCTTCGTCGGTGCCGCCAAAGCCATTGCCGAACACGGATGCGAACGCGCAACCGGTCTCATCATTGGAGCCTGGCACGTCTGACAATGGATTGTCACCGAACACAAAGCACGAGGTGCCAAAGTCGCCGCCCTCGCCGGACGCTGTGAACTCCTGAGTGTAATAGTTCACGCCCGCCAACCAGCGGAAGCGCTGATCCTGCGGCGAGGTGATGCGGAATTCAAAGCTCTGGTCTTCGATCGACTGCGGGTCACGCGACAGGGTGCGGTCACGCGCGGTCAGGTCAAAGTCACGGATCCAGTTGGCGTACTGCTGATTGTAGCCGGCCACGAAATCGAGCGTGTAGTTGCCCATCTCATAGGCGGCGGCAAAGCTCAGACGCGTGGTTTCGCGCGCCAGGCCGATGCGGTTGATACTCGGAATGTTGGCCTGGACCGGATTGTCCTGAATGCCGTCGATGTAATAGGACGGATTGGACGCCACGGTGGAGAACGGCGTGGTCTGCATGTCGATCACCGGACCGCCTGTGAAGGTGATCGCGTCGTCGAGGCCTGGCACCTGACCGCAGATGTAGCGGGTCGGATTGGCAATAGCTCCACCCGGCCGGGTCAGCGTGGTGCCGGTGCAGGTGTCGTTCAGCGAACCGGACACAAAGCCGCCCGCGGGACCACCGTCGTCATCGGTTGAGAATGAGGCGCGCGCCGTGAACGACAGGTTGGGCGTCGGTTCGGCGTAAAGCTTGGCGTTAAAGGCGTGCGTTTCTTCGTCGCCGAGGCGTCCGCCGTCGCTCGCCATGTAGTGGCCCGCCTTGTCATACCAGCGTCCAGAAAGGCTGAGCGCCGCCACGTCCTGGATCAGCGGAATGTCGACAATGCCGCTGACGTCAAAGCGCTCGCGATCGGTCGCCGAGGCTTGTAGCGTGCCGCCGTACGTCGTCAGGCTGGGGTTGCTGGTGATGAAGTTCACCGCGCCGCCAAAGGTGTTGCGTCCAAAATAGGCCGACTGCGGGCCTTTGATGACCTCGACGCGCTCGATGTCCATGAGCGACAAGGAGGTGCCGCCATTCAACACATAGACGCCGTCAACAAAGAGCGCGCCGGTGGCGAAGGTGGGAGAGAACTGAGCGGTGGACTGGCCGCGAAAGCGCAGCTGCGTGTTGTAGCGTCCCGGCTGCTGGCCGCCCTGGTTGGCGAACTGGAAGCCAGCCGCGAACGTGGAAATGTCTTCCAGGCTCGTGATGTCGGCTTCTTCGATGTCCTCAGCGCCAAACGCCGTAATGGCAAGCGGTGCTTCCTGAAGGGTTTCTTCACGCTTACGGGAGGTCACGACAATGGTCTCGCGGCCCTCGCTTGCGCCTTCTTCTTGCGCCAGAGCAGGAGCCATCCAGCCTGTAGCGCCCAGCGCCACGACACCAACCCCGGTCAACAAACGATTACGAAGGCTGCCCAGTGCACCACGAGTGGTTGTCATTCTCAGTCTCCCCTACGCGCCCAATCGCGCGGCTCTCAGTCCGACGTGGCCAGAAGCACCCACGCCTCAGTTGGTATAAAGGTATATCATTTGGTGACGTTTCGCCGCATGCATGAAAGCAAATCCGTTGGCTTTGCGTCCATTGCGACCGTCCTGTGACTCATTCGCAACACTTTTGACACGGGGCGAGTCCGCCATTCGCTACTGTGCGGGCAGAGGTTCCGCGCGCACGAAGCCATTGTCTTGCAATCGGCCGCGCAGCTGGGAAATCAGGATCGACTTGTAGAAATCGCCACCCGCCGCAGTCGTTGCCGCGTCAAGAAATCCGTGCATCTCGTCCGCGTCCAAGACAGGCGATGCGCACCCTTCAAATGCGCCCTCAAGCGCATAGTGCGGAAAGCCGACGAGGCCCGCAAACCGACCTGCGTGCGCGGAGCGCCGGATCAACTCTCCGCCAAGGCAGGGGTCGGGCGCATCGCCATCCCACCCGGTCACGCGGATGTAGCCAAAGACAAAGAGAGACTGCGGATAGCCCGACTCGATGGCCTTGATGCGATAGGTGTCGCCTTCCGCGTGCCGGTCTGCGTAGGCATAGGCCCGCGCGAGCTGATAGTTGAGCCGCGGATTGTCCGGGTCGGCGGCAACCGCGTCTGTGCAGGCGGCAATCGCGGCGGGCTTGTCCATCTGCGCGCGCGAGACGCCGGGCACGACCTTCTCTGGATCGTCAGGATGACCCGCCAGTTCATCACAGGCCGTCACGTCACGGCTGAAGGCGGCGCGCTCATAGGTGACAATGTCGCTGAGTTGGACGCTGGGGCGCGGCGCGGAAGCCTCGCCCGCTTCGCTCGCAGCTTGCGCTGTGGCGCAACTCGCCGCCAGGACGGCGGCGGCGGTCGAAGCAATCAGTGCAGTGCGCGTGCGCATGGCGATCCTCCTCTCCTCGGGGTGCAAACTAGAACTCTGGCTTGGCTTGATTGTTCGGCGTCATGTAGCAGTAGAGGAGCATCTCAAAGAGGTTGAACCCCAGGCGCTCTGCGTCCGGCTGCGTAAAGGCGTAGGCGACTTCGGCCTTCTCCGCCTCGCGATCGAAGAGGTACACAACAAACGAATCGCGCGTGAAGCTGCCGACTTCGTTATTGATCGGCCAGGCAACGTTTTGCAGAACAACGCCCAGGTCGCGGCCTTCCGCGTCCTTGGTCCCGAACACGGCCATGCCGCCTTGATCGTGAACATCCGTCGCGGTGTAGCGATTGAACGGGAATTGGCGCCCGCCGGAGATGCCCGGCACATCAAGATGACACTGAAACAGGCGCGCGCGACGCAGGGCCAGACGGGGGGCCGCGCCAGCCGGGCTCAACCACAATGCTTCAGGCGCCACCTGAACTTCATCAAAGGCCGCCGCGCAGTCGTCGCCCTCCGATCGGCCGGTGAATTGACCCGCGTCACGGGTGAACACCAGATCGCAGCGCGCTGCGTCGGTGCTCGGCGACCAGCGCGCAAAATCCGTTGCTGGCTCCGCCTGCATGCCGGCCTGAACCATCTCGCTGACGTCATAGACGGCCGCACGCACCTGGCCGGCCTCAGAATCGGGCGTGAGCGCCCAAACCTGCGCCCACGTTGGAGCATCGGTTTGCCGATCACGATAGGCGCGCGCGAGCACCACCCGCTCACCCACCTCGCCGGCGTCAATCGACGTCACCTTGACCTCAAGTCGCGGCGCACGATCAGCCTCAGGCACCTTCAAGCGCGGCTCGAACGTCATCTGATTGCCGTTCGCGAACACGCCGATCAGCATGGCCTCGAGGATCTGCACGTCGCGCTCAGCCACGGTGCTGTCTTGCACAATCGGCTTATCGGCAAGCACAGGAGCGCCGAGTAACACCGCGCACGCCAGAAGCATCGCCTGCAGCATCGCCCGCCCCGCACTGAGGCGCCGGCGACTGCGCCGAGACGCGGGAGCCCCAGACCCAGCTGCTCTCTCGGCGGGCTCAAGGGGTGTGGACATCAAAGGCTCCGTCGGCTCGCCCCCACGGCCGGTTTGGCGGGCCGCAGGCCTGGCTGGTTTGAGGCCGTCACGCGGCCGAAGGCTCCATGTTCCCTGTTGAGCCGCTACTTAAATGGTATATCCTTTCGCACAAGACGCAACGTCGCTGATCGTCTTCGGTCGCGCCCAGACGGAAGATTTTGAGGCAGGTGAAGGAGAAACGCCATGACCGCCTACATGATCGTCGTCGCCGACATTGCTGATCGCGACGCCTTCATCAATGGATACGGCAAGGCGGCTGGAGCGCTGGTTGAGCAGTTTGGCGGCCGCTACGTCCTGCGCGGCCCTGGCGCCACGCTCCTGGAAGGCGCATTTGGCGACGGCGCCTCGATGGTCATCTCTGAGTGGCCTTCAAAGGCTGCGGCCCAAGCATTTTGGAACTCGCCGGAATACGCCAAGGCTAAAGCCCTGCGCGAGGGCATCGCTTCATGCCAGGTGCTCTTGATCGAAGCGCCGCAGATCAACGCGCCCGCGACCTAGACACGACAAGCGCCCCTCTCCTCGACCCTTCAAGGACGCCCCATGACCGAAACCATCAAGCGCACCACCCTCATCGTCCGCGACGCTGAAAAGGCCGCCCGCTGGTATGAAGAGGTGTTTGGCATGACCCGCTGGTTCGACAAGCCCTTCACCTTGTCCGGCGTCGGCTTGGCGGCTGGGAAAGCGGGAGACGAAACCCGCCTCGTGATCTTGAAAGCCAATCATCCGGAGATCGGCATGATCGGCCTTTTGGAGTGGGTCAACCCACGCATGGACGCGCCGCCCGTGCCGACCGAGGTGACCTTTGGCTCGCCCATATTCGTCGTCTCTTCGGAAGATGCGCGCGGGGTACACGATCGTGCGGTCAAGCTTGGGTCTCACATTCATTCTGAACCGCGCGATTGGACGGTTGTCGGCGCGGCTGGCGAGACCAAGCACATGATCGGCATCTCGCTGTTTGATCCGGACGGCTACTTCTATGAAGTCAATCAGACCGTCTCAGTTGAGCCCGCCGCGTGAGCGCCGAACGCGACGAGGCGCTGGCGGCGTTTGACGCCCTCGCCGCGCAACACCGCATTTCAGAAGACGTCAACTGTCAGTGGCGCATCGCCGCCCGGCCCGTCGGCAACGTGAAGCCGTCCGACTTTCGCTGGGCGCAGGAGCCAATCCCCGAACCGAGAGACGGCGAGGTGCTCCTCAAAACGCTCTACCTCGGCGTGGCGCCGCTGATGCGCTTCTTTATGCAGGGCCTCAACCCCTCCGGCGAGGGAGAGCAAGCCATCGGAGACGTCATTCACGGGCGCGGCGTGGCGCAGGTTGTCGCTTCACGGCGACCCGGCGTAGAGCCTGGAGAGATCTGGCAAGGTCAGATGGGGTGGCAGTCCTACAAGACCAGCGCCATGACCGCGCAAGAGAAGTTCTACCCCATCCGTCACACCGACCTGTCTCCCGGGCTCGGCGCCGGCGTCTTAGCCATGACGGGCCTGTCGGCGCACGCCGGCTTCTTTGCTTGCGGCAATCCCAAGGCCGGCGACAAGGTGCTGGTCTCCGGCGCCGCAGGCGGCGTCGGCTCGATGGTCATTCAGCTGGCTCAAATTGCCGGCTGCGAGGTTGTGGGCATCGCCGGCGGGCCAGAGAAATGCGCCTTCCTGAGAGACATGGGTTGCGTGGCGGCCATCGACTACAAGTCAGAAGACGTGGCTGCGCGTATCGCCCAGCTCTTTCCAGACGGCATTGACCTTTACTTCGACAATGTCGGCGGCGAGACGCTGACGGCGGCGCTGAACAACTTGGCCATGTACGCGCGCGTCGTGCTGTGCGGTTCGATTTCAGAGTACACCCACGACGAACCGTTCGGCCTGACCAACTATAAGATGCTGCGCCGCATCGAAGGCACGATGCGCGGCTTCTTTGTCTACAATCATCTCGACCGCTTTCTTGATGTGATGGACGAAATGGCGGGCTGGGTGCGCGATGGTCGCCTCAAGCCGGTGCAAGACGTGGCCGAGGGGCTGGAGAACATGCCTCGCGCCCTCGCCAATCTGTACTACGGAGCCAATGTCGGCGTGCAGTGTTGCCGCGTGCGCGCCGACGCTGAACCTGATGCGCAAGGAGGCCAATCGCGATGAGCCAAGCCACACCCCCAACGCGCCAGGTGCGGTTTCAACGCGCCAACTACCTGGTCGCCGACATGGACCGGGCGCTCGCGTTCTATCGCGACGTTCTGGGCTTTGAGGTCGCCTTCATGAAGGACTCCGAACCCACGTCCTATTCCTATGACGTGTTCGAAATCGCGCGTGACGCCAAGATGCGCTTTGCCGTGCTCAGCACCGCAGATCAGCCGCGGGTGATGGCGCTCACCGAAGTGGGAGAGGCGGGCATGCCGGCGGCTGTCTTGCCGCGCCGGGCGGCGATCGTGCTCGACACGCCGCACATGGATGAGGTGCTCGCCGGCGCCCGGGCGCTTGGCCTGCACGTCTATGACGAAGAGGTGCTTGTCACCAATGATGGCCGCCAAGGCCGCGAGGTCGGCGTGGTCGACGCCGACGCCAATCTCGTGGTTCTGTACACAATTACCGGCCGGGTAGACGGCTAGAAGGAACAGCCCATGAGCGACGCCGCCCCTCCTGTCACGCCGACGTCGCCCGCCAGCGCGCCAGCCGAAGAGCCCTACCCATCCAACACCTATGCCTGGGGCATGGTGGCGATTTTGACGATCGCCTACATTTCTTCGTTCATCGACCGCTACATCTACGGGCTCCTCGCTCAGCAGATTAAGGCCGACCTGCAGCTCAGCGACATTCAGATCGGCCTCATCGGCGGCCTGGCGTTTGCCCTCTTTTACGCCACCTCCGGGGTGTTCCTGGGGTGGCTCGCCGATCATCGCCGGCGCACCTGGATCGTCGGCTTTGGGGTCATTGTCTGGTCATTGGCCACGGCCGCCTCGGGCCTGGCCAAGAGTTACTGGCAGCTTTTCCTGGCTCGCGTCGGCGTCGGCGCAGGCGAGGCCACCCTTAGCCCGTGCGCCATGTCGATGATCGCCGACAGCTTCCCCCCTGAGCGGCGCGGCAAGCCCATTGCGATCTATAGTTCGGCGCTGGTGATTGGCGCGGGCGTCGCCAACCTGGCCAGCGCCGCGATCATTCAGTGGACGCTGCGCTCTCCGTCGGTTTCCGTTCCGATGTTCGGCGAGTTGGCCCCCTGGCAACTCACCTTCATCATTGTCGGCCTCCCCGGGGTCTTGATCGCCATCCCCTTCTTCCTGATGCGCGAGCCAACCCGCCGCAAGATCGCCGCCAGCGAACAGGACGTGGGCGACGGACATCTGGGCGACACGGTGCGCTACGTCAGAAAACACCTGGGCGCGTTCATGGGCATCACCGCGATCGTGTGCGTGATGACCATCACCGCCTACAGCCAGAGCGTGTGGATGCCCGCCACGTTCGAGCGCACCTATGGCTGGTCGCCGTCCCTCTATGGGGTGGTCAACGGCATTGTGATCTTGTGCGTCAGTCCAGCCACCTACATCGCCACCGGCTTCATCAGCGACAAGATGACGTCGAGCGGCAAGCGCGACGCACCCTTCTTGCTCTTGATGGTCGGGGCCCTGTTGATGGTGCCCACCGGCGCGGCCGCGCCGCTGATGCCAACAGGGTGGATGGCGTTCGTCATCCTGGGCTTCAATACGATGGGCATTGGCATCGTGTCTGCGGTCGGGGTCACGGCCTTGCTGCAAATCACGCCCGGCAAAATTCGCGCCCAGGTCGTCGCCCTTTACTACATGGCCATCAGCCTCACCGGCCTGATCATTGGCCCGGTTGGCGTCGGCTATCTCTCAGCCCTCGTGTTCGGCGAAGACAATTTGCGCTACGCCATGGCGATCATGCCCGTGTTGACCGGCGTGTTGCCGCTCTTCTTCCTTCCCGCCGCTCGGCGCATCTACGCCAAGGAGCTTGATCGATTGGCCGGGCCAGCCTGATGCGCAGGCTCTACGTCGACGGACCGTTTGGCCAGGTCCATGTGCGCCTGCTTGAGCCGCCGACCGCTGGATCTGACGCGCCGGTCTTGATCTGCCTGCACCCGGCGCCGTCAAGCGGGCTCTACCTTGAAACCTTGATGAGCGAGCTGGCGCTGCGCGGCGTGCGCGCGGCGGCGCCGGACTATCCGGGCTATGGCGGATCGGACGCGGGCCCGCCCGCCCCTTCAATCGCTGACTACGCCGCCGCCGTCTGGGCGGTGGCGGACGCCGTCTCGCCGAACCGCGCGGTTGATTTCATGGGCTTTCACACAGGCTGCCTGGTCGCCTGCGAAGCCGCGCTTCAAGTCCCAGATCGCAGCGGTCGTTTGGCGCTCATCGACGTGCCTTTTTTCGAGGGCGACAAGGGCGCCGAGCTGGCGACCAAGATGGGCGCGCGCAAGGCGCTTAGCTGGGACCTGAATGAGGCGCTGGGCGACGCCTGGTCATTTTCGGTGGCGCAACGACGAGACCAGATCTCTCTTGATCGCGCCTATGAGCTGTTTGTGGAACAAGCCCGGGGCGGGCGGGCCATGAACGCCGCCTTCGCCGCCGCCTTCTCCTATCCCTGCCGAGAGCGCCTGTCGGCCCTGAGCGCGCCCAGTACGGTCATCGCCACCCAGTCGATGCTGCTCGAACCAACGCGCGTTGCAGCTAAGGTGATCCCAGGAGCCAGCCTGGTTGAACGCCCCGACGTGACCAAAGCAGCGCTGGAACTGGGCGCAAGCGCACTGGCGGAAGAAGTGGCAAGGGCTCTAGGAAGCGAGCGAGGCGGAAGCTAGCTCGGCGGAGGCGGGCTCGGGGCGCCGAGCCTCGGGGACCTCGCCCAAGTTGCGCCGTCTTGACGTGCTTCATGGGCTCACTTCGCGACAAGTTGAAACCCGAGGGCGCCATGCAAGCCAGAACTCTCCGAGCCGGTTACCCGCGCACGGCGTTGACTGCGATCTTCTCCGCCATCTCCGCCGTATCGGCGGTGGCCACGGCGGCCTTGTCCGGCCCGGCCTGGGCCTTCGACACACAGGCCGACGTCCCCCCAACCCAAGAAAGCCCCGTTGCTGAGACCAGTTCGGCGCAGCCGCAAGCCTGGTCATGCCGGAACTTTGAGTTTGAGATCTCGTGCTCGCACACCGACTGCACGGCCTCAACGGCGCATACGCCCATGGACATCAGCGTCGCAGAAGACGCCATGTCGGTGTGCGCCTATACGGGCTGCTGGGAGGGCGCGCCGAGCGCCGTCCTCACAAGCGGTCCGTTCACGACTTTTGTCGGCGTAGACATGCCGTTCTCAAGCAATCCGCATGCAGGCGGCGGCGATGTGACAGTGTCGGTGAACAGAAAGTCAGGGGCCGGATCAGTTCTGGTCGGCGAACTGTTTGCCACGCCGCTGAGCTGCGTGGCGCGAAACAAGACGGCCGGGCTGGACTAGCTCAGGCGGCTGGCGCCCTTAATCTAGACACGCGGGGGCCAGACCCGCCGGAGGCCAGACACTCGGGACCAAGACTCTGGAACCAAGACTCTGGGACCAAAACTCTGGGACCAAAACTCTGGGACCAAAACTCTGGGGGCCGCTCCCGCTCTTTCACCCAGACTCAAACAAGCCCCCGCACGCGAAACGCGCACGAGGGCTTGCTGATGTCGTGTCACAGGTGTGACCGGCCGCTCAAAGAGCGACCGATCGGTGCTGTGGAACTAGCGGATGACGGCCACGAAGGGCACGCCGAGCGCTTCAACAGTTTCGCGGGTCAGCTGACCCACAACCAGACCATTGTCGCGCTGGAAGGCTTCCATCGACCGCAGGGTCGAAGGACCGAACACGCCGTCGGCGCGACCGGTGGAGTAGCCGCGCTCAACCAGAGCCGACTGGATCTGCGCGATGGTTTCCGGCGTGGCGTTGGTGTCGCAAAGGACTTCACGCCATTCCAGCTGGCCGCCGCCCACAACCTGCGTGCGCTCAACCGTGCGCATGCTGGCGGGAACCACGATGGTTTCTTCGCGCGGCGCGGTCACCATGCGACGCACCTTGATGGTCTCGTACTGAGCCGGGATCACGCGCTCAACCACTTCTGGCGGATTGGCAATCACTTCTTTGGTGATCGTCTCGTAACGCGCCGGGATGACCGTCTCTTCGGTCCGCTCGGGCGAAACCATGCGCGTGCGGGTCACGGTGCGGTACTGAGCGGGGACTTCCACCTTGCAGAGGATTTCACCCGTCGGCAGCGCAGTCACGCCGTCGCCGCCAACCGCGTCAGCGCGACCGAACAAGCCCTCACCTGGCTTCCACGTGGTGTAGGCCGCGCGCACCAGAACCTGCTCTTCGTACTCTTCGAACTGAGCCGGGATCACAACGACTTCGCGCTTCTCTTCTTCGATGAGAACCTGCTCGGTCACGGTCTGGTAGGTGGCCGGAACCACGCTGTACTCAATCGACTCTTCGCGAATGAGAACAGTTTCTTCGACAAGGTCGTAGGTCGCCGGAATGACCTTGATTTCAGAACGCTCCGGGGTGTCGACCACGGACTCGGTGACAACCTGGGTCATTTCCGGAACGAGGATGCGCGCGAAGCACTGGCCTGCGTCCGCGTCAACCGGATAGCCGGCGGCGCTGGCGATCGCGTCGCCGGACATGGAAGCGGTGGAGGCGGTCCCGCCAGCCAGCTGGGCCTCCAACGCCGCAGCGCGGCTTTCCGCGGCCGCAGCGCGGCGCTCTGCTTCGGCTGCACGCGTAGCGGCGTCGCCTGAACCGGTCGCCTGCGTGGTCTCGCACGCGGCCGCGAAGAGCGCGGTGCCCGCCGCAGCAGCCATCAGAATCCGTTTGATTTTCATGTGATACTCCCCAATCCCGGCAGACTTAGCCGGATAGCCCTATCTGTGCGTCCCCCGCACAGACCAATGTCGTGGGACAGCCCCCCACAGAACGCAAACCAATTTAGCAATTAATACGCCCAAGACGAGCCTTTTCCTAACTTTCTCTGACATTTGCGTCGTTGGCGACACGGTCGAGCGGGTGTAGTTGGCTCACTGGCGTGTACATTCGCAGCCGCAATACTCATTGGAGATTCCGCATTGGTCGTCGCCCGCTACTCCCGATCCGAAATGACCGATATCTGGTCGCCTGATGCGAAGTTTCGGATCTGGTACGAGATCGAGGCGCACGCCTGTGACGCGCTGGCTGAGCTTGGCGTCATCCCGCAAGAAGCGGCCAAGGCCGTGTGGTCCGCCGACAAGATCGTCTTTGACGTGGCGCGGATCGACGCCATTGAGCGCGAGGTCAAGCACGACGTCATCGCGTTTCTCACCCACCTTGCCGAACATGTGGGCCCACAGGCGCGCTACGTCCATCAAGGCCTCACCTCGTCAGACGTGCTCGACACCTGCCTTGCGGTTCAGCTGACGCGCGCGTGCGATCTCCTGATCGAGGGCGTGGAGCGCGTGCGCGCGGCGCTCAAATCGCGCGCCTACGAGCACAAGGACAGCATTTGCATCGGCCGCAGCCACGGCATCCACGCAGAGCCGACAACGTTTGGCCTCAAGTTGGCCAGCTATTACGCCGAGTTCACGCGCGCGGCCGAACGCCTGCGGGTGGCGCGCAGCGAGATCAGCACCTGCGCCATCTCCGGGGCGGTTGGCACATTCGCCAACATCGACCCGCGCGTCGAAGCGCATGTCGCCGCAAAGCTCGGACTGACGCCCGAGCCGATCTCCACACAGGTCATCCCGCGCGATCGACACGCCGCCTTCTTTTGCACGCTGGGCGTGGTGGCCGCCTCAATTGAGCGAGTGGCCACGGAGGTGCGTCACCTTCAGCGCACAGAGGTTCTGGAGGCTGAGGAGTTCTTCTCGCCTGGCCAGAAGGGCTCGTCGGCCATGCCGCACAAGCGCAACCCGGTCCTGACTGAGAATCTGACTGGTCTCGCGCGCCTGGTGCGCGCAGCGGCGACACCGGCGCTGGAGAACGTGGCGCTCTGGCATGAACGCGACATTTCACATTCCAGCGTCGAGCGGGCCATTGGTCCGGACGCCACCGTCACGCTGGACTTTGCCTTGCATCGGCTGGCGGGCGTGATGGAGAACCTGCTGATTTATCCTGATCGCATGCGCGCCAACCTGGAACGCATGGGCGGTTTGCACGAATCACAGCGGGTTCTTTTGGCGCTGACGCAAGCAGGCGTGGCGCGCGAGGACGCCTATCGGCTGGTGCAGGCCAACGCCATGAAAACCTGGAACGGTGACGGGGCGTTTCTTGACAATCTTCTCACTGACGACGGGGTCCTCGCGCACATGTCAGAAGCCGAGATCAGGGCGTGTTTTGATGAGACGCATCATCTTCGACATGTTGAGACCATCTTCGCGCGGGTCTTCACGTCCTGAGCGATCACCACGTCTGCAGAAGGGCGCGCGAGATCAATCGCCGCAACGGACCACATGGCGAGCTGGCTAAAAACTGACATGGCGCTGAGCGCGGGAGCCGCCCTTCTCAAGGCGGGGCGACAGGTCCTTTGGCCAGCAAGTCGTCGCACCGCGCTCGCCGTAGGCGGCGCCATGCTCGCCATGTCAGCGACCGCCCAGACGCCGTCCATGGCGACGACAGATTCGCCAGCCAAGCTGGTCCCAAGTTCGGCTGCACTGGTGACCGTGCTTTATCTGCGTGCAGACTGGTGCAGCGTCTGCACCATTGTCGATCCGCGCATCGACGAGGTGCGCACCCGGTTCGCCCACGATCCGCGCGTCGCCTTCGTCGAGGTCGATTTTTCAGCAGCCGACGCGGACTATGACGCCATGATCAACGCCGTCGTCGACGCTGATCTCGTCGACATCTACAATGGCTATTTCATGATGACGGGGTTTGGCGTCGTCTCGCCGGCGGCCGCCTCATCCCGCGCGGCCTGCTTGACCCGCGTGCACACGGCCGAGGCCATGGAGTTGGTCATCGAAGGCGTGTTGGCGGCCGTAAACGAACGCGGCGCAGCGGATGTGGCGCGCAACGACGACCTTCTGTGTCCACAACCCCGCGCAAACGGATAGGCCGAGCCCCATGACCTGGTTCCCGTGACCTGGTCTTGGCCCCCGCTCTGCGCTGAAGAAAAGGCGATCACCATGCTAAAATCTCCCCGCTTGAGAGCGATCATGGCGGTAATCGGCTTGAGTGTGTGCGCCGCTCTTGCGACGGCTCCGGTTCACAGCGCCGCACAGGCCGCTCCGGCACGCGACTCCGCCACCGACGCCGCGGTTGAGGTCGTCGCCGATCAGCCGGTTGTCGCCGCCATGTTCTACTCGCGGTTTTGCGGGGCCTGCCTGATCCTCGACCCGCGCATGGATGCGGTTGAAGACGCCTATCAGGGGCGGCCCGTGACTTTTGTCACCTTTGACCAAACCCTCAGCGCGGTCACAGGCGCGCGTCTGGAGGCTCTGGCGCAAACCCACGGCGTGGAGCGCATCTGGGAGAAGAACAAGGGCAAAACCGGATTTGCCCTCCTGATCGACCCCAGCACCCAGACCGTGCTCGACGTCATTATGGTGCGCGACGACGGGGCGGCGATCCGCGCCAAGCTCGACGCCGCCCTGACGCGCGCGAAAGTCAGCTAGCCGTCGACCGCCCTAACCTTCAGAGGCAACCTGCGCGCGCGCATCTTCAAGCAGGTCGGCCATCTTTTTACGCAGCTGGTGTTCGGTTTGTCCGACACCCTTGGCTTCAAAGTCGCCCGCTACCTTGCGGTACACGTCTTCGTCGCCCGCCTCTTCGAAATCCGACTTCACAACCTCTTTGGCGTAGCCTTCCGGGTCCGGGTGGCCCATCAGTTCAGCCGCCCACAAGCCTAAGAGCTTGTTGCGGCGCACCACGGCCTTGAATTCCATTTGCTGGTCGTGGGCAAACTTGCTCTCAAAGCCCTTTTCACGATCGTCAAACCCACTCATCGCTATCGCCCTTCGCGGCCTGGTGACACCAATCAACGCTGGGTAGCGCGGCGCACGCTGCGGCGCAACGCTTCGCGGTGTCGCGCGTTGTCGAATGCGCCGGGCTCGCCTAGACTCACCCACAGGGCAGTCGCCTTGACTCCCACTTCAACTCGGCGCACGCCGCGCTTGAGGTTGCGCAAGCTGATCGCGCAATCGCCGTCTGGAGCACAGCCGCATGAGCCGACGCAAAAAGATCTACGAAGGCAAGGCCAAGATTCTCTACGAAGGCCCTGAGCCGGGGACGCTCGTCGCCTATTTCAAAGACGACGCGACCGCCTTCAACAACCAAAAACGCGGCCAGCTCGACGGCAAGGGCGTACTCAACAACCGCATCAGCGAGTACGTCATGTCGCGCCTTAACACGGCCGGCGTGCCCACGCATTTCATCCGCCGCCTCAACATGCGCGAGCAACTCATTCGCGAGGTGGAGATCATCCGGCTGGAGGTTGTGTGTCGCAACGTCGCGGCGGGCTCCTTAAGCACGCGCCTGGGACTTGAGGAGGGCGAGCCGCTCCCGCGCTCCATCGTAGAGTTCTACTACAAGGATGACGCGCTGCAGGACCCGATGGTGGCCGAAGAGCACATTACGGCGTTCAATTGGGCAACCACCCAAGAGATCGACGACATGATGGCCCTCACCCTGCGGGTCAACGATTTCCTGTCGGGACTGTTCGCGGCCGTCAACATTCGCCTGATCGATTTCAAGTTGGAGTTCGGCCGCCTCTACGAACATGAGACGGTGCGGATCATCCTGGCCGATGAGATCAGCCCGGACTCCTGCCGGCTTTGGGATGCAGAAACCAACGAGAAGATGGACAAGGACCGCTTCCGCCGTGATCTGGGCGGCGTGACGGAGGCCTATGCAGAAGTGGCGCGGCGGCTTGGGATTATGAAAGATCCGCCAGCCAATCTGCACGTGGTCAGCGAAACAGGAGCAGCCGAATGAAGGCCGTGGTGCGGGTCGATTTGAAGGCCGGCGTTCTCGACCCGCAGGGCAAGGCGGTCGCCAACGCCCTCAATGCGCTCGGATTTGACGAAGTTCAGGGCGCTCGGCAGGGCAAGATCATCGAGCTGGAATTGACGGACACTGACGCCGTCGCCGCAGAAAAGCGCGTCACCGAGATGTGCGAGAAGCTGCTCGCCAACACCGTGATCGAGCGCTACGCGGTGGAGATCGTGGGATAGAGACGGCGTTCCATGCTGGTGGGCCGCGTCTCGCACCACGTCAAAGACCAAAACTGGTTCGCTCTTGGGCTTGATGACTTAATCTTGGTCATGGGCGTTTGCATCGGCGTCTTCTTGGGCTTGCCTGCCGCCAACACGCGTCAGTTTGGCGTGACTCAATCGGCTTGATCACGGGTGACGCAGCCGTCCGCTTGCGGGGCTCGCGAATCTCGGGCACTGGCGCTACATAGGTCTACTTTGAACCGGAGTGTGCGCGCTGTGAAATCCGCCGTCGTGGTGTTTCCTGGATCCAACTGTGACCGTGACGGCGCCGTCGCCCTCGCCACCGTCACAGGGCGCGATCCGGTGATGGTGTGGCACCGCGAAACCGAACTGCCGGAGGGTCTGGATTTCATCCTTGTGCCTGGCGGTTTCTCTTACGGCGACTATCTGCGCTGTGGCGCGATTGCCGCGCGCAGCCCCATCATGCGCGCGGTCGTCGACGCGGCCAGCGCCGGCGTGCCGGTTGTGGGCGTGTGCAACGGTTTTCAAGTCTTGTGCGAAGCCGGGCTTCTGCCAGGCGCCCTGATGCGCAACGAGCGCTTGACCTTTGTCTGTCGGCCTGAACGACTGACCATCGCCAACACCAACACACGGTTTACCGCCGCCTATGGCGCTGAGCGCGACGTCGTCTACCCGATCGCCCATCATGACGGCAACTATAGCGCCGATGAGGCGACGCTGGATCGGCTCGAAGGTGAAGGCCAGGTCGTCTTCCGCTACCGCGACAACCCAAATGGATCAGCGCGCGACATCGCCGGCGTGCAAGACGCGCGCGGTCGCGTCCTTGGCCTGATGCCCCACCCCGAACGCGCCATCGACCCTGCACATGGCGGCGAGGATGGGCGCGGCCTGTTTATCAGCATCATGGAGAGCGCGGCGTGAGCTTTGACGACGATGTGGACGCGTTGAAAGCGTCATTGGCAGAGGAACGCGGCGGCGCGGAGCGTGCGCGCAAGTGCGCAGCTTTGAAAGCGGTGTGCGACGTCATCGTCTCGCGCATGGCGACCCGCCGGGTGGAGTTTGAACTTGACGCTGACCTGGAGGGGGATGACGAGCCCGCGATCTTGTTGGTGCACGTCGCGACGGGCGAAGAGTTGGGGGCCGTCTTTGCAGACGACGACGGCGTCAGCTTTGAAAGCGAAGACGACGACTATTTTCCGGACATCCCCGCCATGAGCGACCACCGCGCCTTCGCCGAGGCGCTTTCTAGAGCGTTCAAGGTCGGCCTGCCCGTCTATGAACTCGACGTTGAAAGCGACGGAGCCTAGCGCCGCAGTCGCCGGTCCTGACACTGTCACTGACGCAGGCGCAGGCGGCTTGCCTCGTCTTTGTGCGGCCGATTGAACCGGCGCTCAAGACAGTCCAGCAACGCCTGCAACCTGGCGCAATTTCGCCACTAAGCCCAAGCAGCCTTCGGCTATATCGCCTTGCATCACATCGTTCGGGGGAACCATCCGCCATGAGCCACTCGCGCCGCGTCGCCCTACTTGTCGCCACCGTGTTCGCCTTCAGCGCCCGGGCGCAATCTCCTGACGGTCCGGTTGAGCCGCCCGCCGCCGCGCCGGCCGAACGCGCAGCGCAAGCCACCCTCCTGCCGCCGCTGGAACTGGACGATGACGCGCTCTGGGCGAGCGAAATGAGCGGCGTGAAACCACTTCAAGGCAGCGTGTCCCTGCGCACGCGCGAGGGCGTGATCGTCACGGTGATGCCGCGCCGCGACCACTACATCGTCAGCCTCGATGAGGCGGCCAATGAAACCCAGCGCGACTCCTACGCGCCGCTGGGCGAACCCTGGCTGTCGGATATCGACGGCGACGGCGCGGACGATCTGGTGGTGCCGATGCTCGCCCCGGCGATCCGAGGCGCGACGGGAGCGGATGTTTTTGATCTCTCAGGATCGCGCGCCTATCTCATGATGCGGTCCAGCGGGTCGTGTAACGCCGCCGACACCGCTGACGTCTGCGCCGGCGAGTTTACGAGGCGATTTGGCATCGAAGCGGCGCTTGATTCCCTGGCTTGGATGAATACGGCTGACGACATCCAAGACGAGGACGAATGGCTTAGTTTCTCGCGCGGCTTGCCGTCCGCCAATGCAGCCCTGAAGGGCGCATTGCTGGGTGAACGCATCTCACGTCGCCGAGTGGAGGCGGACGCCGACCCATCCAGCGCGCCCGCACTTGAAGCGCTTGATTCAGCGCTCGCGGCGCGGGAGATTTTTGCCGGCTCGAACGAAAGCGCGGCCAGCTTCGATTGAAGCGCGCGCGTTGCAGATGACAAGTCTCGCGCGCCGCGCTAACGAACGCGCATGACGCTCTCGCCAACCGCCCCCGACGCCGCTGACACCTCGCAGGGTGCGCACCCTGACGTATTGGCGCCTGCGCGCATCACCGCCACGCACGCCCTAGCGGCCGAACACGGGCTCAGCGCCTCTGAGTACGCCGTTGTTCTTGACCGCCTCGGCCGAGCGCCGAACTTGGTTGAGTTGGGCATCTTCTCGGTCATGTGGTCTGAACACTGCTCGTACAAGTCGAGCCGCCGTCACCTGAAGACCTTGCCCACCACGGGGCCGCGGGTCATTCAGGGCCCGGGCGAAAACGCCGGCGTGATCGACATCGGAGACGGCCAGGCGGCCATCTTCAAAATGGAGAGCCACAACCACCCCTCCTTCATCGAGCCCTACAACGGGGCGGCGACGGGGGTCGGCGGCATTCTGCGCGACGTGTTCACGATGGGGGCGCGGCCCATTGCC
>CAYGQB010000019.1:0-28230 GCA_964351895.1 uncultured Caulobacterales bacterium
CTCCTTGATGGTGCGCGTGGTCCCGGCCTCGGCTTCGAATTCAAAGGTCTTCAAGACCTCGGCGGCGACACCGAAGTGGGCCATCCCAGCCGGCGTCTGGGCCAGCTTGGCGAGCATCACCGGCGCGCCCATTTCCTCGCGCATGATGTCGGCGAAGGCGTCCGCGCGCGCGCCTATCTCTTGCACCACGCGCCCGATCAGGGCGGCGCGTTGCGCCGGCGATGTGGCCGCATAGGCGCCCAGCGCCCGGCGCGCCGCGTCCACCGCCGCATCAATGTCGGCGTCTGACGCCAGCGCCACCTCGCCACGCGTCTCTTCGCTCGCAGGATCGATCAGCAGCGCACGGCCGTCTCCGTGCGGGGCCCGCCAGGCTCCATCGATAAAGAAGCGCAGCGTGTCGGGCCCGCCGGGCGACCCAGAACCAGAACTCGAACCGTTCCCGGTCGCCCCCACAGGTTTGGACCCAGACTGCGCGCGACCAGACTGCGGGGGCCCAGACTGCGCAGGTCCAGACTCCGGCGAGGGGCTCACTCGTCCATCACGAGCGAGCGGGTCGCCCGCTTGTCCAGCTTGCCGGTGCCAACCCGCGGCAAGGGCTCATGACGCAGCCACACCTTCTCAGGGTGCTTGAAGGCGGCCAAGCTGTCAGACAAGAAGACCTTCAAGTCGCCTTCGGTCAGGCTCTCGCCCGGCTTGAGCACAATCGCCGCGCCGACCGTTTCGCCCAGCCGATCGTCAGGGATCGAGAACACGGCGGCCTCCTGGACGGCCGGGTGGGCCTGGATGGCGCCCTCCACCTCCAGACACGAGATGTTCTCGCCGCCGCGCAAGATCATGTCCTTGATCCGGTCCACGATGGTGAGAAAGCCGTCCTCGTCAAAGACCCCCACATCGCCGGTGCGCACCCAGCCGTCGGGCGTCAGCGTGGCGGCAGTCTCTTCGGGCATGTTGAGATATTCGCGGAAGTTGGCCGGCGAGCGGATCCAGACTTCCCCCGCCTCGCCCGGCTTCAAGGGCTCTCCCTGTGGGTCCACCACCTTCACGTCGGTCACCGGCGGAATGGGTCGGCCCGCGGCCCCCGGCTTGGCCTGATAGGACGCCATGCCATTGTAGGTGCCCATGGCGTTGGTTTCCGACAAGCCATAGCCGGCGCTCGACCAGGCGTGCGGGAACGTCTTGGCCAGCTCAGCAACATGGGCGGGCGGACGCTTGGCGCCGCCAGACCCGATATTGGCCAACGACGGCATGGTCTCGCCGGTCTCGCGCGCGCGCAGCATCAACTCATGGCTCATGGTCGGCACGCCGACAAATGTGGTGATCTCTTCGGCGTTGATCAGGCGGATCGCCTCGTCAGCGTCCCACTTGTCCATCATCACCATCTTCTGACCCGCCAACAGCGAGATCATGAACACGGCGTGGCTGGCGGTGACGTGAAAGAGTGGCAAGCACAAGAGGGCGGCGGGCCGATCGCCCAGCATGGTGCCGCCCGCCTGCTTGGCCGATTCCGCGACGAGGGCGAACGACAAGAGCGATGAGATGGCGCCGCGATGGGTGAGCACAACGCCCTTCGGCCGCCCAGTGGAGCCGGACGTGTAATAGACGGCGTAATCGTCGTCGGTGTTGATGTTGGGCTGAACGAACTCGGCCTCCTGGCCCGCCTCCAGAATCGATTCGAACGTGTCCTTGGCCGACGCGTGGGGCTTGCGCACCGAAACAAAATAAAAGCCGGAAGCGGACGGCTGGCCCGCCAGAAGGTCGATGCGCTGGGCGTCGCCAATCACGAAATTGGCCCCGACGTCGGTGAGCATGAACTCAAGCTCAGGGCCGGTGCTCCAGCTGTTGAGCGGGACCACGACCGCGCCCGACATGATCACGCCCATGTAGGACACCATCCATTCGGGATAGTTGCGCATGGCCAGGGCCACCTTGTGGCCCGGCCCCACGCCATAGCGCGATTGCAAGCCGGCCGCGAAGGCGCGCGCCTTGGCGTACAGGTCGCCGAAGGTCCATCGCGTGTCGCGGTGCACCACGGCCAGGGAGTCGCCGTGCATCATACAGGCGGCGAACAGCTCCCCCAGCGACGCTGGCGCGTTCTTGAACACGCGATAGGTCGAGCCGCGGATCTCCGCCTGGTCGAGTTGAAACAAAGGATTCTCGGCGATCAGACGCATGGCCGCGTCAACGACTGCCTGGGGGTCGGGTGCAGTGGGTCTTGTCATGCCCTGCATTCGAGAGGCGAAGCGGCCGGGAATCAAGCGGTGACATGTGCTGCACCGCAACAAGGTTTCCTCCACGCACGTGGCTTACGCGTGTGCGGGCCGGTGTGCGGGTTTGGCTTGCATGCATGTACTTGCATGGCCACACTTGGCGTTGATGGAATGACACGGTGCATCCGCCGGGCAAGAAGCGGAAAAAGAAAGACATGCTCTCAAAAATTCGCGGTTTCGTTTTCTTTGTTCCACTTACACTTCTTGTCGCGACTGTCAGCGCCAGCATCGTCAATTATGATGAGTTTATTTCCGCCATCGCAGGGGTGAACGCCTGGATACTCGATCAGTTTGCCTGGGCGTTTAACGTTGGCGCCTTTGTGGCGCTGGCGGTGCTTCTGGTCGTCGCCCTGTCGCCTATCGGAAAAGTGAGAATCGGCGGGCGATTTGCTGAGCCGATCTTGTCGCGCTGGAACTGGTTCGCGATCACGCTGTGCACAACCATCGCCATCGGCATTCTGTTTTGGGCGACGGCTGAACCGATCACCCACTTCAATCGCCCGCCCGCCTTCTCCGGAGCTGATCCGCGCTCACCAGAGGCGGCGACGTTCGCCATGTCGTCCCTGTTTCTGCACTGGTCGATCACGCCCTATGCGCTTTACGCCGTGCCCGCCCTGGCCTTTGCGCTCGCCCATCACAATCTGGGGGCGCCCTATTCCCTGAGCGGGCCCTTGTCGCTGGCGCTGGGGCCGCTGGCGCGCGGGCCTGGCGCGGCGGTGATTGACGCGGTGGCCGTGTTTGCGCTGGTGGCGGGGATCGCCGCCTCGCTGGGCGCGGGGGCCCTGACGTTGGCGGGCGGCTTGGCGTCGATGACGGCGCTTGAAAGCGGGCCGATGCTGCGCGGCCTGGTGATGGCGGCGATTGTCTTGGCGTTTGTTGGCTCTTCGGTGTCGGGGCTTCAGCGCGGCATTCGCTTTCTGTCCGATCTCAACGCCAAGTTCTTCTTTGCCCTCGTCGCCATTGTGCTGGTGGCCGGGCCGACCGGGGAGATGTTGGCGGCGGGTGGACGCGGGCTTGTGCAGTACGTGGCTGAGTTTGTCCCGCGCAGCGTTGATTTCACCTCTGGCCGCGACCCGTGGATACGCGACTGGACGGTGTTTTACTGGGCCAACTGGCTGGCGTGGGCGCCGATCACGGCCCTCTTCTTGGGCCGCATCTCCATCGGCTACACGGTGCGCGAGTTTCTGCTGGTCAACCTCTTGGCGCCGGCCGTGTTCGCCATTGGCTGGATGACGGTGTTCGGCGGCACGGCGCTGATCCTGGACGCCGCCCCGTCCGCCCCGCTGTCCGCCGCCTTGGCCAGCGACGGGCCTGAAGCGCTCATCTATGTCGTCCTGGAGACCCTGCCCTATGCCGGGGCGCTGGTGGCGGTGTTCGTGCTTTTGAGCTTCGTCTCGTTCGTCACCGCCGCCGATTCCAACACCACGTCCATCTCAGCCGTCTGCATGACGCCGGAGGGCCACGCCCACGCCCGGCGCGCCACGCTGGTGGTGAAGATGATGTGGGGCGTCATCATCGGCCTGGTGGCCTGGATCATGACCGCGACAAACGGCGTGGACGGGGTGCGGATGATCTCGGTGCTGGGCGGGTTTCCTGCACTCGCGATCCTGTTTGGCTCCGCCATTGCCCTGTTGCGCCTGGCCGCCTTTGGCCCCGCGCGCCTCTCACGCGATCCGACCCGCGC
The DNA here is from genome assembly GCA_964351895.1 of uncultured Caulobacterales bacterium. Taxonomy (GTDB): domain Bacteria; phylum Pseudomonadota; class Alphaproteobacteria; order Caulobacterales; family Maricaulaceae; genus CAYGQB01. The sequence goes on from CAYGQB010000019.1 coordinate 3,952, forward strand.
GGGCGCATCCCAAGGCGCCCAGCCGGCGGGCGCAAAGCCCGCACAGAAGCCAGCGCATCGGCCAGTTTAGGGGCGCCGAGGGCTCTGCGACGCGCTGGCGGCCTGGGGCGCGGGCAGGAACTGCGGCGCGATCAAGAGGTCGCGCGCCAAGCCGGCACGCCGCATCAGCAAGAGCATGGTGCCATTATAGTCGAAGATGCGGTTGATTAGGCCGTTCTTGGGCAGGTGCAGCGCGCTGCGCGGCTCGTCGTGATGGTGGGCGTGAAACGCCTCCCCGCCTGTGAGAAGCGCCAGCGCGTAGGTGAACCAGGCCGGCATGTCGAGGTGGCCAAACACATTCACGCCCAGCGTCGTGGCGTGGAACTGCAGCGCCCGGGCCAGCACCGCTGAGGCGTGCAAGATCGCCGTCAGCACCAGCGAGCCGCCCATCAGCCCCACGATCACATAGACGGTCAGCGGCGCGATCAGATGCACCAGCAGCGACAGCCACATCAGGTTGCGATCAAAAAACATCAGCACCGGAGACTTGGCGAACCAGCGCGGGGTGGGCCGCTCTAAATCGGTGCGGTCGCGCCACAACAGCCAGCCCACCCAGGCCCACAACACGCCCTCAGACGGATTGTGCGGATCGCCGGGCCGGTCCGCGAGGCGATGGTGTTGGGCGTGATAGTTGAGCCAGTCGGTCAGGCGGCCCTGCATTGCGATGATGCAGTTGAGCGCCACGATCACCTGCGCCGGCGCGGCCAGTTCTCCGGCCCGGTGCTGCCACACCCGGTGCAGCGGCCCGATGCCCTGGTTGCACACGAACAAGGTGACGGCCCCCACACCCAGCGCGAGCACCCCGTACCACCAGTGCAGGCGCACGCTTTCCAGCGCCAAGCCGATGACGAGCGCGCCGGTCAGCACCAGAACGCCCAGCGCCGGATAGAGAACCGCAGAGAACATGCTCGGCCAGTCGAAGGTGGCCCAGGTGCGCGGAATGGCGCGCGACCGCGCCGCGATCGACGAGGCCGTCTCGGCCACGGCCGGCAGAGAAGCGTCAGAGGCGGGAGCAGCGCCAGGGGCGCTCGGGAGGGATGACGAGTTGGGAATGTCACTCATGGTCCGGTCGTCCTTCGACGGCAGAAGCGGGCGCACCGCGTGCTGGGCTCAGCACACCCTAATCCGCCAGTGAGACGCAAGTGCGACCATGGCGCGCCGGTCGATTGGTCGCGCTGGCCCATCGCATTGGCCCCATGCGTCGCCCCGATGCGTTACGGCGCCATCAGCCCCCTTGATCATGGGCGCGAAACTCGGACACTGACCGCATGAACACTCCCCCGCCTCCTCAATCCCCATCGGCGTCTGACGATCCGGCGCGCCAGGGCGCTCCTGAGCCTCTGCGTTCGATTGTCATTGTCGGCGGCGGGTCCGCCGGCTGGATGGCCGCCGCGGCCCTGGTCAACGCCACGCGCGGCGGCTGCCGCATCGACCTCATTGAATCTGACGCCATCGGCACCGTCGGGGTGGGCGAAGCCACCATCCCCTACATCAAGCGCCTGAACGCCGATCTGGGGATCAGCGAGCAGGAGTTCATGGCCGAGACCCAGGGCTCGTTTAAGCTCGGCATTGAGTTCGTCAACTGGACCCGCGAGGGCCATCGCTACTTTCACCAGTTCGGCAACTTCGGGGCCCAGTTCGACGCCGTGCCGCTCTATCAGTACTGGCTCAAGGCGCGCGCTGAGGGCGCAACTGACGCGCTGGAAGACTATGCGATGGGCTGGGGGGCTGCGCGCCTCAACCGGTTTGACAAGCCGATGTCAGACCCGCGCCGCATTCAGTCGACGTTCGATTACGCCTATCACTTCGACGCCGGGCTCTATGCCCGCTACTTGCGCGGCTTTGCCGAGGCGCGCGGCGTCACCCGCCACGAGGGCATGGTCGTTCAGGTTGGGCGCGACGCGGAGACCGGACACATCCGCGATCTGACCTTGTCGGACGGGCGCGTGATCGCCGGCGACTTCTTCATCGACTGTTCGGGCTTTCGCGGCCTCCTGATCGAAGAGGCGCTGGAGACCGGCTATGAGGACTGGACCCACTGGCTGCCGTGCGATCGGGCCGCGGCGGTCCCGTCCGCCCACGCTGACGACACCTTCACCCCCTACACCCGATCCACGGCGCGCGAAGCAGGCTGGCAGTGGCGCATCCCCCTCCAGCACCGCGTCGGCAACGGCTATGTCTTTTGCTCCCAGTTCATTGACGAGGACACAGCCCGCGAGACCCTGCTCGCCAACTTGGAGGGCGAACCCCTCGCCGAGCCGCGCGTCTTGCGCTTCGCCACTGGCCGACGGCGCAAGTTCTGGAACGGCAATTGTCTCGCCATTGGCTTGGCGGCGGGCTTCATGGAGCCGCTGGAATCGACCTCGCTGCACCTCATCCACATCGGCATTATGCGCTTCATCGCGCTGTTGCCGCGGCGCGGCGACTACGCCCTGTCACAGGCCGAATACAATCGTCTAACCCACGCCGAGTACGAGTGGATCCGCGATTTCCTCATCCTGCACTATCACGCCAACGCGCGCGCAAGCGGTGATCTGTGGCGGATGACGCGGGAGATGGAGATCCCCGACACGCTCACCTACAAGCTCGACCAGTGGCGGCGCAACGCGCGCCTGGTTGGGTCGTCAGAAGAGCTGTTCACCAACCCCAGCTGGCTGGCGGTCCTGATCGGCCAGGACGTGATCCCGCAGTCCTATGACAGCTTAGCCGACCTGCGCGGGGTGGACGCGGCGCGCCATCTGGCCGGCCTCAAGCGGGTGATCGGCGAAGCGGCGGGCGCCATGCCCTCGCACGCTGAGTTCGTCGCCCGTCACTGCCCGGCCACGCCGGTCGATCAGGTCCCCAGCGGCTGAGCGGGACACTGCGACGCCAGATAGTCTTCGTGGCGCGGCATGCGGCGGGCCGCCTCGCCGACGATCTGGCGGATGTCGGCCAGGGCCTGATCCAGCTCGGCCGCGTCCATTTGATCGGCCACCGGATGATGACGCGCGGGCGTCAGCCCCTGGCCCAGCATCACCTGCAACCAGCTTGAATCGGTAAAGAGGTCTTCTTGCTCGTGGTAGAGCCGCCCGCTTTGGGCGAACAAGGCCATCTTGCGGGTCAGGCTTTCAGGCACGTCCATCTGGCGACAGTCGATCCAGAACTGGGTGTCGTCGCGCGTGTTGAGATGATAGTGCAGGATCAGAAAGTCCCTGATTTTCTCAAACTCTAGGCCCATCTGACGATTGTATTCGGCTTCCAGCCCCGGCTCAAAAGCGGCGGTCGGAAAGAGCGGGATCAGGCGGCTGACGCCCGATTGGATGAGGTGGATGGACGTCGATTCCAGCGGTTCAAGAAAGCCGCTGGCCAGGCCCAGCGCGATCACGTTCCGGTTCCAGAACTTCTTGCGCCGCCCCGTGGTGAACTTGATCAGCCGCGGCTCAGCCAGCGGCTCGCCCTCCAAGTTGGCGAGCAGGGTCTCGCGCGCCGTGTCCTCGTCGGTGTAGGCGCTGGAGAAGACATGGCCGTTGCCGGTGCGATGCTGCAGCGGAATGCGCCACTGCCAGCCCGCGTCATGGGCGATGGACTGGGTGTAGGGGCGCGGCGCGCGGGTGTTGGCCGTGGGCACGGCGAGCGCCCGGTCGCATTTGAGCCACTGCGTCCAGTCCTCGTAGCCGGTCTCCAGCGTCTTCTCGATCAAGAGGCCGCGAAACCCTGAGCAGTCGATGAAGAGCTCGCCGGGGACCCGCCGCCCGCCTTCCAGCTTCAAGCCCGTCACAAAGCCGGTTTCAGGGTGCTGCTCGACGTCCACAACCAGACCTTCGACCCGGCGCACGCCTTGGCGCTCTGCATAGGCGCGCAGAAACTGGCCATAGAGGGCGGCGTCGAAGTGATAGGCGTAGGCGACCCCTCCGAGCGGGGAATTGCCGAGGCGCTCCAGCGGCGCAAAGCGGCCCGCGCGCGCCGCCTGGGTGTTGACGCAATAGTCCCACAGGTCGTGGCGCGACCCCTCAGCCCGGCTGCGCAGCCAGAAGTGGTGGAAGTGGGTGCTCAACATGTTGAGCCCGATGTTGCCAAAGTTGTGCAGGTAGGCGTGGCCCTTGGCGCGCCAGTTGATGAACTCGATGCCCAGCTTGAACGAGCCCTGGGTGCGGGCCACGAACTCGTTCTCGTCCAAGCCCAGCGCCCGGTTGAGATGCTTGATTTGGGGGATCGTCGCCTCACCCACGCCGACGATGCCGATCTGGTCGCTTTCCACGACGGTGATCTGAAGCTGCGGGCCCATGAATTTGGACAGGGCCGCAGCCGCCATCCAGCCGGCCGTGCCGCCACCGACGATGACGATCGATCCCAGGCGCTGGGCGTCCGGCGTGGTCGCGCTCATGGCTCTGGTCTCCCCTCTGGTTGGGCCTGTGGTTGGGCCCTGTGGTAGGGCCCTCTGGCGGCGGCCCCCGTAATGGCGGAAGTGAAACGCTAGCGCGGCTTGGCGGCCAAGGTAAGCCGGCGCCCTGGATCAGCCGCCGCGCCTGCTTAACGCCGCCCGCTTGACGCCGTCCTCTTAACGCCAATGACTTTACGGGCTTGGGCGCAAGGCAAACGAACAACGCCCCCGCCGGATGCCGGCGGGGGCGCGCTCAGTTCTGCATGCTGGGTCTGCTAGCGACGCCAGTTCACCCGGAAGGTATAGGTGGTGCCATACTCTTCGTAGTTGCGGGCCTGACGCTCGTCATCGTTGATGAACGTGCCAAACCGCTCATCGCTGAGGTTGTTGGCCTGCAGCATCACGGTCAGACCATCAAGCGACCCGGAGACGAACTCGTAGCCGACTTGGGCGTCGATCACGCTCTCAGAGAACGCCGAACGGAAGTCCGGCTGACCGGTGAAGTCGGGCAGTTCCGCCAGGAAGTCAGACCGGAACCGGTTCGAGATCCGCGCTTCCCAGCCGCCGCGCTCATAGTAGACCGTGACGTTGCCCAGGTCTTCTGAAAGGCCCGGAATGTTGATCGGCGTCGTGGTCGTGCCCGGCTGAACTTCGCTGTCGGTGACCGAGTAGGTCGCAAACATGCCAAGCCCGGTGAACGATTCAGGCAGGAACACTTCAGCCGGCAGGCTGAGCGAGAACTCAAGACCGCGCAGATAGCCGCCGCTTGTGTTCTCAGGCGCATTGAAGCGCGCCCGTTCGATGCCCGGGTTCGCCGCCGTCGTGCCAGCCCCGAAGACGCTGTCGATGATGTCGGTGGCGTCAAACTCGCGGGCCACGCTGCCGAACACCCAGCTGTCGATCTCCTTATGGAAGGCGGCGACCGACCAGTAGCCGGCGCCGTCGCCAAAGTAGTGCTCCAGCGAGACGTCGATGCTGTCGGCAATGTACGGCTGCAGTCTGGGGTTGCCGCTGTCGCCGCTGATGCAGGTCCGGGTCGGGTCGGCAAACGGCGTGTAGGCCGCAAGACCATTGGTCACCGGGTCAAACGAACACACCTGGCTGTCCAGGTTGATGCCGACGCTGGCGCGCATGTCGTCCATGCGGGCCCGGGCCAGAGTGCGCGCCGCGCCGATGCGCAGGAACGTCTCCGGCATCACCTCAAACGACAGGTTCATGCTCGGCAAGACATTGGTGTACTCGTCCCCGTCGGTGGCGATCACCGGCAGGAAGTCGGGACCAAAGCCCACCGGACCTTCTGCAGTCTGGTCGGTGTTGACGATCTGCACGCCAAAGTTGCCCAAGACCGGCGTGTTGCCGACCGTTGAGTCGATGTCCGCCTGCAAGAAGGCGATCATGACGTCTTCTTCCACGGTCCACTGCTTTTGCGGGATGAACCCGAGCGGCAGGGCGCGCAGAGCGTAGGTGCCGTCGTCCAACAGCGCCTGCGGGTCGTAGGCGACCACAGAGAAGTTGGAGACCCAGTCGAGGTTCGTTTCGCCGATAATCGCGGACGTCGGGATGGGCGTCGTGCCCGCACCCGATGCGATGTCGACGAACGATTCGATGGTGTTGCGGGTCTTCTCGCGGTTGGAGATGTAGACCCCGCCCTTCACCTGCGAAATGGCGCCGGTGTCGAACTCCCGCGCCGCGCTGGCGCGCAGGGCGGTCAGGCTGTCATCGGTCGTGAGGGTCTTGCGGAAGCCGTCCTGGCCCCAGCCGCCCGGGTCGGTCAGCACCATCAGCGTGGGATCGCTGTAATCCACCGCCGAAGCAAAGCGATACCGCGAGCCGCTGTGCACGAACGGAACCGAGTCGATCTTGGTTGCGCCCGTGCCTTCGCCCACGCCGCTGTAGCTCTCAAAGTCGAGCGCCGTACGGTCAACGGACGAGTGGCTGAGGTCGGCTTCAAGCATCCAGTTGTCAGCGAAGCGATACTGGGTGTTCCAGCCGATGGAGAACAGCTCGGCTTCGCGCTCCTGAATGTCGTTGCGCGCAACGCCGAACGCATCGGTGAAGGCGCCCTCAGTGATGAGGCCGTCCTCGACTACCGCCCCATCGACGGTGGAGCCGTGCCAGCTGGCGCCGGACAGCTCGATGCCGCGCCGCACGCCGCCGTCCGTAAAGTCGGTGTACTGCACGTCCAGCGAGGTGTTGAAGGTCGCGTTGGGCTCAAACTCGATCGTGCCAAGCACGGCCGTGCGGTCCAGGTCGCGGCTTTCCGAGAACATCTTGAACGCCTCGGGCGACCGGGCGCCGTTGCGGGATTCAAAGTTGGTGATCTCGTACTTCTCGCCCTGGGTAGGCGTGTCCTGGCGCGCGAACGCCAACACAATGCCGAGCGTGTCGTCAGCAAACTGGTCCACATAGGTGCCCGTGAACCGGTAGCCCGTCTCATCAAAGTCGGGGTTGAGCTGATCGTTATTGTTGTACTCGTAGCTGGCGCTCAGGTTGACCGAACGCTCGCCGAAAGCCAGCGGGCGAATGGTGCGCAAGTCCACCGTGCCGGCGAGGCCCTGAGAGACGAGCCCGGCGTCCGGCGTCTTATAGACCAGCGCCTGATTGACGAGTTCAGAGGGGTACTGGTCGAATTCCACGCCGCGGTTGTCGCCGGCCGTCACCTGCTCGCGCCCGTTCAACAGCGCGGTGGTGAAGTCGGGACCGAGACCGCGCACGGAGACCGACTGCGCCCGGCCGCGCACGCGCTGGGCGGCAAGGCCCGGCAGGCGCGCGAGTGATTCAGTGATCGACACGTCAGGCAGCTTGCCGATGTCTTCCGCCGACACCGCCTCGACGATCGAGGTCGAGCTGCGCTTGGCTTCAATCGAGCCTTCGATCGACGCGCGAATGCCCGTCACCTTAATGACTTCGCGGTCGGCGTCAGCTTCGACGTCCGCATCCGCGTCCTGGGCGTAGGCGGCGCCCGTCATCATGAGCGCCGCGCCAGTCGCAGCACTCGCCATCAGCCGCATACGACGCGGTTTCGCAAAGCGTTCCATATTTATCCCTCCCAGCGGGTTCAACGCACTGTTTTGATTCTGCGCTCATTACCCTGTCAGAAAATTAATGCAAAGCTCATGACACAGCAACCACCAGATGGCGCGGATTCTGACAAATTTGTGTTTCCAGAGAGAGCTGTTGCATTCGTGCACGTGTGTTTGCAGCGCATTAGAAGGCGGCTGAAGATGAAGAGGCGCGTTGACAAGCGCGGCCGGGAAATGAAAAATTTTGCAAACACGGTGCAAAATTGCGCAGCAGCGCGTCGCCTGGGCGCGGATCGGGCGAACGGCCTCATGCGGGGCGAAACAGAATGAAACACCAGGTAGGCGGGCGCGCCCGCATCGGCTTGGCAAGTACGGGCGGCACGCCAGCGCATTCTAAGAGTTCGGTCTTGCCGCCGCCGCCCAAACGGGCAAAACCAACGGGCCCACTAAGAAGGCCCACATTTAGCAGCTCCGCACGGGCAGGGCCGCGCCGGCTCAAGCAGGAGCCATAAGGGGACACGCATCCGCCGCGCCGCGGCAAGGCGGATCAAGCGTTGAGGAGATCGGCGTGACGACTGAAAGCATGGCGCAAGCGCGCGCGGCGGCAAAACGCGACGAAGACTGGTGGCGCGGCGCGTCGATCTATCAGGTCTATCCACGCAGCTTCTGCGATTCCAATGACGACGGCGTGGGCGATCTGCAAGGCGTCGCGCGCCGGCTTGACCATGTCGCGTCCCTTGGCGTTGACGCGGTGTGGATCTCGCCGTTCTACACCTCGCCGATGCGTGATTTTGGCTACGACGTGGCCGATTATCGCGATGTCGATCCGCTGTTCGGCCGCCTCTCGGACTTTGACGACCTGGTGGCGCGCGCCCACGCCCTGGGCTTGAAGGTGATCACCGACCTGGTGTTGTCGCACACGTCCGACGCGCACGCCTGGTTTGAGGCCAGCCGGCAAGACCGGCTCAATCCCCACGCCGACTGGTACGTGTGGGCCGACCCCAAGCCTGACGGGTCGCCGCCGTCCAACTGGCAGTCGGTGTTTGGCGGTCCGGCCTGGACCTGGGACGCCCGGCGCGGCCAGTACTACCTGCACAACTTCCTGCCCTCTCAGCCGGACTTGAACGTGCACAATGAGGCCGTGCAGGAGGCGCTTTTGGACGTCGCCCGCTTCTGGCTGGACCGCGGCGTCGACGGGTTCCGCCTCGATGCGGTGAACTTTCTGATGCACGACCAGCTCTTGCGCGACAATCCACCGACAACCGACACCAGCCGCGAGCGCACCCGCCCGTTCGATTTCCAGGACAAGATCTACAATCAGTCGCACCCTGACATTCCCGCGTTCCTGACGCGCATGCGGGCCCTGGCTGACGGCTATGGCGACCGCTTCTTGGTGGCCGAGGTCGGCGGGGCGCTGGCTGATTCAGAGATGAAGCAGTTCACGCACGGGCCCGACCGGCTGCACAGCGCCTATGGCTTCATGTTCCTCTATGCCGACGAGTTAACCCCCGACGCGGTGCGCCGCGCCGCGGTCGACTGGCCGGGCGGCGACGGCGAAGGCTGGCCGTCCTGGACGTTTTCCAACCATGACGCGCCGCGCGCCGTGTCGCGCTGGTCGCAAGGGCGCGATCCCAAGGCGTTTGCCGACATGGCGCTGATGCTCTTGGCGTGCCTGCGCGGCAACATCTTCATCTATCAGGGCGAAGAGCTGGGCCTGACCCAGGCGCACGTGCCGTTCGAACGCCTTCAAGACCCCGAAGCCATCGCCAACTGGCCGCGCACACTGGGCCGCGACGGGGCGCGCACGCCCATGCCGTGGCGCCCCGACGCGCCCTATGGCGGGTTCTCGACGGTCGAACCCTGGCTGCCGGTGGACCCGGCGCACCTTGCGGCCTGCGTTGAGAACCAAGAGCTGGACCCGACCTCCACCCTGCACGTGGCCCGGCGCGCCCTGGCGATGCGCCGCGCCCAGCCCGCCCTGCGCACCCGCACCGTCACCTTCCATGAGGCGCCCGATCCGCTGATCGTGTTTGAGCGCGGCGCCGGATCGCAGGCGGTCTTGTGCGTGTTTAATTTGGGCCACGCCGCACTGACTTGGACAGCGCCGGACGGCTGGCGGGTGATTGAGGCGGTGAACGCCGACACGGCCGTGTGGTCGAGCGGCGCGCAGCTGAACCTGGAACCGATGGCGGCTCTGGTGGCGGTGCGCGCCGATCCGAGCGGCGAAAAAGGGGCCTAGCGGGGCTCGCCAAAAGACGCCGACGCCGTCATCGTGCGCCCGCCCTTGGCGGCGATCGCGAATGCGGGAGGTGCGCGTGCGAGACCGGCCAGTCCAAAAGGGTGCGCCCCGTGCGTTGACGTCGTGCGTCTTGGGGCGCCTCTTGGGGCGCGTCTTGGGGCTTGCCTTCTGCCTTGTCAGCGCCGCGGCCCACGCAGAGGAGACCAGCGCGCCGGCGTTCACCTTCAGCGGCGAAACGCGGGTGCGCTACGAAACGCTGGAGGGCCAGTTTCGCGCCGGCGGCTCGGGCGGTGATCAGCTCTTATTGTTTCGCACCCTCGCGCACGCGCGGGCGGACTTCGGCGATCTCAGCCTGGGGCTCGAACTTCAAGATTCGCGCACCTATGGGGCGGACAGCGGCACGCCTCTCACCTCCAGCCTCACCAACCCGCTCGATGTTCTACAGCTCTATGCGCACGCCGCCGATCTGCCGGGCCTGCTTGGCCCCACCTCAACCAGCCGGCTGACACTCGGACGTCAGACGGTCTCCATCGGCTCCAAGCGTCAGATCGAGCGGGTCGATTTCGCCAACGTCATCAAGAGCTATACCGGGGCGCACCTGGTCTCGACGTCTGAGCGCGGCGATGCGCTGCATCTCGTTCTTGTGTCCCCGACGGCACGCCGCCCGAACCGCCGCGCCGATCTCGACGACAATGTCTTATCGGGCGACGAAGAACAGTGGGGACGGCGGATCTGGGGCGTGCACTATCGGCGCGCCGACGCGATCCCTCGCCGGGTTTCAGACCTCAGCGCCGAGTTCTTCGTCTATGGGCTGGACGAACGCGACACGCGCGCTCACCCGACCCCGAACCGCTCTTATGTGGCGCCAGGCTTCCGGCTCCATCGCGCGCCCGCCGCGGGGCGGTGGGATCTTGACCTTGAAGCCTCGGCGCGCCGCGGTGAAAGACGCGCGACCAGCGATCCGGCCGACACCACTGATCTGGATGTCAGCGCCGAGATGGCGTTTGCTGCGCTTGGCTACACGTTTGAGGCGCCATGGCGACCGCGGGTGGCCTTGGAATACTACTATGCCAGCGGGGACGACGATCCCACTGACCAGCGGTTCGATCAGCACGAGCGCCTCTTCGGCGCCCGGCGGTCAGACCTCAACAACACGTCCATTCATGGCCCATTGACCCCTGCGAACCTGGACGCGCCCGGCTTTCGCATCGAGGTCAAGCCGAGCGCGCGCTGGGACGCTCGGTTCTACTATCACGCCGCAAAATTGGCCTCGGCCACCGACGCCTGGGTGATTGCCCGCCTGCGTGACCCGACGGGCCAGTCGGGCCGCTTCATCGGACACACGCTTGATGCGCGGGCGCGCTACTGGGTGCGGCCGGACAGCTTGCGCCTGGAGCTTGGCGGCTCAGCGCTATTCTATGGCGAGTTCGCCTCCACGGTCGCCAACGGACCCACCGGCGATCACACGCTCTTTGGCTACGCCCAGCTCACCTACACGTTCTAGGTTTTCAATCTCTGGGCTTCCAGTTTTCTAGGCGCCGCAGGATTCTCTCACCACCAGTTCCGTCTGCACCCGCTCAGAACGGGCCGCCCCGTCGCCTTCCCCGTCCAAAAGCTTGGCGATCAAAAGTCGCCCGGCCTTGCGCGTGTCCTGGCGCACCGTGGTCAGGGCCGGGGTGGAATAGCGGCTGAACGCAACATCGTCATAGCCGATGACGGCCACGTCGTCGGGCACCGAACGCCCGCCCCGATGGAGCGCGCGCAACGCCCCCAGCGCAATCAGATCGCTGGCCGCCACCAGGCCGTCAAAGGCCACGCCCCGGCTCACCAGCCGATCAATCGCGGCCTCGGCTGATTCCACTTCAAAGTGCGCAGGCACCAGAAGCTGGGGGTCCACCGGAAGGCTGAACTCGTTGAGCGCGTCGAGATAGCCGCGATGGCGCTGAGCCGGCTCGATGGCTTCAATGTCGCCCAGAAAGACGATCCGCCGGCGCCCAAGGCGGGCCAGGTGGCGCGTGGCGCGTCGCCCGCCCGCCTGATTGTCGCCGCCAACCGAACAGTAGCGCTGATCCGGCAACTGCGCGCCCCAGACCACAAACCGGCTGTCGCTGTCGGCCAGGGCGTTGAAGGCGGTGTGCAGCGTGCCCTGCCCCAGGAACACCGCCCCGTCGGCGCGGCTGGCGGTCAGGGCGGCGCTGACTTCCGCTTCGCTCGACGGCACCCGGTGGCTGACGACGATGTCGCAGCCGCGCTCGCGGGCCGCGTCTGACACGCCCGCTAGAAGCTCAGCGAAGAATGGGTCCTCAAAGCCGCTCGCACGGCCCTGGGGACGCGGCACGATGAGGGCGATGGTCGCCTCGGCCCCGATGGGGGCGGCCGGCATGTAGCGCCGGAACGGATAGTCCAGCTCACGCGCCAGCCGCCAGATGGCCTCTTTGGTGCGCAGGTTGACGACCGGGCTGTCATTGAGCGCGCGCGACACCGTGGAGATGGACACGCCGGCGCGGCGCGCCAGATCCTCCAGCCGGGTCGGGCGCTCAAGACTGTCGACGCCGGTGTCGTCCGGCTCGCCCTCAGCCATCAGCGCGCCTCATCATAGACCGCCTGGCAGATCACATAGTCGAGGGCTGGAACCGAGAAGGCCGCCGCGCCGCGCGCCTCAACCAGCCCCGGACAGGCGCCGCGCACGCTCGTCCAGGCGCGGATCCGGCCGTCGGTCGCCACGTTGCGGGTTTCGTCGCTCTCGCCCGTGTTGAACACGACCATGTATTCAGGCGCGTCGTTGAGCATGTGGGGCGAGGCGTCACCGGTCCGCGCCTGCTTGGAGACCGCCATCACGCCGCCTTCATAGTCGGTGTGCCGCAGGGTCATTTGGCCCCCTCGCAAGGCGTCGTGCTCGGCGCGCAGGGCCGCCATCTGCGAGATCGCGACATAGAGCGGATGGCTGGTGTCATAGTTGTCTTGCGCCGTGGTTGCGTCGGTTCCGATGAGAACATTGTCGTTGTACGACGCCACCTCGGCCGGGAACAGGCTTTCGCGCGCATCCCGGTCGCCGCCGTCCGACACAAAGCCCTGCTCGTCGCCATAATAGATCGTCGGCACGCCGCGCGTGAACATCATCAGGGCGTGGCCGAGCTTGACCCGCGCCAGCTGTTCAGCGTCCGACATTTCAGGGTGCGCCTCGCGCAGGAAGCCGGCAAAGCGGCCCATGTCGTGGTTGCCCAAGAAGGTCGGCGACTGATTGGCCGTCACCGGCCCGTTGGCGTAGGACCAGTCGGCTTCAAAGAAGGCCTCAAACCGGCGCGCCGAAGCGCCGTTGACCAGGACATCGCGAACCACGCCTTGGAAGCCAAAGTCGAGCACCGTCGGCAGCCCCGCCTCGGTGGTGAAGCGCGCCAGACCGGCCGGGTCAAAGTTGTAGACCTCGCCGAAGATGTGGAAGTGCTCGATGCCCTGGCTGTGGGCATGCTCCAAGATGGCCGGCGTGAAGGCGGTCCAGAACTCCGGGCGCACATGCTTGGCCGTGTCGATCCGGAAGCCGTCGACGCGATAGTCGGTGATCCAGCTCTTGTAGATCTCGATCATGCCGTCCAGCACCTTGGGGTGCTGGGTCATCAGATCGTCGAGCCCGGAAAAGTCGCCATAGATGGCGCTTTCGCCCTCCCAGAAGCTGTCGCCGCGATGATGGTAGAGCGCCATGTCATTGAGCCAGGCGGGGTTCTTAATGTTGGCTTCTTCAGGCGGCGTCACCGGCGTGTAGGCGTAGGTCGGGTCGGTCAGGCGGGCAAAGTTGTCGGATGTTTGGTGCACCGGCTCGTCGCCAAGAAACCCGGGGTTGATCGCCTCCCCGTCCGGGCCGCCGCGCGTGGTCCAGGGATAGTCGGCGCGCGAGCGATACGGGCAGCTTCCATCCGGCGCGATATAGCCGGCGTAGCTGGGGTCATGGCACTCGCGATAGTAGATCACGTCGGCCGTGTGATTGGTGATGATGTCCATATAGACCTTCATGCCGCGCGCGTGGGCGGCTTCGACGAAGGCCTTGAATTCTTCGCGCCGGCCAAAGTGCGGGTCGACGTCCAGAAAGTCGGTGATCCAGTAGCCGTGATAGCCGGCCGAGGCGACATCCGGAGCGCCTTGCACCGGCTTGTTCTTGAACACCGGTGCAAACCACACCGCCGTGGCGCCCAGGCCTTGCACATAGTCGAGCCGCTCGGTCAGACCCTTCAGGTCGCCGCCGTGGTAAAAGCCATGGTTGGTCGGATCGTATCCGTGATCGAGCCGCCCGCCGTCAAGCCCGCCGCGGTCATTGCTCGGGTCGCCGTTGGCGAAGCGGTCGGGCAAGACAAAGTAGATGATCTCTTCTTCCATCGGGCGCTGCGGCGCAGATGAGGCAGACGGGGCAGACGGGGAGGTCTGAGCGGCCGCCGAGGCGTCGCCAAAACCGAGGCCGTCAACAGTGGCGCAGCCGGACGCCAGAAGCGCGGCGGCCATTGCGGCCCACAGGCTAGAGGCGCGGCCGGCGCCAGAACAGTTCCCACGAAGTGAGACGCGACGGGTACGGTCTTGGTCAAGTGGTCGTGGCATGTTCATCTCCCCATGCGCCGCCCAGGACCTGCGCGGACAACCTGAAGCCTGGTGAGGCAAGCGGTTGAACGCAGGGTGGCGGCGCGCCGTGATCGGGACGTCGTAACGCGCCCTCTGGCGCCGATCTTTGCAAACTTTTGCACTTCAGACAATCGACGAGAGGTCGTTTCTTTCTGATGCAAATGATAGGTTCTTGTCGCAGACGTTGCGTGAGACCTGGCAATGGCGCGATGTGAATTGCGTTCTTTTGCATCTCGTGAAACCCTCATCGCCAGCGACGACGACCGCCACAAGGCGGCGCGCCAACACGGGCGCACGATCGATGGGGAGGACTGCAGATGATGACACCGCACGCGCGCGCACGCGGCCAAGCGGCCAGCGCACTCCGTTCCAGCGCCCCCGCCTCGGTCCTCCCGCATCGACGCGTGCGCGTCGCCGCCCTAGCGCTGGCCGCCGGCCTGTCCCTGAGCTTGGCCGCCTGCGCTCAGCTGGCCGGCTCTCTGACGCCAGCATCTCCGCTCGGCGCACAAGACACGGCCGCCGCTCATGCGCCTCTACTGGTGCGCGACGGGGCGTTCTCGCCGGCCGAAGCGGTTGAATCCGTCGCCTCACCTGACGGGCGCACGGTGGTTGAGGTCTTTGCCTCTGGCGGCGCCCCGCGCTACCGCGTCATCCGGGACGGCGACGAGATCATCGCGTCCTCAGCGCTCGGCTTGCGCTTTGCCGTCGCGGCCAACCTGGACGCCGACTTGGCCCTCGACCGGATCGCCCGCGCCGCCCGCGACGACACCTGGGAGCAGCCCTGGGGCGAACGCCGCCGGGTGCGCGACGTCCACGCTGAGATGGCCGCCGTCTTCACCCACGCCGACAGCGGCGCGGACGCCTTCACGTTGCGGGTGCGCGTTTTTGATGACGGCCTCGGCTTTCGCTATGAGGCCCCGGCGCCGGCCGGCCAAGCGCGCGCGCTGGTCGATGAGATCACCGAGTTTCGCCTCGACCCTGACGCCGCGTCCTGGTGGACGCCGGCCAATGGCTGGAACCGCTATGAGGAGCTGACCCGCTCCACGCCCGTGTCTGAGGTCACCGTCGCCCATACGCCGTTCACGGCGCGCCTTAACACCGGCGTGCATGTGGCGATCCATGAGGCGGCCCTGATCGACTATGCCGGCATGTCGCTCAACCAGCGCCGCGCGGGCGTCTTGCGCGCCGACCTGTCGCCGCGCTCAGACGGCGTCAAGGTGCGCTCAAGCGGCGCCCTCATTACGCCCTGGCGCACCATCCAAATCGCAGACGCGGCCGTGGGGCTGATCAATTCAGACCTGATCCTAAATCTCAATGCGCCCAACGCCCTAGGGGACGTCTCCTGGGTCGAGCCGGGTCGCTACGTCGGCATCTGGTGGTGCATGCACATCGACGCCTGCACCTGGGGTTCGGGCGACCGACACGGCGCCACGACCGAGCGCACCAAAGCCTATATCGACTTTGCCGCCGAGCACGGCTTTGCCGGCGTCCTGGTGGAAGGCTGGAACGAGGGCTGGGACGGCGACTGGTTCTCCAACGGCGACGTCTTCAGCTTCACAGAACCTTATTCCGACTTCGATCTGGAGGGCCTGGCCGCCTATGCCCGCGCGCGCGGCGTGCGCCTGATCGGGCATCATGAGACCTCTGGCAGCCTGGCCAATTACGAAGCTCAGATGGAGGACGCCTATGACCTCTATCAGCGCCTCGGCGTGGCCCAGATCAAGACCGGCTACGTGGCTGACGGCGGCGGGCTGACACGGCGCGACGCGGCCGGGGAGCGCCGCTTTGAGTGGCACGACAATCAGCACGCCGTGAACCATCACGCCCTGGTTCTCAAGCGGGCCGCCGCCCATCAGCTTGCGATCAACGCCCATGAGCCGGTCAAAGACACCGGCCTGCGGCGGACCTACCCCAACGCCCTGTCGCGCGAAGGCGCGCGCGGCCAGGAGTACAACGCCTGGAGCCAGCCGCCCAACCCGCCCGAGCACGTGCCTCTGTTGGCGTTTACCCGGATGCTCGGCGGCCCGATGGATTTCACCCCGGGCATCGTCGACATCGACATTTCACGCGGCAATGACGCCCCGGTGCGGGTCCAGACGACGCTGGCCAAGCAGCTGGCGCTTTATGTCGTCCTCTACAGCCCGGTGCAGATGGCGGCCGACTTGCCTGACAATTATCGCGCCCGCCCAGACGCTCTGTCGTTCATCACCGACGTTCCGGTCGACTGGGAAAGCTCGCGCGCCCTGATGGGCGAGGTTGGCGACTATGTCGTCACGGCCCGCCAGGAACGCATTCGGGGCGCACAGCCGGACGCAAGCGGCGGGCGCTGGTTCCTCGGCGCGGTGACCGACGAAGAGGCGCGCACGCTCGATGTGGCGCTGGACTTCCTCTCCCCGGGCGTGACCTACGCCGCCCAGATCTGGCGCGACGCCGACGACGCCGATTGGCGGACCAATCCGGAAGCCTTGGCGCGCGACACGGCCACGGTGACGGCCGGCGACGTCCTGACGGTCACCATGGCGCCAGGGGGCGGCTATGCGGCGGCCTTCACCCCGGTGACGCAGAGCCCTGAAACGGTGACGCAGCCATGAGCGCGCAGCTGGCGTTCCGCGCCCTGACGGCATGTCTGCGCGCCGGGCTGGCCGTATGTGCAGCCCTGCTCGTCAGCGCCTGCACCTCCAGCGCACCGGTTCCCGAAGTAGCGGCCTCACCGTCTCATCATGAGGTGGAGATCACGGCCCGCGTTCCGGCGGAGACGGGGCCGGTCTATCTCACGGGCGACGCTGAGGCGCTCGGCCCCTGGGCCCCGGACGCGCTCTTGATGGCGGGCGACGGCGAGGTGCGCACCGCCACGCTCGCCGTGCCGGCGGGCGACACGCTGGCGTTCAAGTTCACGCTCGGCGGCTGGGACCGCGAAGCCATCGGACCCGACGGCTTGGTGCGCGCCAACATGCGGATGGATCCCGCGCAATCGCGCACCGCTGAATTTACGGTCTATGGCTTCAAGCCCGACCCTCTGACCCTCTTAGAGGATTGGCGCGGCGGGGGCGTTCTGGGCGAGCTGATCACCTGGCCCGACACCGCTTCGGCCCATCTGGCGCATGACCGTCACGTGTCCATCTGGCTGCCGCCGGGCTATCGCGACAGCGATGCGCGCTACCGGGTGGTCTACATGAGCGACGGGCAGAATCTGTTCGACCCGCGCATCGCCAACACCGGCGTGGATTGGGGCGTCGACGAAGCCCTGGTGCGCCTGGCCGACGCCGGTGCGATCGCGCCGGCGATCGTGGTCTCCAGCTGGTCAACGGCGTCGCGGCGTGAAGAATACTCGCCCTGGCATGACGCGCCCAACTACGCCCGCTTCCTGATTGAAGAGCTCATGCCGCGCGTCAACGCAGAGTTTCGCACCCTGACCGGGCCGGCCAACACCGCCCATGTCGGCTCGTCCATGGGCGGGCTGGTGTCGTTCTATCTGGTGACGCGCCATCCTGACGTGTTCGGCGCCTGCGGCTGCATCTCCACCCATGTCTCCTTGTCGCCGCAGATGTGGGCGGCCTGGGGCGGAGCGCTGGACGCCGACCAGGACGCCTCAGACCCAACCCCCTTCATGGCGCGCGAGTTGACCGCCGCGCGCACGGCGCCAGACGGAGTGCGGTTCTGGTTTGACTATGGCGGCAAGGGCCTGGACGCGGCCTATGGCCCGGTTCACGCCGATCTGCGCGCCTGGCTGGAAGACCAGGGTAAGGTGGACGGAACCGACTTTGTCATCCGCGAATATGTCGACGCTGATCACACCGAAGCCGATTGGCGCGCGCGCCTGGACGACGTCTTCGCCTTCGTTCTGGCGCCCTAGCCAGACGCGGCGTGGGGGGCGGTGCGATCGAACAGCACCGGATTAAGGTGCGAGGCGATGACCTCGCCAGGCGCCACGTTCGGGCACCACTGGGCCGCGTCGTTACGCTGGTGGACGTTGGCGGGCTCGGTCAGGCGCATGTCGGCGTCCATGTAGATGATGGTCATCACCGAACGCGGCGCGCGGGCGGCATTGGGGCCGGCGCGGTGGAACGTCCAGCCTAGATGAAAGCTGACATCGCCCAGAGCAAAGGGCGCCACGTCGAACGGGGCGCCCACGCTCTGCATCTGCGCCACGATTTCACGCTCGCTGTGATCTGAGATCTCCAGGTCTCGGCCGCGTGACATGCGGTGGCTGCCGGGGAAAAACCCCAGTGGCCCCATCTCGTCCGGCGTGTCCTGCAACGGAACCCACGCCGTCACCGCTCGATCTGATGAGAACGGCCAGTAGACCTGATCGGCGTGCGCGGGCGTGATGCCGCCGCCGGGCTCCTTGTACAGCGACTGGTCGTGATAAAGGCGCACCGCGCGCACGCCCAACAGGTCGGCCGCCAGGCGCGCCAGGCGCTGACCGAACACGAAGGCGCGCGCCAACTCGTCATGACGCCACACGTTCATCACCTGCAAGAAGGCGCGCTCATAGGTCGTGCGTGCGCTCAGTGGCTTGTCTTGGGTGTTCAGAGCAATGGTGGCGCTGGTGACGGCGGCGCCAAACGGAGCCAGTTCATCAGGCGAGAACACGCCCTTGAGGCGCACGTATCCGTCCCGGTTAAAAGCGGAGCGCACGGCCTCGTTCAGATCGAGCGGGACGTTGATGGCGTTGAGAATGGGCGCGGCGATGGGGGCGTCGCACGAAGGGTCTCTTGAGGGGGTGGACATGGGCCTGATTACCTCGTCAGCTTGGTGTCTCGCCGGCGCGCGTTGCAAAGGCGTTGACGGTGAGCCGGCCCTGGCGCGGGTCGGGAGACAACACCGCGTCATTGGGCACATTGCCGGAGTGCAGCGTAGCCCCGCGATAGATCAGCACGCGATTGAAGACGGCCTCATAGGACGCAATGCGCTCAAACAGGGGCGTATCGCCGGCCATGTAGCCGGGCGCGGGCAAGCCATGGGCGGCGACGTCGGCGTTCAGGGCGGCGGCGTAGGCGGGGTAGCGCTCGGCGTTGATGGTCTCAAAGCCCGTGGCGCGGTGCCGGTAAAACGACGTGCCGCCGAGGGCTGGATCTCCGAGATAATGCAACAGGGCCAGCCGGTCTGGATCAAGCGAGTCAAAATGCGGCAGGCGCTGAATGGGCGCCAGGTCGCCCGCTGGCTGGGTCACCATCGAGAAGAGACACTCCACCAGGGCCGGCGCGCCGTCATAGCCAAAAACCTCCGCCAGGATCGGCCGCACCGATAGCTCGAGCGCGGGCCAGTAGTCCGGCGGGGCGTGGGCGCGCGGGCCCGGAAAGTAGGGGCTGTCCAGATCAAACTTGGTCGCCGCCGCCGCCTCGATGAGAGCGTCAGGTTCGGGCCAGGCGTGATCGATGACAACGACCGGCTCGCCCTCAGCGCCCTGACGCACCACCTCGATCTGAGGGCCAGCGCCCATCAGGGGTCCCTCATGGCGTGTCTGGCCTCATGGCGTGTCTGGATCGGCCGGGGCCGGGGCTGAAGTCGGGGCCGGAGCCGAAGTCGGAGCTGAAGTTGGGGCCGGCGCCGTTGGCTGAGACGTGCGCGGCGCATAGCGCGCGGCCACCACGCCATAGTGGTCGAAGACCGCCTCATTGTGCAGCGACGCCAAGAGCTTGACATACTCTGCGTGGGTCCAGGCCAGCGGCGTGGCCGAATCGGTGCCCTCGCCTACCGTATAGCCCCACGGATTGACCCCGACGCCGTCAAACACCTGTTCAGGCAGCATCAGCCCTTCATTGGCGAAGTGCTCAAGTCCGCGCACATGATCTTGGCGCAGCCTCTGGCGCTCGCTCTCGCTCAGAACGCCGTCTTGCAGGGCGACTGCAAGGCGATAGTGGCCGCGCTCGCCGGTGAAGAACGGCCACACGCGGCCGCGCTGTCCGGGGCGCTGCTCGCCGCCTTGCGCGTAGTTCATGCCCGTTTCAGCGTCCTCGCCATAGCCGTCATTGCCATAGCGCCGCCAGCCAAGCACCGGAGCCGGATCATCGGGAAAGGTGAAGGCGTAGCGCACCTGGAGATCGACCCCGAGCGCCGGGCTGTCCAGTTCAGGCAGCGAGTCGACGATCGAGGGGGCGTTGGGCGCACGCACGCCATAGCGCACCAGCTCCAAAAACCCGCCATCCAAGATCAGGTCCTCAGCAAAGCCTTCGCGGCCATTGTTCAGGCCGATGGGCTCGCTGTCTTCGGGATCGGCGTTGCGGGTGATGCGCAAGAAGTAGCGCCCGTTCATCGCCGCCAAGCCGGCCGCCGCAGCGGCCGCGTCGCCCGGCTCCTGGTCGTGCGGCCCGCGGGTGGTGAACATGGTCACCTCAACCGCGCCGGCGTAGGCGTCGGCGGCGGCCAGGTAGCGCGCGGCGTGATCAGGCTCGCCGGCCGCCTCGGCAAAGTCGGACGCCGTCACCAGACCTGCGATCACCGCCGCCGTGGTGGAGGGCGAATAGCCGAACTGTTCTTCCCAGCGTTCTTGCTGGGTGGCTGGCGGGACCACTTCAAATTCGCGGTTCCACAGAAGCTGCGGCGTCCCCCCGTCGACCAGGAAATCGGCCGCCGCGCGCAGCATCACGTCATAGGCCTGGCGCGCTTCTGCGTCGCTGAGGACGCCGGCCCGCCACAGCTTCCAGCCCAACATGATGGGCATGGCGGTCTGGTCGAGTTGCACCGCCACCCACTCCAGCGTGCCGTCAACGTGGGTCTTTTGCATGAACCAGCCGGTCGCGCCGGTGTTGCCCGGCGTGTCGTCGGTGACCTGAACTTGGGGCAGATAGGCAAAGGCGGCCTTGGCGGTTTGCGCGTCGCCAAGGGCCAAGAGCGCCATGGCGCACTGGTAAAAGTCGCGCGGCCACACCGCCTTATAGCCGGTGGACGAAGTCACGGCCGGCGTCGTTGCGCCCCACGGATTGGACAGCGACGCGATCAGGGCGCCGGCGTGGGTCTTGTCTTCCTGCACCTTCAAAACGAGCGCGGAGGCATGGGTCAGCGCGCCACCGTCCAGGGCCTGGGCGCGCACATTGCGCAGATGGGTCAAGCTGGCCAGATAGTCCTCCCAGCCAACCCGGTCGCCGACCCCGCGATACCGCATGCGGGCGTCTTCAAAGCCTGCGCCCAGCGCGCCCTGGGCCTCGTCGCGGGCCGCATCAACGGTGGGGCCAAAGCCGACCGCCAGCGTCGTGTACAAGCCTTCGCCCGGCGTCGGCGAGAGCTGCGCGGTGATGACGACATCACCCGCGTCGGCGGGGGCGCCCTCCTCGCCCCAGGGCCCGCGTCGCACCTCCACCCGCCGGGGGCCAAATGGCACGTCGGCGACCATGGCCAGGGCGTGCGCGCCGTCAGTGGCGCTGAGAACGTCTGGGCCCGCCGCGCCGCGGTCACCGCCGCCGGTGTTGGCGACCGCCGGGTCCAGCCGCACCACAAGGCGCGCCTGCGGATCGGTGGTGGTGAAGGCGACGTCGACCAGAAGCGCCTGGCGATCGGGGTCGGTCACAATGCGCTGGGTGACGACATACCGCCCGTCCGTCGCGCGCCGCTCCAAGACATAGGATGGGGCAATCGGTCGGCCGCTGGCGTCAACATCCAGGTAGCGCACCGTGTCGACGAAGGCATTGCGCGCCACCGGCTCAAGCTGCGCCGCGTCGCCTTCGCCCATCATTGTGTGGATTTCAAAGTCGAGCGCGCGCAGCTGGGCCTCGTGGATGAGGCCGGCCATCACCTCAGTGATCCCGCCGTCCGCCAGGGAGAACCACACCCGCGACACTGGCCCCGTGACGGCGGCGTCCGAAAAGCGCCCGTCGACATAGGCCTCATAGGACGAACCCACACCGGTCTTGCGCGCCGTGATCCATGTCGGAGGCGGCGCGTTCTCGATCACCACCTCTTGGGTCGGAGCTGCGCGCGCGGCGGCTAAAGCTTCAGCCATGGGATCCGGCGTCGCCTCAAGCGCCGCGTCAGATCCAGACGTGTCAGGCCGCGGACCACAGGCCGCCACAAGCCCGGCCGCCACAAGGCTGAGCGCCAGGAACGACGCCGCGCGCGCCGCACAGCCGCGGATCCGGCGCCCGTTCGCGCGGCCTGTTTGACCGCTCATCTGCGTGTGAGACGCCATGTGATCCTCCGCGCCGCCCTTGGGACGGCTAGTTGAAATTTTTCGCAAGTCTAAGGAACGCGCCCCGCGCGGCAAGCCGAATCGGCTGCACTGAGAGGGCTTGTTTGGTGCGCATTTTCGGACACGTCGTGCAAATCCCTACAAAATGACCCGCGCTTGGCCTAGTCTGGACGCCTCAAGCGCGCGATCGAGACGCGCTGGCGGGAGGAGAACGACACATGCACGCGATCGCACGCGCCTGGCTTGCAGGCCTGGCCGCCCTGGCCGCCGGCTGCGCCTCTCTTAGCACCGGGCTCAACACCGGTCCCAACGCCGATGTCGGGGGCGTTCAAGCCGCAGCGGGCCCCACCTCTTCCGCCTCTTCTGCCTATGCGCCCAAGCCCTACTCCAACGTCCAGCACGCCGACTGGGCGCGCGATGCGGTAATCTATCAGATCAACACCCGCCAGTTCACGCCCGAAGGTACGTTCAAGGCCGCCCAGGCCGAACTGCCGCGCCTGCAAGAACTTGGCGTCGACATCCTGTGGCTGATGCCGATCCACCCGATTGGCGAGGTCAACCGCAAGGGCACGCTGGGCAGCCCGTATTCGGTCAAGGACTATTATGGCGTGAACCCAGAGTTTGGCGCGCTGGACGATCTGAAGGCCTTCATCGCCGACGCCCAGGCGCGCGACATGAAGGTGATCCTGGACTGGGTCGCCAATCACACGGCCTGGGACAATCCCCTCGCCAGCGAACATCCTGACTGGTACGTGCGCGACTGGAAGGGCGATTTTCGCTCCACGCCCTGGTGGGACTGGTCTGACATCATCGACCTGGACTTTGATCAGGCGGGCGTGCGCGAGTACATGACCAAGGCCATGGTCTACTGGGTCGAAGACGTCGGGGTTGACGGTTTTCGCTGCGACGTGGCCGGCTATGTACCGCTCGATTTCTGGAACCAGGTTCGAGCCGAGCTGGACGCCATAAAGCCGGTGTTCATGCTGGCCGAATGGGACCAGCGCGACGCCCACCAGTCCGCCTTTGACGCCACCTACGCCTGGGGCTGGAACAACGCCCTGCACGCCATCACCACTGGCGGCGCCAACACCGGCGCGCTCTATGGCTTCTATTCGGGCAATGAGAGCGCCTTCCCACGCGAGGCTTTTCGCCTGATGCACGTCTCCAACCACGACCAGAACGCCTGGGACGGCACCATGTTTGAGCGCTTCGGCGAAGGGCTGAACGCGGCCATCGTCTTGTCCTTTGTCGGCGAAGGCATCCCGATGATCTACAACGGCATGGAGGCGGGCAATGCGCGCCGCTTGGCGTTCTTCGAAAAAGACCCCATCGCGTGGAAACCCCACCCGATCGGCGATCTTTACGCCGAGCTGATCGCGCTCAAGACCCGCAATGCGGCCTTGTGGAACGGGGCTGACGGGGCGCCCATGGTCCAGGTGCTCAACAGCGCATCAGACAAGGTGTTCAGCTTTGCCCGCCAGCATCCAGGCGGCGCGGGCGTGTTCGCCGCGTTCAACCTGTCCGGGGAAACCATAGAGGCTAGCTTCGGCGACGGGCCCCACGTGGGACCGGCCCGCAACTTTGCCAGCGGGGAAGCCGTGGAACTGACCGCGGACATGACCATGACCCTAGAGCCCTGGTCCTACGCCGTGTTTGAACGCGTCGAGGCGGCGCAATAGCCAGAGGGCTCTTGCGAAGCGGGAGGCGGCGTGCGCGCCGGCCGCAACCGGGCGGGTCGGTCACTGCGTTGACAGGCTCGCCTGCGTTGCTTACCAACCCTCTCCTTCCGGTCGCCGTACGGCGACCCCCGCGATGGAAGACAAGGGCGGTTAGCTCAGCGGGAGAGCACTTCGTTGACATCGAAGGGGTCACTGGTTCAATCCCAGTA
>CAYGQB010000020.1:0-23395 GCA_964351895.1 uncultured Caulobacterales bacterium
GTTTGGGTTCGTTGAACCTGAGCGCCTGATCGTGTGTGAGGCGGTCGCGGCTGAAGCGCGTGCGCCGACGTCCAGCGCTCAGACCCCGCAGGCGCCGGCCCCCAAGACCCGCGGCGGCCCCACGCCGGTGCAGCTCAACATGCTTTTTGCCAACGGCGTCTGGGAGCCCGCCCCGGTCTACGTGTTCGCTGACATGCGCGCGCGCGGGCTGGTGCACGGCCCGGCGGTCATCGTCAGCGACACCTCGCAAATTGTCGTTGATCGCGGCTGGCGCGCTGAGCGTGAACCGGGCGGCAACCTCATCATGACGCGCCTTGGCTCTGATCGCCGTGACGACGCGGTGCAGCCAGAAGACGCAGCCGCAGAGGCTGCGCCTGGTCAGACCGGAATCCCAGCAGGCGACCCTCGCCCGCCGGCGCCAACCAGCGCGCCTGACCCGGTCTCGCTTGAGCTTTTCAATCAGCGCTTCATGAGCGTAGCTGAGGAAATGGGCGTCACGCTGGAACGCACCGCCCATTCGGTGAACATCAAGGAACGGCTCGACTTTTCTTGCGCCGTGTTCGACGCCGCCGGCGCCCTGGTCGCCAATGCGCCGCACATGCCGGTGCATTTGGGATCGATGTCGGCCAGCGTACGCGCCGTTATTGCCGCCCGACCAGATCTGAAATCGGGCGACGCCATCGCACTCAATGATCCTGCGCGCGGCGGCACGCACCTGCCGGACGTGACCGTCGTGGCGCCGGTCGACGATCAGGCCAGCGGGCAGAGGCTGTTCTACGTCGCCGCGCGGGGCCACCACGCGGATATCGGCGGTCTGGACCCTGGCTCGATGCCCGCCTTCTCCACCAGCCTGGAGGAAGAAGGCGTGGTGTTCAGCGACTTGCAGATCCTGGCGCGCGGCCAGTTTCAAGACGCGCTGGTGCGCCGCGCCCTGGCGGCGGGCAAGCACCCTGCACGCACGCCCGATCGCAACATTGCAGACCTGAAAGCCCAGCTTGCCGCCTGCGCGCGCGGCGCGGCTGAACTGCAACGGCTGGAGGCCGAGCAGGGCCGCGACCCGGTCGACGCCTTCATGGGCCATGTTCAGGCCAACGCCGAGGCCGCCGTGCGCCGGGTCTTGGCTCGCCTGCCGGACGGCGAGGCGCAGGTGGCGATGGACGGCGATCGCGTGATCGCCGTGCGCGTCTCGGTTGACCAGGACGCCCGTTCCGCAGTGATTGATTTTTCAGGCACGTCGCCGGAGGACGCGGGCAACTTCAATGCGCCCGCGGCCATTGCCCGCGCCGCCGTCCTTTATGTGTTTCGGTGTCTGGCGGGCGACGACATCCCGCTCAACGAAGGGTGCCTGACGCCGCTGACGATCAAGACGCCGCCGCAGTCGCTTCTCGATCCCAGTCCGCAGGCGGCCGTGGTGGCGGGCAATGTCGAGACCAGCCAACATATCGTCGACGCCTTGTTGCTGGCCACCGGGGCGCTGGCCGGCAGTCAGGGCACCATGAACAATCTCACCTTTGGCGACGCCGCGCGTCAGTACTATGAGACGATCTGCGGCGGCGCCGGCGCCTCGCCGCGCGCGCCTGGCGTCAGCGGCGTGCACACGCACATGACCAATTCGCGCCTCACCGACCCGGAGATCTTAGAAAACCGCCTGCCGGTTCTCGTTGAGGCGTTTAGTCTGCGCGCCGGATCAGGCGGTGACGGACACCACCGCGGCGGGGACGGCGTGCGCCGGCGGCTGCAGTTCTTGGCCCCGCTTGTGGTCAGCCTCTTGTCCACCCGCCGCGACACGGCGCCGCCTGGCCTGGCCGGCGGCGGCTTTGGCGCCACCGGCGCCCAGACCCTGGTCCGCGCAGACGGGACCACACAGGCGCTGGAGGGCCTCTTTCGCATCACGGTTGAGCCGGGCGACAGTCTTGAGATCGAAACACCCGGCGGCGGCGGCTGGGGCCGCCCCGGCAGCCCCAGACCCCGCGTCTCCGCCTCACGCGCATCAGGCGGCGACGAGGACGACTGAGACGTTTTATTGGTCTTCAACGTTCACGGTCCCGGCGGCGCTGTGCTATCTCCGCGGCGTCGTGTTGAAAGCTGGGAGACGCAAGGATGGGCGGCCTTGGAAACGCATTTCTTTCGCTGATTGCGGTGACCATCTCGTGCGTGACCACCTACTTCACGCTGTTCTATGAGCGCCCAATCCTCAACGCGGCCATTTCTAAAGTTCAGCTGTCGAGCCAAACCGGTTCGGGCTGGTCACAAGACACCGGCCTCACGGTCACCTACCGGCGCTTTGCCGAGGTGTCCCTCATTCTCGCCAATGATGGCAATCGCGCCGTTGTCCTGACCCAGACCCGGCTCGTGCGCTCAAGTTCGCCAGACGCCTGTCAGGCCAGCGACACCCGGCTGGCCGCGTTCGATCGCGGCACGGACGCCACCTTGGTCATCGGGCAAGGCGATGTGGAGCCGGTGCGCTTGGAGTTTGGCCTGCCCAGCATCGACGCCGCTTTTTCTGGGCGCTCGCCCACCGCCGCTGAGATTGGCGCCTTGAACGCGGACGCCGCGCCGGCGCTGTGGTGCCTAGAAACGGTCGCCTTTGATCACCGCGGACAGCGCCAAGAGATGCTGTTTCCCGCCTTCACGGCGGACGCAACCTTTACCGCTGGCGATGACGAAGGCGACGCCCCCGTGATGTCGCTCAGCGTCGACTATCCGCGCGGGGCGGTGTCGCTCGTCGGCTAGAGCTTACTCAGCCGACGGTGGCCTGCGCGGCGCACGGTCCACGGCCTGCGCGTCGCACTGCGCACTGCGCACGGGGCTCATCATTAAATCGACGTCATGTGCAAACCGCTCGGCAGGCTCGTGCGTATTTATTATCGTGCATAAAATATTTAAACCTGCGTCCAATCGGTGGCCGCAGGTCACGTCCCCCTAACCGGACCCTCGCGGTCCCGCTGAAAGGCTGATCATGACCCGACTGACTTCGTTCTTCGCCGCCACTGTCGCCGCCGCCGCTCTGGCGCTTCCCGCCGCCGCCGGCGATTGCGGTTCGAAAGCCACCACATCCGCCGCCAAGCAGTCTCAAGCCCAGATTATGCCGGCGTCTTACTCCCCCGCGCCTGAGCACCACGCCCCCGCCGCAGAAGCGCCAGCCGACATTGTCGACACCGCAATCGGCGCCGGCTCGTTCAACACGCTGGTGGCCGCCGTGTCAGCGGCCGGTCTCGTCGATACGCTGAAGGGCGACGGTCCGTTCACGGTGTTCGCACCGACCGACGAGGCGTTCGGCAAGCTTCCTGAGGGCACGGTGGCGTCTTTGTTGGAACCAGAGAACATCGACAAGCTGAAGGCCGTTCTAACGCTGCATGTCGTTGCTGGCGACATTCGCGCCGCTGACCTGGTTGGCAAGATCACGCCCGCAGTCACCGTGAACGGAGAGACTGTGATCGCCGACGGCACGGACGGCGTTCGCGTCGGCACGGCCATGGTCACCACCCCGGACATCGTCACGTCCAATGGCGTCATCCACGTCATCGACCGCGTGTTGATCCCGACCGGCTAGATGTGGATTCCACGAGCGTTGTTCACGCTTGCGGTGGCATGCGTGAGAGTGGCGGCTGGTGTTGTATGCCGCCGTCGAACCTTCTCTGCCGCTAACTCATTGACTTTATTTACCTTGAAGATCGTTCCCCCGCTCTCCAAGCCGATGACTGCGTTTCCCTCACCGCACACTGCAATCTCGATACCGACCAGATTCCGTCTGCCCAAAAGCCAGTAGTTGGCGGCGTGGAATTGGGAAGAAAATTTGCCGTATTCGGCCATTCTCTGCACCCCGCCTCAAGGATAATAATGCGGGACTATCCGGCGCCAGGAGGCCAACGCAAGACGCCGCACAACCTTGTCAAAGTTGGAGTGTCAAAAAGGATGATCGCGAAATAGGTTGCTTATCTATGCCGCCGATCACGATCGTTTTGCACCAACTGCTTTCGCACTTTGAAAAGCTTCTCAAATACCGTCATCCTGCTGTAGGACAGTTGATCGCGTCAGACAATTCGGGATAAATGAGCATATGCCAGAGATAATCGTAGTGCTCCGGCGCATTTCTTCTTTGGCACATATGCCACCGCTCGTCTGACAGAAAGCACCTGAACCATGGACATCGTCAAACTATCAGAACGGGTCATGGGTATGGATGACGCGACATGGGCCAAACATACCAACCCGTGGAGCGGGTGGACACGGATGTCGATCCTGCCGCTGTTTAGCTTCGCCATCTGGAGCAGGATTTGGCTGGGTTGGCATGTGCTTTGGCTGATCCTTGCGCTGTTGCTTTGGACCTGGCTCAATCCACGCCTGTTTCCGATCCCCAGGAATGACGACGCATGGATGACCAAGGCCATTCTGGGAGAACGGCTCTGGCTTGCCGGGAAAATCCCCGACGCCCAGGCCCACCATCTGGCCATCTGCCGTAACCTGAACCTTGTCGGGGGTCTGGGCGTGATCGTTTTGGCCTTTGGTCTATGGCGGCTTGATCCTGGGTGGACACTGGCCGGACTTGTGACGATCCTCGCCGCCAAACTGTGGTTTCTGGACCGTATGGTTTGGCTGAGACAAGACATGACCCAAGGCGCTGGTGCGACGGAACTTGGCGGATGATGCACCCGGCCAACCTTGCCCTGAGGTTTATTCTGGAGATCGCCGCTCTGGGTGGATTTGGCGCGCCGCACCGTGACCATGCCGAGCCGCGCCATCACGGCCAGAACGCCATTGACGCCGATCTTGACCGCTTGCTCTTCAAAGCGCAGCGCTTCGCCGCTCTCATAAACGAGAACCGGCGTGCCCTCTTCGGCCGCCTGGGCGCGCAGTGATCCGTCGCGCAGTCGCGACTTCAAGATCAGGGGCGCCCCGAAGGCGCGCGCCAGATCGCCCATCAGACCGTCCGTTGTGTGGATGCGAATTTGCGGCAGGTTGACGCGATGATTGGAGGCTGAGTGCAGATCAATGCCGGCGTCGCTGCGCGCAAGCACCTCACGCACCATCAGGTGCGCCAGCTGATGACCCAGCGCCCCGTCCGGCGCGCCTGGAAAGCATCGGTTCAGGTCGCGGCGATCGGGCAGGTAGCGCGAACGCGCCAGATACCCGTGCACATTGACGATCGGAATCGCCAAGAGCGTGCCCGACAAGCGCTTGAGCGCCGGCGCGCGCAATAGACGGCGCACGATCTCCATGCCGATGATCTCGTCGCCGTGCACCACGGCGGAGACAAATATCACCGGCCCAGGACTGCGCCCATGCACCACTCTCACCGACAAGCTCACCGGCGTTGAATCGGGCAGGACGGCCACCGGCAGGGCGACCGTCTCGCGGGCGCCGGGCGCCACTGTGACGCCGCCAAACACAAATGGCGCGGCCCGCGCCCCGGCCGCTGAGGCGCCGGATGCGCCAGGTAAGACGGGCGCACCAGCTGGGGCGGGCGCATCGGTCGATCCGGCGGGGCCGGCGACGTGAGGATCTGACGTTGGTTTTGACGTTGGTTCTGACGTTGGTTTTGGCATGGCGTGGCTATGCCGCTCCCCGCGTCACCGGACAAGCACGGAACGTCATCGACGCTGAATTTGCGCGCCTCTTTAACGTAAACGCTCAGAGCTGATCAGGAGTTGGGACCTGAGTTGGGACCGAACCGACCGCCTTCAACCTACTCGGCAGGTCGCTCGCGCGGCTCCGTCACGCGGCCCAGACCCTGGTAAAGCGGACGCGCATCAACGAGTTCGCGTTCCCCGCAGGACTGGCAGGTCAACAGAGCCTCCAGCGCCGCCATCGACACGTCGCCCGCACGCGCCATCCACACGTGGGCCGGTGCGTCATGCTTGCGCCGACAGCGGTCGCATTCAACGCGAATGGCGATGCCCGCCTGGGCAAAGTGCGACAAGGTGGGGGCGGCGACGCGCGGGGTCCAGGCGTCCGCTTTGGCGCGCGCGTCTGATGATGCGGCGCGCTTGGCGGCGCGGTCAGCCACGTCGGCGGCAATGGTGGGCGCGGTGCGCTTGCGGGTGTTCATCATGTTCATGACAAGAACATATCACGAACAATTATCGAATCAAGTCGCCTTTTGCGTGCGGGAGACATGCGCGCGAGACACGCGATAAGCGCACTAGCTTTAGCTTGGCGACCCACCCGGCGGAGGCGGGCGATCTTTCAATGATGCGATCACCGAGTCGAGTTTCTCATCCATTCGGCGCACCACGTCTTCAATCTCTTCGATGTCGCGCACGGCGCGGATCTGGCGTTCCTCGATGTCTTCCAACTCATCATGCTCCAGCCGATCGTGCTCTTCGCGCAGCGCGTCGACCATGACGGCAATGAACAGGTTCAAGACGGCAAATCCCGAAACCAACGTAAAACCGACGAAGAACAAGGTGGCGCCAGGGTGCGACTCTTCGGTCTCGCGCACGACCGTCGCCCAGTCGTCAAACAGCATCAGCTGAAACAGGGTCGTGGCGCTGTTCTGCAATGAGCCAAAGTACATCGGATGGGCTTGGCCATAGAGCGCCGTGGTCAGTACCGCGCCCATGTAAAACAGGACGCACAAGACGCCGACGATCGCCGTCAGCCCCGGCACGGCGCGCACCAAGGCCTCAACCACGCGGCGCATTGGGCCGATGACCGAAACCAGGCGCAGCATCCGCAGGACCCGCAAGACCCGCAGCACCGTAAAGGCGCCCGTCGCTGGCAAGAGAGCGACCGCCACGATGGCAAAATCAAACGTGCGCCACGTGTCCTTGAAGTAGGCGCCACGATAGGCCGCCAACTTCAGGGCGATCTCAGCGACGAAGAAGGTCAGGAACGCCGTGTCGAGAAGATCGCACGCCGCACGCACGCGCGGCGGCAGGTCGGTGTGCACGTCAACGCCCAGAACAATGGCGTTCAGCAGCACCGCCGTCGCCACCACGCCAACAAAGCGCCCACTCTCAACGAATGCGCGCAGGCGCGCTCCAGGACCGCGATGTTCCCCGTGTTTCCCGTGTTCTTCGCCCTGACGTTGATCGACGACCGCCATGCACGCTCCCTGGCTTGCGTCCCCAAACAACGCCAAGCCGGCGGTCATGTCGAGCGCCGATCCTCCATTTCGCGGGGCGATGCACCTGCCCCAGGAGAGCGCTGGCGTCTAGTTTGCGACTTTGCAGGTGCGCACGCCCAAGAGACGATAGGCGGGGCAAAAGCCGGTCACGCTTGTGACCACCAAAATGGCGCCGACGCCAAAGGCAATCCAGCTTGGAAACGGCAGCGCCATCAGCGCTCCCGCCGCTATTGCGCCTGCGCCGGCCAACAGGCGGACGCCGCGGTCCAACACACCTTCATTGGTTTTCATGGGACACTCCCTTTCAAGAGACACCGGGAGATTATGCCCCAGCGGTCCACGCATCCCAGCCTGTCGCAACGCCGCGCGACCATCTGTCCAAGCGTGCGCACCGCTGACAGCGCGCGTGCTGCCGCTTCTATTCGGCGGCGGCGGCCACGGCGCGCGGGTCATAGGCAAGCGCGGGGGCGAGCCAGCGTTCAGCCACATCCAGGGTCCAGCCCTTGCGAGCGGCATAGTCGGCCACTTGGTCACGGTCGATCCGGCCCACAGCAAAGTAGTGGCTTTCAGGATGCGACACGTAGAGACCCGACACGCTCGCGGGCGGGTTCATGGCAAAGCTCTCGGTCAACTCCACGCCGGCATTGTCGGTCGCGCTGAGGAGGCGGAACAGCGCCTCCTTCTCGGTATGGTCAGGCTGGGCGGGATAGCCGGCGGCCGGGCGAATGCCCTGATACTTCTCTGCGATCAGCTCATTGGTTGTGAGCGCTTCGCCCGACGCATAGCCCCACAGCTCGCGGCGCACCTTGGCGTGCATGGCCTCTGCAAACGCTTCGGCGAACCGGTCCGCGAGCGCCTTGACCATGATCGAGTCATAGTCGTTGTTGGCCGCGGCAAAGGCGTCTGCGCGCTCCAACTCGCCATGCCCGGCGGTGACGCAGAAGCCGCCGATCCAGTCGGCCTTGCCCGAGGCGACGGGCGCGAAGAAGTCCGACAGGGCCGTGTTTGGCTTGCCGCTGGTCTTGGTCATTTGTTGGCGCAGCGTGTGGAAGCGCGCGGCCTCCTTGGTGCGGGTGTCGTCGGTCCAAACGATGACGTCGTCGCCGTCGGCGTTCGCCGGCCACAGGCCAACGACCGCGCGCGCCGTCAGCCAACGCTCCTCGATCATGCGCGCGAGCATCGCCTGGGCGTCGGCGTAAAGCCCGCGGGCCGCCTCGCCCACTACCTCATCGTCCAGAATGGCGGGGAAGCGCCCGGCCAGGTCCCAAGAGGTGAAGAACGGGGTCCAGTCGATGTAGGTCGCCAAATCACCCAGGTCATAGGCGTCAAAAGCCGTCACGCCGGGTGTCTTGGGCGTGGGCGGCGTGTAGGCGTCCCAGTCGAGCTTGGGCGCGGCGGCGCGCGCCTGAGCCAGTGTGAGGCGCGCCTTGCCGTCGCGCGCCGCCGCCCGCGCTTCGCGCAGGCGCAGATAATCGGCGCGCGTCTCCGCGATGAAGTCTTCCCGATCGCCAGTGTTAAGAAGCTGGCTGACCACGCCCACGGCGCGGCTGGCGTCGGTCACGTGCACGGTCGGCCCACGCCGATAGGCCGGCTCAATCTTCACCGCCGTATGGGCGCGGCTGGTGGTGGCGCCGCCAATCAACAGCGGCATGTCCATGCCCTCGCGCTCCATCTCTGAGCCAACGAACACCATTTCGTCGAGCGACGGCGTGATCAGGCCCGACAGCCCGATCATGTCAGCGTTTTCATCACGCGCGGCTTGCAAGATCTTCTCGCACGGCACCATCACGCCCAGATCGATGACGTCATAGCCGTTACACTGCAGGACCACGCCGACGATGTTCTTGCCGATGTCATGCACATCGCCCTTCACCGTCGCCATGACGATGCGCCCGTTCGACTTGCCGGCCATGCCGGTGCGCGCCTTTTCCTCTTCCATGAAGGGAATGAGGTGGGCGACGGCCTGCTTCATCACGCGCGCCGACTTAACCACCTGAGGCAGAAACATCTTGCCCGCGCCAAAGAGGTCGCCGACCACGTTCATGCCGGCCATCAGCGGGCCTTCGATGACATGCAGCGGGCGTTCGACCGTCTGGCGCGCCTCTTCTGTGTCGGCGACCACGAACTCCGTGACGCCGTGAATGAGAGCGTGCTTGAGACGCTCTTCAACCGTGCCTTCGCGCCACGTCATGTCCTTCTTAATCTCAGCGCCGCCGCCCTGCCCGCGATAGCGCTCGGCGATCTCCAGAAGGCGTTCAGAGGCGTCCGAACGCCGGTTCAAGATCACGTCTTCGACGCGCTCGCGCAGTTCGGGATCGATGTCGTCATAGATGTCGAGTTGCCCGGCGTTGACGATGCCCATGTCCATGCCGGCGCGGATGGCGTGATAGAGAAACACCGAGTGCATGGCGCGGCGCACCGGCTCGTTGCCGCGAAACGAGAACGACACGTTGGAAACACCGCCCGACACCTTGGCGTGCGGCAGGCTTTCCTTGATGCGGCGCGTGGCTTCGATGAAGTCGAGGCCATAGCCGTCATGCTCTTCAATGCCGGTCGCGACGGCGAAGATATTGGGGTCGAAGATGATGTCTTCGGGCGGAAACCCGACCTTGTCGATCAAGGTGTGATAGGCGCGCGTGCAAATCTCGACCTTGCGGTCGGCGGTGTCGGCCTGGCCTGTCTCGTCGAAGGCCATCACCACAACGGCTGCGCCATAGCGTCGGCAGGCGCGCGCCTGTTCTAGAAACGCCTCCTCGCCTTCCTTCATCGAGATCGAATTGACGATTGACTTGCCCTGGACGTTCTTCAGGCCCTCTTCGATGACCTCCCACTTGGAGCTGTCGATCATGATGGGCACGCGGGCAATGTCAGGCTCAGCCGCGATCAGGCGCAGGAACGTGCGCATCGCCTCCACGCCGTCCAGCATCCCCTCGTCCATGTTGACGTCGATGACTTGGGCGCCGGCTTCCACCTGCTGGCGCGCCACTTCCACGGCGGTCGCGTAATCGCCTTCAGCGATCAGCTTTCGAAAGCGGGCCGAGCCGGTGATGTTGGTGCGCTCGCCGACATTGACGAACGTGGAGATCGAGGCGGCAGGTGAAGTCATGGGATAATCGGCTCCGCGACGCGCGAGGGTCGGTTGAACGAGAAAAAACGTGGTCAGGCGAGGTCGAACGGCTCCAGGCCTGAAAGCCGCATCACGGTCGGGCGCTCAGGCGCGCGGCGCGGCGGCGCGGATGCGACCGCCTGCGCAATGGCGCGGATGTGGGCTGGCGTGGTGCCGCAACAGCCGCCAACAATGTTAACCAGGCCCGACCCGGCCCACTCCGCCAAATGGGCGGCGGTTTCGTCTGGGGTCTCGTCGTATTCGCCAAACGCATTGGGCAGGCCGGCGTTGGGATAGGCCAGAACGCGCCGATCGGCGATGCGCGACAGCTCCGCCACGTACTGGCGCAATTCCCTGGCTCCGAGCGCGCAGTTGAGCCCAATGGCCCACGGCTCGGCATGGCGCACCGCATTCCAGAACGCTTCGGTGGTTTGGCCCGACAAGGTGCGGCCTGAGGCGTCGGTGATGGTGCCCGAGATCAGGATCGGCACACGCATCCCAGTGCGCTCCTGACGCTCCAACAGCGCCGTAAGAGCCGCCTTGGCGGTGAGCGTGTCGAACACCGTTTCAACGAGAAAAGCGTCCACCGTGTCAGCCATGGCGTCGGCCTGTTCGGCGTAGGCGTCGCGCACCTCGTCAAAGCCTTTGGCGCGAAAGCCCGGGTCGTTGACGTCGGGCGACAAGGACAGAGACACGTTGGTTGGCCCCATGGCGCCAAGGACCAGGATCGGACGCTCCGGGGTTTCGCGCGCGTCAGCGGCCGCGCGCGCCAGGCGGGCGCCTTCGCTGGCGATCTCGGCGGCGACGGGCTGAAGGTGATAGTCGGCCTGGGCGATTTGGGTGGCCGAGAAGGTGTTGGTTTCCAGAATATCGGCGCCGGCGTCTAGATAGTCGCCGTGGATCGCCTCGATGATGTCAGGGCGGGTCAGGTTCAACAGGTCATTGTTGCCCTTCAGCGACACGGCGTGATCGCCGAAGCGGTCGCCGCGAAAGTCGGGCTCGTCGAGCCGGCGCAGCTGGATCTCCGTGCCCATGGCGCCGTCAAGCACCAGGATGCGCTTCTCGCTCAGGGCCTCGATGGCCGCCCAGCGCTCAGCCTTAGAAGAAAACGCCGCCATCACGATGCCTCCGCACGCACAGGCGTCAGCCCAAGCAGGCGCGTTGTCGCCATGGCCAGGCTGGCCCGATTGAGGGTGTAGAAGTGGAAATCCTCAACGCCGCCGTCGGCCAGGCGCGCGCACAGTTCGGCCGCCACCTGGGCGGTGATCGCCTCGCGTGTTTCAGGATCGTCGTCGAGCCCGTCATAGAGGGCGGCAATCCGGTCAGGCATGTGCGCGCCGCACAACTTGGACATGCGCGCCAGGCCCTTGAAGTTCGATTGCAACATGATCCCCGGCACGATCGGCGCGGTGACGCCCGCCTTCACAGCCTGATCGCGAAAGCGAAAGAAGGTGTCGGCTTCAAAGAAGAACTGGCTGATGGCTCGGTTGGCGCCGGCGTCGAACTTGGCTTTCAGCGCCGCCATGTCCGCGTCAGCCGACGCCGCTTCGGGGTGGGTTTCAGGATAGCAGCCGACCGAAATCTCAAACGGTCCCAGCGCGCGCAGGCCGGCCACCAAATCGGTGGACGTGGCGTAGCCGTCCTGGTGCGGCGTGTAGGCGGTCCCGATCCCCTCAGGCGGATCGCCGCGCAGAGCCACCACGTGGCGCACGCCTGCGTCCAAATAAGACTGCGCCACCTCGTCGACGTCAGCGCGCGTCGCCGACACGCAGGTCAGATGCGCGGCCGCCGCCAGACTGGTCTCGTTGGCGATGCGCTTGACGGTGGCGTGCGTGCGTTCGCGCGTGGAGCCGCCTGCGCCGTAGGTCACCGACACAAAGCTTGGACCAACGGGCTCCAGCTTGCTCACTGAATCCCAAAGCCGCGCCTCCATTTCGGGCGACTTGGGCGGGAAAAACTCAAACGAGACGCGCATGATCGTCAGGCTCCAATTGCGTTTTATTGTGCCGCGCGCGACGGCGCGATCGGGGCGGCGGTGTCGGTCGCTG
This sequence comes from uncultured Caulobacterales bacterium, assembly GCA_964351895.1. Taxonomy (GTDB): domain Bacteria; phylum Pseudomonadota; class Alphaproteobacteria; order Caulobacterales; family Maricaulaceae; genus CAYGQB01. The sequence goes on from CAYGQB010000020.1 coordinate 12,224, forward strand.
GCCTTTGCGTGACCCACAACTTCACGGTCAGTCCGTCGGTCTTGGGCGCCAGGTCGCGCGCTTGCGGCCGCTCAAGCGCCGCCTCGCGCATCCAGTCGCCCACGTCTTCGTCAGAAAAGCCCAGGCGGCGGTGGGCAAACTGATCGCGCAACTCCTCCACCGTGTGCGATGCAAAATCTGCGACCAGCATGGTGCCGCCCGGCCGCAAGATGCGCGCCGCCTCCGAGAGGGCCAGCCCCGGATCATCGAGATAGTGCAAAACCTGATGCACCACGACGAGATCGGCCGACGCGTCCGCGAACGGCAGGGCGTAAAGATCAGCCCGGCGCACCGAACAATGACCAACGCCAGCCCGCTCCAGGTTGTTGCGCGCCATAGTCAGCATGTCGTGGCTCAAATCGATGCCCTCTCCGCGCGCGATGCGATCTGAGAACACCTGAAGGATGCGCCCGGTGCCGGTGCCAACGTCGATCATGAGGTCAAACGGGCCTTCGCCCACCGCGTCGAGCATGGCCTGTTCCACCAAGTCCTCAGCCTGGTGCATGGCGCGGATGTGGTCCCAGTCGCGGGCCACGTTGCGAAAATAGGATTCCGCAGCGGCCGCGCGCGCCGCCTTGACCAGGTCGAGCCGCTCTCGGTCCCGACGCAGCAACAGGTCCTGATCGTGCTCGTCCAGCGTCGCGACGGCCGCGCCCGCGAGCGTGCTGACGTGCGCGTCGTCTTCGGCCAAGCGATAGAACACCCAGGCGCCTTCGGGCAGGCGCTCAACCACGCCAGCCTCGGTCAGAAGCTTCATGTGCCGGCTGACGCGCGGCTGACTTTGCCCCAGAACCTGGACCAGTTCGCTGACCGTCAGCTCCCCACGCGCCAAGACCGCGAGAATGCGCAAGCGCGTCACCTCGCCGATGGCTCTGAGGATGGTAATGGTGCGGTCCACGTTTCTTTCTCGCTCACCCTGGCTGTCGCCGAGCATTCCAGCCGCTTGGTCGTCTGGACGGTCCCAATCGTCTGCGCCGCGGCCGGTCTGCTTAAGCCAGGCCAATCCGACCAGTTCCCAACGTACGCTTCCTGTCTGGCCCCATTATGGGAAGCGCCTGCAAGCACTCTGCCGCAATCATATAAAGATATGTTTATATCTGCATTTCGTCTAGCGCTTGTTTGGGGACGGGTGAACCGTTGCGCACAATCGGGCGTCTTGTGCAAAGGCGTGCTCAGAGTGCGTCATTTCGGGCACACCTGTTGGGATGCGAGGGTAATGCGGGCCGTGCGGGCATCACGTCAGCGTGACTTTAACGTTCTTCATCTCACCTCCCGTCTCCAGACATTGTATGAGGCCGCAAAATCACCATTGTTCACTCACACAAGAGCGGCATGAACGGTGACGCTGCGGCGGTCATCTCGAGGGGTTTGGCGTGTATAAGCTAGTATCGTGCGTTGCAGCGGGAGCAGCTCTGTGCCTGGCCTCATGCGCCTCGACGCAATCGGTTACAGATCCAATTCAGGGCGGAGCCACGAAGGCGGCGCGCGCCGCCATTGACGTCAGCCAGGGCGTGCGTCGCGGCATCGACGACACGCTAGAAAGCTATGAGAAGCCGGACGACCTGGTGATCGCCGACCCTTATGAGGACTTCAATCGGCGCGTCTTTGCCTTCAACACATCGCTGGACCGCAATGTCTTGGCCCCCACGGCGTCGGCCTACGAATCGGTCGTGCCCAAGTTTGGTCGCGACCGGGTGCGAGACTTTATTGATCACATCAAGACGCCGATTTGGTTCGTGAATGAGACACTGCAAGGCGATATTGACGGGGCTGGCGTGCAGGCGTCTCGGTTCGCGCTCAACAGCGTCTTTGGCGTGGCCGGGCTCTACGACTATGCCGCCAATGTGGGCGACCTGCCCAAGCGCGACGAAGACTTCGGTCAGACGCTGGCGCGCTGGGGTGTGGGCAACGGGCCGTTCTTGATGCTCCCCTTGCTCGGCCCGACAACCGGTCGCGACTTTGTCGGACGCTTTGCCGACACCGCCTTTGATCCGCTGACCTGGACCCAGTTTGAAGGGCGCGGCGCCTTTGTGGCCGCCTATCGCACGACCGACGTGGTTGATCTGCGCGTCTTGACCGACCCGGCGGTGCAGCTGGTCTATGAAAGCGCAGACCCCTACGCCCAGGCGCGCGCCGTCTACGTTCAGGCCCGCAGGTCACGCATCCGCGAAGGCGACGGCGAGGCGGATGCTTACGAGGACTTGCCAGATTTCGAATAGGTCGGTGCGACCGCGCAAAACAAGCGGCGGCGAACCGGCTGTGAGACGAGATAAGTTTTGGGGACCGCAGCGCGCTGAGCGCGGGGCGGTCGGGCTGGCGTACAAGGCGCAGCGCCGGGGGGCGTTGCGCGTATTTGGCCACGGAGACTGATGTAATGACTCGAATGATCGCGGCCCTGGTTGCCGCATGCCTGATGGCGTTCAGCGCCCAGGCGCAGAGCCCGCAAGAGGCCGAGGACTTCGTCCGCGTCAACGCCGACAAGGTGTTGACCACGCTGGGCGACGACACCTTAAGCCTTGAGGCCAAGAAGGAGGTGTTCCGCGACCTCGTCGACGACGTGGTCGACGTGCCTCGCGTAACCCGCTTCGTCTTGGGCAAGTACAAGGCGGCCGAACGCAATCCGGCCTATGGCGACCAGGACCAGCTTGACGCTGACATCGCCCTGTTCGCGCCGGTGTTTCGCGAGTATGCGACTGGCGTCTACGAGACCCAGCTGGGCGAGTACGGCGGTCAGACGCTGACTGTAAACGGCTCAACTGCGCGCCGGCCCACCGACGTCATCGTGCACACGACGGTGACCGGCGTAGGCGACGACGATGATCTGGACGTCAACTGGCGTGTGATCTTCGGTGACGACGGCCCGCTGGTGGTCGACGTGGAAGTGATCGGCGTGTGGCTGGCGCTGAACCAGCGCGACGAGATCGTCGGCATTCTGGGCCAGAACAACGGGCGCATCCCGGCCGCGATTGACGCGCTTCAGCGCAAGATCACAGATCGCCGAGACAGCTAGTCCTGCACGGCCAAACCAGACTGGTGGTCGGTTGAGACAGATGTGTGGGGGCGCGCGCGAGATGTGCGCGTCCCCCGCAGATCCCCACTGCCGACTTTACAGAAAGGCGCCGCCACACTCTCCCGCCATGCGGCGCTCAATGTGGTCGACAACCGGCTGGCTAAGATCGAGCGCGAGGGCCGCCTTGAAGGCCGCCTGCGCCTCGTCACCGCGCCCCAAACCCGACAGAATTTCAGCGCGCGCCAGACTCACGGGAAACCGCAACGCCAGATCGCGCGTCGTCTCAAGGTGTTCCAGGCGCGCCAACGCCCCGTCATGATCCCCGGCAAACGCTTGGGCGATGCAGGCGTTCACCGCCACCACAACCGAGCCGGTCATGTCTTCCAGTACGCCATAGAGCCGAGAGATGTCGCCCCAAGGCGTCGCAGACCAGGTCGGCGCAGTGCTATGGGCCAGAGCGATCGCCGCCTCGACATGAATGGTGCTGAGCTGCTTGGCCGCCTTCGCGGCCTCTAGATGCACGGCCCCGCGCGCAATCAGATCGCGGTCCCACGTCGCTCGGTCCTGGCGACTGAGGAGCACCAGTTCGCCGCCCGGTCCCGATCGCGCGGGCAGTCGCGCCGCCTGAAGGCACAACAACCCTGCAAGCGCCGAGCTGTCCGGTCCGCGCGTGGCCGCCTGCGCGGCTGTCAGTTCAGCCAGGCGCAGCGCTTCAGCGCACACCTCGTCAAGGCAGAGCCGCGATCCAAGTCGAGGCGCGTAGCCGACACTGAACAGAAGATAGATGGTCTGGAGCATGGCCGGCGCCCGCGCGCGCAGTTCGAACACGTTGCGCGCACCAGGCAGAGCGCCATCTGGCGCGTCCTGTGCGGCGTCGCGCAAGGTGCGCAACGCCCGGGCGACCCGTTGGCCAACGGCCGCCGGCGTGATCAAGAACAGGCCTGCGATCTCTTTCGCCGAGAAACCGCCCACCAGCTTGACCGTGAGGGTCAAGCGCTCGGCCTGCGACAGGGCGGGATGGCAGCACAGCGCGATGAGGCGCAACTCCGGGTCAGCGACATCGGCGCGCAACACCGCCTCGGGCGGGGCGCTTGAGCGCGTGTCGCCCCCCTCGTCATAGGTCACGTCGCGGCCCGCCCGGCGCAGCTTCTCAATCAGTCGGCGCCTGGCAATCGTCGTCAGCAAGGCGCCGGGCGTATCCGGCAAGCCCGTGTGCGACCAGGTCTCAAGCGCGGCCACCAGCGCGTCTTGCACCGCGTCCTCGGCCAGATCGACAACGCCCGGACCAAACCGCGCCACGAGGCCGGCGATCAGCCGGCCTCGCTCCTGTCGGATCACTCGGTCTAGCTCGGACTTGACGGTGTCCTGCATGGCTGCACCGGCCGTCAGTCTTGGATCTGCCGGATCTCAATGCGCCGATTGTGCACCAGGTGCGGATTGGTGCGCGCGATCGCCACAGCCTCCTCCATAGAGGCGGCGTTGATGACCATGATCCCGCCCAGCACCTCGGCCATCTCCGCGAACGGGCCGTCATGCACAACAGCGCCGTCGCCTCGCGCCACCAACAGCTTCCCGGGCGCGTCGACGAGCTTGTATCCGCCGTCAAAAACGCCGTCGGCGGCCAGCTGATCCACCCAGCCGATATAGTCCTTCATGATCTCCGTCATCGCTTCTGGCTCAAGACCAGAGTAGCGATCGGGGACGTGCGGAAGAAGAAGCGCAAATTTTGCCATGGCTCTGAAGTTCCTCTGTGTTCAACGGTGTTGGCGACGCTGAACCGCTCCAGCGTCACCAAGACGTCGAACCAGGACGCGCGATTTTGACGCCGCCCTGCAAAAAAAGCCAAAGACCGCCCGATCCGGCTCCGGGCTCCCCGCTACCGGGCAAACTTCTGGAACTTGATCCGACGCGGCAGATCGGCGTCCGGGCCAAGGCGGCGCTTCTTGTCTTCCAGATAATCTGAGAACGAGCCTTCAAACCATTCCACATGGCTCTCGCCTTCAAACGCCAGGATGTGGGTGGCGATCCGGTCAAGAAAGAAGCGATCGTGCGAGATGACAACAGCGCACCCAGCGTAATCCTCTAGCGCCGCTTCCAGCGCGCCGAGGGTCTCCACGTCGAGATCGTTGGTCGGCTCGTCGAGCAGGAGAAGGTTGGAGCCCTCTTTCAAGAGCTTGGCCAGCTGCACCCGGTTGCGCTCCCCGCCCGAGAGCTTGCCGACCGGCTTTTGCTGATCCACGCCCTTAAAGTTGAAGTTGGAGACATAGGCGCGCGAATTCACCTCGCGCTTGCCCAAGGTGATCACATCGAGGCCGCCGGAGATTTCTTCCCAGACCGTTTTGCCGCCATCAAGATCTTCGCGGGTCTGGTCGACATAGCCCAGCTTCACCGTCTCGCCGACGCGCAACGTCCCCGAATCCGGCTCTTCCTGCCCCACGATCATCCGAAACAGAGTTGTCTTGCCCGCCCCGTTGGGCCCGATGACGCCGACAATGCCGCCCGGCGGCAATCTGAATGTCAGATCAGAGATCAGAAGCTTATCGTCATAGGCTTTCGAGAGCTTTTCGACATCAAGCACCACTGACCCAAGGCGCGGCCCTGGCGGAATGTAGATTTGGGCCGTCGAAACCTCTTCGCGATCGGCCTGATCGCGCATTTCCTCGTAGGACTTGATGCGGGCCTTGGACTTGGCTTGGCGGGCCTTGGGACTGGCGCGAATCCAGTTGAGTTCGCGCGCCAGCGCCCGCTTGCGATTTTCGCTCTCGCGGCCTTCAGCCTCGGCCCGCTTGGATTTCTGTTCCAGCCAGCTTGAGTAGTTGCCCTCGTATGGAATGCCGCGACCGCGATCCAACTCCAGCGTCCAGCCGGTGATCTGATCGAGAAAGTAGCGATCGTGCGTCACCAGGATGACAGCGCCGGGATACGCCTCAAGGTGATGCTGCAACCAGGCCACGCTTTCCGCGTCCAGGTGGTTGGTCGGCTCGTCCAGAAGCAACAAGTCGGGGCGCGACAGAAGCAGCCGGCACAAGGCCACGCGGCGCGCCTCGCCGCCCGACAGGGCCGTCACCGCGCTCTCGGCCGGCGGACAGCGCAAGGCGTCCATGGCCATCTCAATCTTGCTGTCGACGTCCCAGGCGTCCTTGGCGTCGATCTCTTCCTGAAGCGTCGTCATCTTCTCCATCAGCTCGTCAGAATAGTCCTCTGCAAGCTGCATGGAGACGGCGTTGAACGCGTCCACGAGGCGCTTTTCAGCCGATCCTTCAATCACGTTTTCCCAAACGGTCTTTTCTGGATCAAGCTCGGGCTCTTGAGCGAGGTATCCCACCGTCGCGCCGTCGGCCAGCCAGCCGTCGCCCGTAAAGTCGGTGTCGACCCCGGCCATAATCTTCAAGAGAGTGGACTTACCTGAGCCGTTTACCCCGACAACGCCGATTTTGGCGTCGGGATAGAACGACAGATGGACGCCCTCCAGGACCTTCTTGCCGCCGCGATAGGACTTGGTCAGCCCGCGCATGTGATAGATGAACTGGCGCGCCATACAGCGTGGTTCCTTGTGGCTTGGTCGCCCGCGTCAGGACCGACGAAACCGACGGGGCAACGCACACGACAGAGAGTGGGTCCGGGCGCATGGGCCGCAAAAACATATCGCTGCGCGACAGCGTGCGAGATGATGACGCGCCGCCGAGCCGCAGCGCGCCTTTGAGCGTCCGCCGGTTCCCCCGCTTACTAAGGCCTTGCGCGAGCCGGTGCAATGCATCGCCGCGCCGGCCGGTTACGCAGGCGTAACTTGCCCATGGGCCGCGATGCGCCTACCGATTTGGAATGATACGGTCAGTGTATGGAAGATGGGTTCGACACACGATGCAGCGCCTGACGCCTCGCCGGGCCGCCCAGCCGCGCTCTGATGGACGTCGCGCCCCCCTCCTGCGCGCGCTTGGGCTTGCGCTCGTTCTGGCGGGGGCTGCGGCGTGCGGCGCGCCCGAGCAAGAACCTGCGACCACGCGCGCCGACCAAGGCGCGGCGGACGCTGAAACAGCGTCAGCCGCCAGCGACGGGCCGCGCGGGCTGATCCCTCGCAAGCTCTTTTTTGCCGCGCCAGAACGCTATCGCGGACGCCTGTCGCCGGATGGACGCAAGGTGACATGGCTCGCGGCGCACGAGGGCGCGGTCAATCTTTGGATCGCCACGGCCTGGCTGGGCGAGGGCGGCGCGCGCATGAAGCCGGACTCGGGCCGACCGCTCACCAGCTTCTCGTCAGACGTCAGCCTCTACTGGTGGATGCCCAACAACACCCATCTGATCGTTCTCTCGCCCAGAGAGGAATCCAAGCGCGTCTATGCGCTGGACGTCACTACGGGCGAATTGCGCGATATCACGCCAGGCGATGCGGCCTCTCAGGCGGCCTATGTCGGCTGGAGTTGGGACCGGCCGGACGAAGTCGCCCTGTTGGAATTGCCGCCAGACCAGGACGCCGCCGGCGCGCTCTATCACGTCAACGTGGTAACCGGCGAAGCCCGCAAGGCCGACGCAAACGCCCAGAAGTTCGACTTCTACAAGATCGACCACGCCCTTGACGCCCGCTTGGCGATCAATCACCGCGGCGACGGCGGCAAGAAAATCTGGGCCCGCCATGGTCAGGGCGCGGGCGGCAAGTGGGAGCTGTTGTTCCAGCTGGAGCCTGAGGACGCCGCCTCGTGGCGCCTGATCGATTTTGACGGCTCAAACTCGGGCGTGTTCGTTCTCGACAGCCGTGACGCCGACGCAGCCATGCTGGCGCGCATCGATCTAAAAACCGGCGCGCGTGAAGTGATCGGCGGCCAGCGCGGCGCCGACGTGTCGGAAGTTATGGTGCACCCGACCACGTTTGAGGTGGAGGCGTTTCGGGTCGACCGCCTAACGTCGCACTGGATCCCACTGACGGCGAGTGCGGCGCGCGCCCTGGAGACGCTGGAAGACCAGCTCGATGGGGCGTTTGAGGTGTTGGCCCGCACAGTCGACAATCAGCGCTGGATCATCTTTGAGGAAAACGCCGCTCAGCGCGGTCGCTACCACGTCTTCGAGCCGGAAACCGGAGAGGTCAAGCTTCTGTTCGACATCCAGCCTGCGCTCTCAAAGTATCTCCTGGCCCCTAAGACCGCCGCCGTCATTCCAACCTCCGACGGCCTGGAGTTGATCGCCTATGTGACCCTTCCCGCCGGCGCCGACGTTGACGGAGACGGACGTCCTGAACGCGCCTCGCCGCTGGTGATCGTCCCATCAAGCTCCCATCGGCTGGACGATGGTTTTGACGCCACCACACAGTTCTTGGCCGACCGCGGCTATGCGGTCTTGAACGTCAATGTGCGCGGGGCCTTTGGGCTCGGCAAACGGTTTCGCAACGCCGCAGTTGGGCCGGACGGCGAAGATGCGGTCAGCGATGTGCGCACGGCGTATGATTGGGCCTTGGCGCAGGGCGTGGCGACGCCCGGACAGGCCGCGATCGCAGGCGGCTACGGAAACGGGGATCTCGTCTTACGCACCGCGGCGGCCCATGCCGATGCGTTCGAGTGCGCCGTGGCTGAGCTGCCGCACGCCGCGTCCCAGGACAAGGCGGCGTCTGAGCCCAGCGTGCGCGTGATGAGCCCGCAGGCCGAACTTCTGGGCGTGCCGGTGCTGATTGGCTTGGGGTCCTCGCCCGAAGCGCTTGAAGCAACGCGTGAGAGCGCTGCAGCGATGCGCGCGCGCGGCGCCGAGACGACCATCATCGCTTTTAAGGGGACCTCTGAGTGGTTTCACTCGTCTGCCGATCACATGGTCTGGGCGGCCGCCATGGAGCAGTTTCTGGCCGGGTGTCTGGGCGGCGACGCTCAGCCTTTCTCCGGGGTTCCGGACGGTGCGCGCGTTGAGGTGTTCAGCACCGATCCAAGCTTCGATGTCTTTGCATCGCCGCCGTCGCTTGCGCCCGGCGAGCCAGTCGCCCCCACACGCTAGCGCCGCAAGCCCGTGCGGGAGAATTCTTGATCGTGGTAGAGGTGCGTGGACAGCACCAGGCCAAACGACGCCATCACCGCGATCATCACCGTGCCGCCATAGCTGACCAGCGGCAAGGGCACGCCCACAACCGGCACCAGCCCCATCACCATCGCCGTGTTGATGATGACGTAAAACGCGAACGTCGCCGAGGCCCCGATCGCCGCCAAGCGGCCAAACGTCGACCGACTGCGCACGGCGAACGACACCCCGAGCGCCAAGATCAGACCGACAAGCGCCAGCACGGCGACCCCGCCAAAGAACCCAAGCTCTTCGCCAATTGCGGTGAAGATGAAGTCGGTGTGCTTTTCGGGCAGAAAGTCGAGTTGGGTCTGTGTGCCGCGGCCAAAACCCTTGCCGTTCAGACCCCCCGATCCCATCGCAATCTTTGACTGAAGGATGTGATAGCCCGCCCCCATGGGGTCATTGGCCGGGTCAAGGAAGGTGAGAATGCGCGCTCTTTGATAGTCATGCAGGCCATAGGCGAACATGAGCACCAGCCCCACCGCCCCCAGCGCGCCCGCCGCTATCACCTGACGCCACGGCACTCCTGTCATGAGGACGATGACCCCGCCCGTCGCCGCGCACAAAAGCGCGGTTCCAAGGTCGGGCTGCTTGGCGATCAGCGCCACCGGAGCCAGGATGAGAACAATCGGAACGAGGTGCGCGGCCGGCTCGCGAATGGCGCTGGGCGAGACGCCCTGATAATAGCGCGCCAAGGCGAGAACCAGGGCCAGCTTCATCAGCTCTGAGGGCTGCACCCGGATCGGCCCCAGCTCAATCCAGCGCGTCGCGCCCATCGAGGTTTCGCCGACCAGCTCAACGCCCACCAGCAACACCAGGGCGCCCGCATAAGCGGGATAGGCCAGGGTGCGCCACAGCGTCAGCGGCAGCAAGGCCAACCCCAGCATCGCAACAAGCCCAATGGCAAACCGCACCGCATGCCGCGACGCCCATGGATCCCACGCGCCGCGCTCCCACCAGGATGCGCCCGCCTGGTACGCTGAGGGGTCCCCGCCGACCGAATAGAGCATCGCTACGCCAAAGCCGGCCAGCGCGACAACAGCCAGAATGAACAGCCAGCCGCGCACGCCCATGGCGAACACCGTGTCTGGCGTGACAATGGTGCTGCGCTGATTGGCGTAGGCGCCCATGCCGCGGTGATTGTCGTAGATGCTCACCCCGCGCCCCCCGAACGATCAAGGCTGGCGGTGCTGGTGCGGCCAGACCGACGCACCATCTCGCGCAGGATGTCGCGCGCAGGCGGGGCTGCGGCGCGAGACCCTGACCCGCCATGTTCAATGATCACGGCCACGGCGTACTCGGGCGCATCGTAGGGCGCATAGCCGACAAACAGAGCATGATCGCGCCGCCGCCAGGGCAGATCTTCGTTTGCGATCACGCCAGCTGCACGCTCTTCGGGGGTAATGCGGCGCACCTGGCTGGTGCCGGTCTTGCCGGCCATGCCAAGCCCCTCATAGTCCAGCCCCCGGGCGCCAAGCGCCCAGTAGGCCGTGCCGCCCGCCTCGTCGGTGACCGAATGCATGGCGTCTTGCATCAGGGCGATGAAGGCGGGGTCGGCAATCGGAGCTGACGTCGCCGGCGGCGGCTTGATCCCACCGGGCGGGACCACGATGTGCGGCTCCACGGGGCGCCCGCCATTGGCAAGCCGCGCCGTCATAATGGCCAATTGAAGCGGCGAGGCGGTGACAAATCCTTGGCCAATGGCGTTGACCAGTGTCTCGCCGTTGGCCCAGCCTTCGCCAAACATGGCCCGTTTCCAGGCAACCGTCGGCAGCGACCCATCACGCGATCCAGGCGCGTCCAGATCAAACGCCGGGCCCAATCCAAAGAGCTTGGCTTCGGCCGTGATGGCTTCAACGCCCTTCTCATAGGCCCCGTCGCCGCCGCCATAGCGCTGCTCAAGGCGCCGCGCGATTTCGTAGTAGTAGAGGTCGCAGGACCGCTTGAGCGAGAGGCGCAGGTCAACCGCCCCGTGGCCCTCCCGCTTCCAGCAATGGAACTCGCGATCACCCAGGCGCGTCTTGCCGCGGCACACCACCCGCTCGCTTGGATCAATGATGCCGTCGCGCAGAGCCGCCAGGGCGGTGATC
>CAYGQB010000020.1:23405-27465 GCA_964351895.1 uncultured Caulobacterales bacterium
TACCGTTGATCCGGGCGGGTAGAGACCGGCCAGCGGCTTGTTGTAGAGCGGCTTGCGCGGATCAGCCACGAGAGCGCGATAGGCCGGCGCCTCGATGCCGCGAGAGAACCGATTGGGATCAAAACCGGGCGCAGAGGCGAGGCAGATGATCTCTCCGGTATGGACGTTGACGCCGACGGCCGCCCCGCTCTCGCCATCAAGGCGGCGCTGGGCAAAAGCCTGGACGCCCGCGTCCAGGGTCAGCTGCAAGGGCGCGCCAGCCTCGGTGGTCTTGTCCAGCCCCAGTTCTCGAATGGTGCGCCCATAGGCGTCCACTTCGATGCGCATTTCGCCCCACTCACCCTGGAGTGCGGCGTCCTTGGTCAGTTCCACTCCGGAGCGCCCGACCCGGTAGCCCGGATGGCGCATGATCCGCGACAAGGACTGGCGCTCGGCCTCGTCACGCAGCGCATCCAGGCGCTCTTCGATGGTGTCTTCAGGCGGCTTGGACACATAGCCGACCACGTGGGCAAAGGCGTCCGCGTCACGGCGCACGCCCTCAGCGTCGGCCACGCCATAGGATCGGGTCTCCGCCACGTCGGCAATCACGCCCGGCAGATCAGGACGCGCCAGATTGACCCGTGCAAACGCATCCCAGTCGAGATCCGCCTCCAGCGTCACCTCGTCGAACCGGCGACGCGCCCGCGACAAGATCCGCCGCCAACGCGTCAGGCGGCCTTCGCGGCGCACATCGCCCAAGGGATCGTCGGCGCCGCGTGGGGGATCAATTAGATCGGCCAGCCGCTCCAAGACGCCCTCAGACCCGCGCAGCTGGTCTGGAACCACCCGCACCTGCCAGCTTTCGTCATTGTCGGCGACGATGACGCCCGTGCGATCAAGGATCTGCCCCCGGCTGGGCGGCACAGGGCGGTGATTGAACTGATTGTCTTTTGACAAGGTCGCGTACTGTTCAGCTTCCACTACTTGAAGCTGCCAGAGCCGCGCGGTGAGGCCGGCGAACACCGCGCCGCCCGCCGTGCTGAGAAGCAGGGCGCGGCGCGAAAAGACGCGGCTGGTATCAGATTCCTCGCGTGAGAAGCTCATGCCCAGCGCTCCTCTGATCCGGCCAACGCCCGCCAGCCGCCAAACAGGTGCGCCACCACCGGGCCCAAGACGATGGTGACCAGCATTTGCCAAACCAGCGCGCCCAGGGCCGGGGGCGCCCCCAGAGCGATGCTGGCGACGGCGCCTGCGCCCGCCGCCACCGACGCCACAGCGACCGCATAGACGATCCAGGCGGCAAACGTGGATTGGTTCTCCAGCGCGTCACGCTGCGAGGCGGCAAATGCATAGCCCATCAGAAAGCCCGCCGCCCATGGCCCCAAAGGCCCCCCGGTCAAGCTGTCCTGCGCCAGGCCGAGACAGAACGAGAGCACGCAGGCGGTGGTTGTGGGACGGCGCGCGGCCCACACAAAGACCGGCATGAACGCAAGCCATGGCGTTGGCAGCGAAAACGGGCCGACCGACGTTGGCGCGGCGTAGAGCATAATCCCAAAAAGCGCAAAGCCGAGCGCGCCGGCGTAGGCGAACGCCCGGGTGAGCGGGGTTTGGCGCGAGACCGTCATGGCGTGGAGCCAACCGCTGAAGGTGCGCCTGCGCGCGCCTCTGCGACGGCCCCAGGTTCAGCCCCGCCCCCCGCGTCGGCGTCGGCGTCTGCGCTGATGACCGGATCATCCTCAGGCGAGGGCGGAAACACAAATCGCACCACGCGCACATAGTCGATCGGAGCTTGTTCGGCGTAGAGGCGCACCCGCCACACGCCGCTGGGGTCCACCGTCGCCTCGCCCACCGGCAGACCGCGCGGCAACTGCCCGGCGTCGCCGGACGTCACCACCCGATCACCATTGGCCACGCCATGATCGCGCGGCAAAAACTCTAGCCGCGGCGATGGACGGTTGTCGCCTGCAAGGATCGCGCGGGCGTCATTGCGCTCAATCATCACCGGCACCCGGCTGTTCAGATCAGTCAGAAGCAGCATGCGCGCCGAGCTTTGTCCGGCCGCCACCACCCGCCCAGCGAGCCCGCGTTCGGTCAACACCGCCTGGCCTGAGCGCACGCCCTCGCGCGCGCCAGCATTGATGAGCCGCGCACGCACGAACGGGCCAGACGTGTCAGCGACCACCCGCGCCGTCACCACGTCGCCCGCCGGATCTGGATTGACGCCCAAGAGCTTCTCATAGCGCGTCATCTTATCACGCATGGCCAGCGCCAAGTCGTACCAGGCGCGCAGCCGCTCATTCTCTTCCTTGAGGCGCTGATTTTCTTCGTAGATGTCGAAGTGGTCGTTGATTGAGCGGCTGAATCGGCGCGCGGCGGCAAACGGCGCCGAGACCACCTCACGCGCCGGCTCCAGCGCGTCATCCACGCCAGAGCGCGGTCCGTTGAACCACACGCCCGACCGGGCAAGCAGCGCAAAGCCGATGCACACCACCACCAGGAGCGCCCAGCCAATGAAGGCAAACGGCCCGCCGAGTGGATTGCCCCCGCTCGTGCGCGTGTCCGTCATCGTCGCGGCGCCCGTGCTTCGCGGCTAAACCGCTGCTGAAAGAAGGCTCTTGCTCTGCGCCAGGGTTTCAAGCGCCTTGCCCGACCCGAGCACCACGCACGACAGAGGGTCATCGGCGATGGTGACCGGCAAGCCGGTCTTCTGGCGCAGCTTGGTGTCGAGATTGCGCAACAGGGCGCCGCCGCCGGTCAGGACGATGCCCTTGTCCACGATGTCGGCGGCAAGCTCGGGCGGTGTCGCCTCAAGCGCGACCTTCACCGCTTCCACAATCTGCTCGACCGGATCGTCGAGCGCGTCGGCTACCATGCTTTCGGTGACGCGAATCTCGCGCGGCACGCCCTTGGTGATGTCGCGTCCCTTGACTGTCATCGACAAGCCGTCGCCCGACTCGGGCGGCGTGGCGGTGCCGATTTCAGTCTTGATGCGCTCAGCCGAGACGTCTCCCAGCAGCAAGTTGGAGGTGCGACGCAGATAGCTGATAATCGCCTCGTCCATCTTGTCGCCGCCCACCCGCACCGAACGCGAATAAACAATGCCGCCAAGAGACAAGACCGCGACCTCAGTGGTGCCGCCGCCGATGTCGACCACCATCGAACCGGACGCCTCGTGGATGGGCAGGCCAGCGCCGATGGCGGCGGCCATCGGCTCGTCGATGAGGTAGACCTTGCGGGCGCCAGCGGCCAGGGCGCTCTCGTGAATGGCGCGGCGCTCCACCTGGGTGGCGCCCGACGGGACACAGATCACGATCTGCGGGTTCACCGAAAAGCGCCGATTGTGAACCTTATGAATGAACGCCTTGATCATCTCTTCGGCGACTTCAAAGTCGGCGATGACACCATCGCGCATCGGGCGAATGGCTTCCATGTGCCCCGGCGTCTTGCCCAGCATCTGCTTGGCTTCATGGCCAACGGCGCGCACAACCTTGCGGCCATTGATGATTTCATACGCCACGACCGACGGCTCGTTGAGCACCACGCCGCGACCTTTGACATAGACCAGCGTGTTGGCTGTGCCCAAGTCGATCGCCATATCTGACGACATCATTCCAAAGAGGCTCGACAACATGGCGATGCGCGTCCTTACAAGTGCAGGTGCGCCAGACCAAACCGCGAATCGCGTCCGGCGCGCAAAGCATTACTTGCGCGCTCGCACGGCGCGATTCAAGCCGAGCGCGCTTTGATCCTTAACAGGCCCTAGGCCTCGTCACCGTGACTGGCGCGCGTAAGTCGCCGCCGCGCCACAACAATCACTCCAATCCAGAACACGGCAAGCGCCCCCAGGGCCGCTGTGATCCGCCAGTCCCCGCCTTCAGAAACATGCACCATGCCGCCAGCGATCGCAGCCACGACAAGCGCCTTAGGGATGATGCCAAGCGCCGTGCCGGCAACGAACGGCGCCAACTTCACGCCCGCCGCGCCCAACGCCATGTTGACCACAATGAACGGCGCTGAAGGCACCAGGCGGATCACCAGGCTGGAGGTGAACCCCGCCCCGCCGACAAATGCGCGCATGCGC
>CAYGQB010000021.1:0-27402 GCA_964351895.1 uncultured Caulobacterales bacterium
TGAAGGGATGCACGACCAGGAAGCCCGGGTCGGCGATCTTGACCTCGGGGAACACGAGCGTGTCGCCAAATCGGCGCACGCCTTCCAGGGCGATGTAGTTCTCCACGCCATTGCCGCGCTGCACAACTTGGGGACCGGCGTCTGACGGGTCGACAACTTCGGCGCCCGCGGTTTGAGGAGGGGCGACATCGGTCGGGGCGCCGCACGCCGCCGTCGCCAGAGAAGCCGCCAACGCCATCACGCACGCCCCGCGCTTGAGGATCCAATCCATAGCCGCGCCCTTCTGTGTAAGTCCGTCGCTGTGATTGGATCACCTGGCAGCTCTGAAAGTCCAGCGCCGTCATCGCGCCAGGCGTCTGAGTGCTGCTCGCTAGTAGCGCGGCGGCGGCGCCCACGGCGCGTAAGCGAGCGCAGACAGAGCCTCGGGCAAGACGGGCGCATAGGGCGCGTCAAAGTCGAACGGCGCCTCAGCTTGCGACCATTCATTGACGTGCTGACCACCGACAAAGCGGATCAGCGACACACAGCCCCACCGGGTGCCAAACGGACCATGAGCGATCCCAGCCGGGCGCCAGAAATAGGCGCCCGGCGCCATGGTGCCGTGCGGTCCGGTCAACGAACCTGAAATGACGTAGGCCTCTTCAACGATGGGATGACGTTCTTGCGGCCCCTTGCGGCCAGGGGGTTCTGAGTGCGGCAAGATCATCGACAGAAACGTGCGCTCGCCCGTCTCTGGATCACGCCGCAGGTCTTTGCGCGAGATGCCCAGATGAGCCAGCTTGGGATCGTTCAGCGTCATGTCCCAAGGCGTGTGCAGCGCATCGATGTGAATGAGCCCTGATTGGGCTTCACTCGCCCCCTCGCCGGCCGACAAGATGGGTTCGGCGTCAAAGAAGGTGAGAACGACCGCTCCGCCTTGCGTCGCCATCGAGCGCCGGGTCGCGCCGCGCGGCAGATAGCCATAGTGATCGAACGCATACGTCTCGTCGTTGATCGAGAGCGCACCCGATAGAACATAGAACTCCTCAGCAGCGCTGATGTGTTCTGGGCCCTCGCGCCGCCACCCGGGCGGATAACGGATCAGGGCGGAACATCCGCCTGTCTCAGGGTCGCGACTGAGGAACTTGTACTCCGCATCCGGACGCGCCAACCCCTCGCCGATGCGGCTCCACGCCAGAAGCTGCGCCTGGATAAATTCAATGTGCGGACGGTTCAGCATGGCGCCTTGATGCGCGCGCCGGCGACCTGTCGTCTAGCGGGCGGATCGCCGCATCACCGGACGTGTGACACCACCAGGCGCGTGGTCGAGCGCTCAGCCCTGAGGCGCGGGCGCGTGCGCGGCGAAGTGGTCGGCAATCTGTTCGCGCGTGGCGATCCAAACGTCGTCCTGGCCAGTGACATACTCAAGGAACGCCTTCAGCGCGCCGATCCGGCCCGGCCGCCCAATGATGCGCAAGTGCAGACCCAAGCTCATCATCCGGGCTCCGTCAGCCTTCGCTTCAGCCTTTAACCAATCAAACGTGTCCTTGGCGTAGGTCAGCCAATTGTCGGCTGTGAAGCTGGGATCCAGCCAAAACTTCATGTCATTGCTGTCGACGGCGTACGGAAGAACTATGATCGGCTTCTTGCCCGACGCCGTCTCAACAACATCCCAATACGGAAAATCGTCCGAATAATCGTCCATGTGATAGCGATAGCCCGCCTCGGCCAAGAGCCGGCGGGTGATGTCGGTGTGCAGATAGCGCGACAGCCATCCGACGGGGCGCCGGCCGATGGTTTTTTCCAGCGACGCTGTGCCCTTGGCGATGTAGTCGCGTTCCGTGTCTTCATCCATGAAGGCCTGAAAGAACCAGCGCCAGCCGTGGCAACAGGCCTCATCCCCGCGCGCTGCGATCGCCGCTCCAAGCCAGGGCGCGCGCTCAATCGCCAAGGCGCAGGCAGTCCAGGTGGCGGGAACCTTGTAGGCGTCGAGAAGCGACAAGACCCGCGGCGCGCCGCGGTTGATCCCGTACTGATAGTTGGTCTCGTTGCCGTGAATGCGGATCGGCTTTTTGATCTGAACGCCCAGCTCATCGACCGGTTCTGGCCCCCGGTCGCCGTCGCGAATGTTCATCTCCGCGCCCTCTTCAACGTTCACCACGAGGGAGAACGCCAGCTTGGCGCCGTTGGGCCATGTGAAGCCGGCTGGGGCGGGGTCTCGGGGTTGCGCGCTCATGCTCAATGCGGCTCCTCCCCGCCCGAAACGTTCATGCTTTCAGCGGTGATGTAGCGCGCCTCATCCGAGCACAGCCAGGCGACAGCGTTGGCCGTATCCTCGGGCAGGCCGGGCCGGCGCAGCGGAATGCGGTTTGCCATCGCTTCAAGATAGTCCTCAACGCTGTCGGCGCCGACGACCTTGGCGAAGTACTCGTTTTGCCAGGCCCCGAGGCCCGTGGTGACGTGATTGGGGCACACATTGTTGACGGTGATCGCGTGCGGACCCAGTTCCACCGCTGCAGACCGCGCCAAGCCCACCAGGCCGTGCTTTGACGAGGTATAGGCCTGGGCGTGGGGGAAGCCCGACTTGGCGGCTTGGCTTGCGATGTTGACGATCCGCCCCCCCTTTCCCTGTTCGATCATGCGCCGGGCGGCGGCTTGAATGCCAAGGAAACAGCCCTTCAGATTGACGTCGATCACCGCGTCCCAGTCGTCTTCGGTGACGTCCAGAAGCGGCTTCATGATGTAGCCGATGCCGGCGTTGTTCACCCAGATGTCGAGTGCGCCAAAGCTGGAGACGGCGTGCTCGGCGAGGGCGTCAACCTCATCGGGCCGGCGCACGTCACAGGTTTTGGTGGCGACCTGCGCCCCATTGGCGCGCAACTCATCCGCGATCGAGGCCATCTCATCGACCTGGCCGACATGTTCGGCCGCCGTCGCCTCATCGCGCGCACGCCCGATGTCAGAGAGAACGACCTTCGCCCCCTCGCGCGCCAGCTTCAGCACAATCGCTTCGCCCAGCCCCTTGCGGCGTCCAGACCCGGTGACAACCGCCACCTTTCCTTCAAGTGCGCCCATGACGGATTCCCCCTGATTGGCGTTCTACGCTTGTGTGTGAGGCTAGCCGATCTGATCGGTGAGGATGAACACAAGGTCGTCGGCCATGGCCTGAAACTCAGCCGCGACCTTCTGCATGGTCGGCGTCCCGATCTCGGCCCCAAACTGATCCATGTTCGCCACGTCGATGATCTCCACATAGGCGTAGGGCGGCTTGGCGTCCGAACCCAGGAGCGACATGGACTTGAACACGGTGAAGTCGTCCACAGAGCCCAACCCGTTTACGGTCGGCAAGTCGGTTGCCTTGGCCCACGCCTCATAATCGGCTTCAGACACGCCAGGCTTTAGGTTGAACAGGGCCACAATCCGAGTGCTCATGCGCTAGTCTCCGTGATGAGACAGCGCCGGCCGGCCTGGCGGGCGCCATCGTGATTGAAGATGTGAAGGCGCGCGCACAGGTCGCGGGGCGCACGCCACTTGAAGTTGGTATATCATTAGACCAGATGCCTGAGAGGCGCGACCCCGCGCCACGCGATTAGGCGCTGCGCTTGAAGACGCTGCGCCACATGGAACCGACAGAGGAGAGGACCGAGATGACCGCGAAGACCGCCGCCCGTCCCAAGTCGTCCCCGCGCAAGGCTGCGCCGAGCAAGACGCAGCGCGCAAAGGCGGCGCCCGCTTCGGCCGCTGGGCAAGCCTATGACGGGCCCCCCGACTATCGCGTCGTCGGTCAGCACGATGTCTTTCCCGCCGTGACCCATGACGAGGCGGCGCGCTACAACTTCATTGCGCATCTCAATCGTCATCTGTCGACTAAGGTGCTCCCGGGCGTGATGAAGGCCTATGAAACACGGGTTGAGCCAGCACATCGCGCGGCCAAGAAACGCCCGTTCAAAGATCGCCACGAGGTGCGCAAGGCGCTTTTGAAGGACCCCATGTTCCAGTGGTGGTCGGCGCTGCGCCGCTCCACGATGGAGATGCGCCAGCAGGCCGGGCGCTGGGTTGCGCTGCGCCAAGCTGACGCATTGAGCGCGGCTGTGGCCGAACTGACAAGCGGCGATCCGCGTCTGGTTTTGAACCCCGCCGTCAAGCCGCCGCGCTACATTGCGGCGGTCGATCACCACATCATGCCGGGCAGCTACTATACCGAGTTGCGCCCTGGCGATGTCACGGTGGCGGCCAGCTATGACAGCGGTCTGTTCTGCACCACAGGCGGCATGCTTGGCCGCTTCTCTGACGGAGGCGGACAAGCGGTGGTCAATTGGGCGCGTTCTGCAATGCCCGACTTTGCCCCCAAGACGATCGTCGATCTGGGCTGCACCCTGGGACACAATGTCTTGCCGATCGCCCAGGCCTTTCCTGACGCGGACGTTCTGGCCATCGATGTTGGCGCCCCGATGCTGCGCTATGGCCTCGCCCGCGCCAAGGCGATGGGCGTGGACAATGTGACCTTCATGCAGGCCGACGTTGAGGACCTCTCGATGATCGAAGACGAGAGCGTCGACTGGGTGCAAACCACGATGTTCCTGCATGAGACCAGCCACAAGGCGATGAAGAACATCTTCGCCGAAGCCCTGCGCATCCTGAAGCCGGGCGGCGTCATGGTGCATGTCGAGCAACCTCAGTATGCCGACGGCATGCCGCTGATCGAACAGGCGATGCGAGACTGGGACGCCTTCTACAACAATGAGCCGTTCTGGTCGAAGCTACACGAGATCGACATCGACGACTTCATGGTCACTGTCGGCTTCAAGAAGAAGGACCTGATCCACGGCCGCGCCGTCGCCCTGGTCGACAAGGAGGTGTTCCCGGACGCCGCCGACGACGACAGCGAGGACTTTGGACGCAAGGCCGCCTGGGAAGTGTTCGGCGCGCGCAAGGCGGCGCCCAAGGCCAAGAAGTCGCCAGCAAAAGCTGAGGAGATCGCCTGATGACAACGCTCGATCCGCTTGCGCTCTCTGGCAACAAGGCGAAGGGAAAGCGCCCCCATTTTCTTCAAGAGCCCGACGTCGAACGCCTGATGAACATCGTCATGGCGCTCGCCGGAGAGTTGGCGGTCACGCGTGAGCGCCTGGACACTGTGGAACGTCTGCTTGCGGCCGGCGGAACGCTCGACCGCGCTGACATCGAGGCCTACGCGCCAACCAGCTCGGACGCCGCTGAACGCGGTGCCTGGCAGCAAGAATTCATCGCAAGAATTCTGCGAGTGGTGCAGCAGGACGCCGAAGCCCTGGAGGCTGCCGACGACATTGCCTCTGAAGACGTGGCTGTGGAACTGGAGGGGGCGTGAGCGAACTGGTCAGCCCGCTTATCCGGGCCGCCCTCTTTGTCTCCAGCCTTGAGCGGGCGACCACCTTCTATGAGATGCTCGGGCTGACCGAGATCTACTATGAAGGCGCGCTGGACCCGGCCTCGGCCAACGCAGTGCTGGCGCGCCCGCACACTGGCGCAACCCGGTGCCGTATTCTGAAGACTCCCGCCGGCGCCGACACCGGCCCGGCGCCCAACTTCGGCATGGTTGGCCTGTTCCAACTCGATGACCCGGCGCCCGAGCCGATCGCCCGCAGTGACGACCACATCCGTCAGGGCGAAGTGGCGCTTGTCTTTTACATCGGAGACCGACTGGACGCGGTGCTGGCCCAAGCTGAAGCAGCCGGCGCACGCCGCCTGACCGATCCTGTGTTGTTTGAAATGCCGCACGCCACCCAGCGCGAAATACTGATGCGCGACCCCGACGGCGTCTTGATCAACCTGATAGAGCGCCCGCCAAGCCGCGCCTGGCAGACCGAGCCCCCGATCTAGCGGCCGACCTAGCCCCGCACTGGTTCTTTTCGACCGGGTTACGGCGCGTCGATGACAAATACTTCGTCAGAGATGGGCGCGTTGACGTCAAAGGCGGTCCAGATGATTTCGTTGGATTTTACGCCATTGTAGAACAGGCGTACCCGGCCCGGCTGCACCCAGTCGACACCCGGGTTTGAGAAAAAGTTAGAGTAGATCCGCTCGTGCCAGCCGCGCGGCGTGTCAAAGCCAACGCGCAGGATCGCTGCGTCGTCTTGGGCCACGGCAAAGAGGGTTTCGCGCCCTTCCGGCGCGATCACGCGCACCACATGCACCGCGCGACCATCAACCAGATCATCGGCCAGGCGCTCAAGCCGGAACCCATCGTCAAGCGCGTGGCGGATGACGCCAAACCCAAAAGCGGACGACCACTGGTCACTGTCAGGGGCGTCTGGAATGGGGCCGTCCTGATTGTAGGTCGTCGCGCCGTCAAATGAGACCTGAAACACCATCGCCCCATCACGCATGGAATCGATGCGCACCTTGCCGTCGGCCTGGTGCGCGTCGCGCTTCACGTCCGGATAGACGCGCCACATCAGGTGCGGATCGTGGCGCACGGGCTGAGGCCCATCGCGCCAGAACAGCCCATACCCCTCCATGTAGAGCGAACGCGGGCGCACCCAGGTGTCACCGCCCGCTGCGGCGTGGGCGCGCGCAATGATCGCCTCCGGCAATAGCTCCAGCACGGCGGCTGATGGCGCAGCTTGCGCTTCAGCGTCCATGTCCACGGTCGTCGCGCATGCGCCCAAGCAGAAGGCCAAGCTCGCACCAAGCGTTGCCAAATTCCATCCGCCTGCCTGATGCATCTTGCCTCTCCGTCGCGCCGGACCGAGGACAAGACCTCGTGTCGGTTGCTGTAAGCTGGAAATGATATATCCTTTGGCGCTCTTGCGCACCAGATATGCGCGCACCGTCTTGCCGCACCCTGTTTCAGGTTCGGCCTCACCCACCTGTTCTCAAAGGAGCGCGCTGATGACGCCCCGACTGATCTCATCGGTTCTGGTTTCTTGCGCCGCGGCTTTGGCGAGCGCGTGCGCCGCCGTGCCCGAAGCAACCAGCCCCGCCCCCGTCGCCGCCGCGCCGACCGCGACCGCCGCCACGTCCGACAGCGAGCGCGCGCCCCTCGATCTGCGCCGCACCACGCTGGTCGTGTCCAATATCGAGCGCTCGTTGGAGTTTTATCGTGACGCGCTGGGCATGACGCCCATCTATGACACCTACATCCGCACCCCGCGCAGCGCTGAAACCCGTGAGGATGCTGACCGCGAGCTGCGGCTAGTGTTCCTGAAAGCCAACTCTGACTATGTCGGCGTCCTCGGGCTGATGGAGTACACCAAGCCGGTCAAGGCCGCCGACCCGCAGGACAAGACGCCGTTCCAGCCCGGCGACATCGTTCTTGTGTTCAACATGGATGACGCTGTCGGAGCCTATGAGCGCGCCATTGCCGTTGAAGGCGCTGAAGGGCGCGGTGCGCCCGAAGAGACCAGCTACCCGTCCTATGATGGCGAGAGCGTCATTCGCGTGCTCGTCTCGGTCGTTCTAGATCCCGACGGCCACGCCATTGAACTCAATCAACTCTTAGACACGCTGCGCTAGCGCTCACGCGATAAAGGACAGGCCTCATGAAGCTTCTGCGTTCAGCAACCCTCAGCGTGGCGGATGTGGCGCGCGCTGAAGACCTCTACACGCGCTGGCTCGACTATACGGTGGAAGACGCCAGCCCGCTCTCTCAAGATCTCGCCGCCTCATGGGGACGCCCCGCCAGTGCTGGCGCTCCGGCGCGCATCCTGCGCCCGGCGTCTGGCGCAGACATCTTCTTGCGACTGGTCGAGAACCCGGCGCCGCCGAACTATAAGGCGCTGCGCACCTATGGCTGGGCGGCGATTGAGATTTGCGTCACCGATGTTCTGGCTGTGCACGAACGCATCCAGGGCTCCCCGTTTGAGGTCATAGGCCCGCCGCGTGAGATCGACGGCCTTCCCGCGATCTATCCGATGCAAGTGAAGGGGCCCGACCAGGAGATCGTGTATCTTACCCAGATCCGGGAGAACCTGCCCGCCTACGACTTGCCGCGGGCTGAAAGCCTCATCGACAAGCTGTTTATCCTGGTGATGGGCTGTTCGGACATGCACGCCACGCTGGCCTGGTTTGAGAACCATGTGGGCTTTCCAACCGGTCGGGTGATGGACATCGAATACACCATGCTTGCCGACGCCTTTGGCACCTCGCGCACTGAGCTGCACACCATCGCAACCGCTGTGCACGACCGCGACGTGTTTCTCGAAATCGATCAGTACCCCGACGCCGCAACGCCGCGCCCTGGCGCCGCCGACAAGTTGCCGGCCGGGGTGGCGCTGGGCTCGTTCCTGCACCCTGATCTCGACGCCGTAACCGCTGAATGGATCGCACCGCCCGCCCCACGCGACGGCCCGATTTATGGCGGTCGACGCGCCGGCGCCGTACGCGCTCCCGACGACACCATCGTCGAGCTGATTGCGCTTGAACCTTAAGACCTGGGGACTCCAGACCTGATGAAGCAAGTCGTTCTCAAGCACGCCCTCACCGCCAAGCCGACGGCCGGCGACTTCACCATAATTGACGCCCCCACTCTGACTTGCCCCGAAGGCGGCGTGTTGGCGCGCGTGGTTCATCTCTCGCTTGACCCTTATGTCGGCGCCCGGCTGCGTGGACGTCACATGGGCGAACCGGCGCCGACGCCCGGCGCGGAGGCCATCCCCGGTGCCGGCGTGTGCCAGGTGATCGAGAGCCGAGCGCCAGGTGTGGCGGCCGGCGATTGGATCGCCACGATGGATGCGGGTTGGCGCGAGGTCACCGCCTTGGCGCCGGGCGCCTGGCGACCGATCGCGAAGGAACCAGCGCCCCTTGCCGCCCACGTCGGGGTTCTGGGGATGCCTGGCTTAACGGCCTGGGCCGGCATGACCCGCCTGGCGAGCGTGGGCGACGGCGACACGGTTCTGATCGATGCGGCCGCCGGCCCGGTTGGCGGCACGGCGGGGCAGATCGCGCGCCTGCGCGGCGCTAAAACCGTCATCGGCATTGCGGGCGGGCCGACCAAGTGCGCGCTCGTGACCGACACCTATGGCTTTGACGCCTGCATCGATTACAAGGCCGACGGCTGGCGCGAGGAACTTAAGCGGGTCGCCGATGGGCGCGTCAGCGTCCACTTTGAGAACGTGTCGGTGGCCATGCTCACAGAGGCCATGGCGCACCTGTCCCCTTACGGGCGCGTTGTCCTGTGCGGCCTGGCCGAGCACTATCACTCCGACCAGGCCATGCCCGGCGTGCCAGCTGGCCTGGTTGTTGGCAAGCGCGCCGCGCTCTTTGGGCTGGTGGTCTACGACTTCTATGACCGCTGGGACCTCTTCCACTCTGAAATCGCCAGCGCGGTCGCCGATGGCCGCATCCGCTTTGCTGAGGACCGTGTCGAGGGACTAGAGGCCGCGCCCGCTCTCATGGAACGGCTGGTCAATGGCGCCAATGTGGGTAAGGCGGTGGTGAGCGTTAGCCCCGAGACCACGTAACAACCAAGAAGGTCTCGATAGGTTCGCCCATGCCGCCTTCGCCCGCTTCTGGCTTGCCCGGATCCGATTTGCCCCTGACCGATTTGCCTCCAACCGACTTACCAGAGCGGTTCCTGGTGCGCGTCGGCGCGCGCCTCGTGCACGGCGTGCGCGTGGGGCAAGGACCGGTCGTAGTCGCGCTGCATGGCTCGCCGGAGAGCGCTGGCGCACTCGCGCCCGTGATGCGCGCGCTTGCCAGCCAGTTCACCGTCATCGGTCTTGATACGCCAGGCAACGGCGACAGCGATCCATTGACGATAGAGACACCAAGCACTGACGACTATGCAGCCGCCCTTCTGGAGACGCTGGACGCGTTGGGTCTCGGACGCGTGGGGCTCTACGGATTTCACACCGGCGCGGGCATTGCCTCCCAGGCCGCCCTGCGCGCGCCGGACCGCATCTGCGCGCTCGTGCTTGACGGCTGCGCCATCTGGACGCCCGACGAACGAAAGCTGTTCCTCAGCCCGGAGTATCTCACCGCCTTCACGCCGACCTGGGACGGAGCGCACCTGGCCACGCTCTGGTCGCGCATCGAAGAACAATCGATCTTCTTTCCCTACTATCTGCACACCGACGCGGCCCGTCTGCCCATGGACGTGCCTGACCGCGTTCTCCTGCAACGTCGCGCGCTTGACTGGTTGAAAGCCGGCGACGCCTATCGCGGACCCTATGCGGCCGCGTTCCGACGCGATGGCGGTCGCAGCTTGGAGCAGATGCGTGTTCCAACCCTCCTTGGCGCAACCCCACCCGATCCGCTGGTCGCCCATCTTGATCGCGCCGGCGCGGCGTCAGAGGCGGTCAGCGTCATGCGGTGGAGAGATAAGGCCGAGGCGCACGCCGCCATGGCGCGCTTCTTTTCCCTGCACCCGGGAGACCCTCCCCCACACCTGCCCTTCGCCGAGCCAGACGAGCACAGCTTTGCTGGCGGCCTGCATGTGCGCCGTCATGGTGGCGGGGATGCGCGGCCGCTCGTAGTTTTACATGAGGCCGGCGCCTCAAGGCGGCGTTGGCGGGCGCTCCAAGATAAGGTCTCCAGCAAGCGCTTATGCCTGGCGATCGACCTGCCGGGACATGGGCTATCAGACCACCTGGATCTGACGCCGGACGCCTGGCGCCTCGTGGTGGACGCGTTGGACGCGCTGGGATCTGATCAGCCGCTCATCGCAGGCGCAGGGCTGGGCGGCCGCATCGCGCTGGACCTGGTGGCGCAAGGGCGCGGCAATGGCGCTGTGCTGCTAGGGGCGCCGACGACACACACCGAACAAGCGCACGCAGCGGTCGCGGCGGGACCCGACCTCACGCCGGCATGGCACGGAGGGCACCTCAGTGCGGCCTGGCGCTACCTGCGTCGCCGCGCCCTCTTTGATCCATGGTACGAGCCGACGCAGGCCGCCGCGATTTCGAGCGCAGCATTCCCCAGCATCGATGACCTACACACGCGCTGTGTCGATCTGTTGCGCGCCGCGCCCGTCTGGCCTCAAGCCTTACGGCTCGAAAACACGCCCTTCATTCCCAATGAGCTGGCGATCGACCGTGACGCCCTGCATGTCATTTGCGCTCCCGGCCTGCCCGATAGCCATCCCGACCGCGTGAACACGTTCGTTCAGTCAGCAGGGGTGGCGTGCACCCACGCCGCCAACCTTGATCAGGTCAGCGAACTCCTTGCCCATTGGCGCAGCTAGGCGGGGGCGAGGTAGAGCGAGATTTCCGGCACGAAGGCGATTAAGGCCAGGGCCGCCAGCATGAGCGCGATGAACGGCAGAACCGCCTTGCAGATGGTCCAGAAGTCTTCTTTGAACGCAGCCATGGCGACGATCAGATTGAGGCCGAGCGGCGGGGTGAGATAGCCCACGCCCAGGTTCATGATCATCATGATCCCGAGGTGAATGGGGTCGACGCCCTGGGACTCTCCGATTGGCATGAGGAGCGGCGCCAGGATCAGGGTTGCGGAACCCACGTCGATGATCATCCCAACGAACAGCAACAAGACGTTGGCGACCATCAGGAACATGACCTTGTTGGTGATCACCTGTTCAAGCTGAGCAACCAGGGCCTGAGGCGCCTGCTCATAGGTGAGGAACACGTTCAGGCTGACGGCGATGGCCAGCACCGGAAAGAGCGAGCCCATGAGCTGGGCTGACTCTGTCACCGTGTTCCAAAGGTCGCGCAAACCCAAGTCGCGGTGAATCACCACCTCAACGATGACAGCGACCACCACGGCGACGGCGGCCGCCTCCGTCACTGTCACCCAACCCGAGTAAATCCCACCCAGAATGATCACCGGCACCGGCAGCGCAAATGCGGCGCGGCCAAAGGTGGCTGCGATCCGCGCCGGGCGCCAATTGCCCTCACGTTGGCGCCAATTGCGCACCAGGGCGTAGGTGGCAAACAGCGTCACCAGCACCAGCGCTGGCCCCAGCCCCGCCAGGAACAGCCGCGAAATGTCCGTGTTGGTGATGTAGCCGTAGAGAATGAGCGGAATGGACGGCGGGATGATGATCCCTAAGACACCGCCAGCGCACAGCGCCCCGATGGCAAAGCCCTTAGGGTAGCCCGCCTCCAGAAGGGCGCGGTACATGATGCCGCCCACCGCCAACAAGGTCACAGCCGCCGAGCCGGAGATCGCCGCAAATCCGGCGCAGGCCAGCACCGCAGCAATGGCCAATCCGCCTGGCACAGGCCGCGTCAACTCACGCAGGAAATCAATGAGCCGCGCCGCGATCGATCCCTTGCTCATCACTGCGCCTGCCAAGATGAACAGCGGCACCGCCAGCAAGACTTCCTTATTCACCGCCGACCAGATGTCATAGATGACGTACTTTGGATCGCCGTCGTTCCAGACCACGTAGGCAAACAGGGCGGCCACGCCGAGCACCACCAAGATCGGCTGGCGCAACACCATCAGGCCGATCACGAGGCCTGCGAGAATCCACGGTTCCATTAGGACGCGCCCTTCTGGTCGGCCGAGCCCTGGCGGGGCGCGTCGTGATCCAGCCCGGTCTCAGGCAGGTCTTGCTGCGGGGTCAGGCCGGGATCAATCGCATAGATGGCAAAGCGCACGGCGTTGGTGGCGAAGGCGGCCAAGATGATCAGCTGCATCGGCCAGATCGGCCAATTGAGAACCGCCATGCGGTCTCCCAGCGCCATCGACTCTGCCACAACCAGCGCCGCCAACACGCCAAACCCGGCAAAGAACATCGCAGTCAGCACATTCGCGATGCGCTCAATCGTCGGCTGCACTGGCGCTGGAAATAGGCCGTCAAACAGCCGCGGGCGCAGGTGCTGGCCATGATCGGTGGCCACGCCCATGCCAAACATGGCGACCGCGATCATGCCCACGACGCCGACCTGAGGCGCCCCGACAAGCCCGGTCGCAAACACTTGGCGCGAAAAGACGTCGGCAATGAGAGCTCCGGCCATCACCACGAACGCGGCGCCGCAAGCGATGCGTTCGGTGCGCCCGATGGCGCCTAGCACAGAAGCCAACATCAGGCGCCACCTTCCTTCAGGGCGCGAAACGCCGCCTTGCCGTCCAAAATCGCCTGATACATTTCGCCAGCGTCGCCGCCGATGGTGTCCACCAGGCGCTCGTGCACAGGGCGCGTTGCGGCCGCCCATTCTTGGCGTTGTTCGGCCGTCAGCTCATGCACGCCGATCCCCGCCTCGCGCATCGTCGCGATGGCAAACGCAACCAGATCGCGCACGCCCTTGCGGGCCGCCGCAGACGATCCCCAGGCCCCGTCCAGCGTCGCGCGTTGCGTGTCTGTCGCGCCTTCATACCAGTCGCGATTTAAGACGATCGCGCCCGTGTCGAACGAATGGCGCGTCAGTGTGAAATCGCTCGCGAAGGCCTTGGTGACAAAGAGATGATAGACCGTGCCTGACAGACCTGAGTTCACCAGGCCGGTTTGCAGCGCCGGGATCAGGTCGGCTTGACCCAAGGGGATCGGGTCCATGCCGACCGCTTCGGCGAACTGAAAGGTGGCGGGATTGGGCGGGGTGCGCGCCTTCAGGCCGCGGGCAGCATCGGGCGTCAGCACCGGACGATTGGCGAAGATGTTTGTCCAGCCCACCTCAACCCATTGCAAAATATAGAGGTTTGACCGTGCGGCAATTTTGTTTGCGATCTGGGTGAGATAGTTGTCGTAGACGAAATCGACCTCTTCCTCGCTGTCGAACAGATAAGGCGCCATCGGCACAGACAGCTCTGGAATGGCGACGGCGACGCCCTGCAACGACATGCCCCCGACATGGGCGCGCCCACGCCGGATGTCGTGCATCATCTGGCTCTCGTTGCCCAGTTCAGCACGGTTGAAATAGTCGAGCTTGATGGTCGGGTTGGCGTTGATGCGCGTGCGAAATCCAGCCCACTGATCATCCCAGGGCGTCCGTGGCGGCGTCTGAGAGACCGCCCGTCCATAGAGGACGCCGTCTTCGCGCCCACGCGGGCTGCATCCCGCCGCACCGAGCCCCGTCAGCGCTGCGGCTCCTGAGATAAAGGCGCGTCGTCGCATGCCCCCTCCAACGACGAGACGCCATCTCCCTTGCGCGCCTCTAATGATATAAGCCTATACCATTACAGCCACGCCGAGAAACGATGCGTTGCGTCAAGCACAGCTCATCGCTCACGCGGCGCACACATCGGAGCATGCACGATGACAAGACTCACGCGCCGCGCCGCCATCGCCGGCCTCACTGCGGCGGGCGTTTGCGCCCCAGCGCTGACCGGATGCGGTCCACGCGGCGACCGCGGCGGCCCTGACGCCGACGTCATTGTTGTTGGGGCCGGGCTTTCAGGCCTGATGGCGGCCCGCACCCTGGCGCGCGCCGGCGTTGACGTACTGGTTTTGGAGGCGTCCGATCGCATCGGCGGACGCATGATGACGCTGGACGCGCTGCCCGGCGCGCCCGAAGGCGGCGGCCAGCAAGTCGGCCAAGCTTACAACCGGCTGCGCGCGGAGGCCGACGAGTTGGGGCTCTCGTTTGAGCCGTTCGCCCCGTCCACGTTCGGCCAAACCCTGTTTGTGAACGACACGCTGATGGCCGGCGACGCCTGGCCAACCGCCTCCGTCAACGCCTTGCCGGAACCCTTGCGCGCCATTTCACCGGCGCGCCTGTTCTTTACGATGGTGGCGCGCGCCAACCCCCTGGACGGCGGCACCCTCGACTGGCTGGACCCGGCCTTCGCCGAGCACGACGTGGCGGCGCTGGAGTTCTTGAACGCGGCCGGCGCGACGCCAGAGGCACTGCGGCTGATCAATGTCAGCCTGAACGCCAACACCTTGGACACTTATTCGATGATGAACCTCTGGCGCTCCCTCACGCTCTATGCGCTTGAAGGCTCCATCGGCCCATCAGAGCAGATCGTTGGCGGCGCTCAGCGCCTGCCAGAAGCCATGGCGGCGGCCCTGCCCCGGGTGGTGCGCACCAAGGCGCCGGTGGCCGCGATCAAGGCCGATGATCTGGGCGCTGCGATCACGTTCGAAAGTGGGCGTTCACTGCGCGCGCATGCCGTCATCTCTGCGGTGCCCTTTCCGGTGCTGCGCCGCATTGAGGTCGACGCGCCACTGGCGTCGGCGCAACGCGCGGCCGTGGGCAACCTGGCCTACACCCAGATCACCCAGCTCCACTTCGAAGCCGAAACGCCCTATTGGGAAGCCGACGGCATGGCCCCGGACATGTGGACCGACACACCGCTGGAACGCGTCTTCGTGCAGCGCACTCCAGACGGCGCGGAAACCGGCATGCTGGTCGCCTGGCTCGACGGAGCTGGTTCGGACGCCGTCGCTGACCTTGATTTCGACGCCACTGACGCCCTGGTTCAAAGCCAGATGACGCGCATGCGTCCGGCCAGCGCGGGTGCGGTGCGCTTGCGAGAGGTGGTGCGTTGGAGCCAGTCCAACGCCATGGCGGGCGGCGCTTACATGCATTGGCAACCCGGCCAAATCGGTGATTGGGCGCAGGCCATGATCGCCCCGGCTGGGCGGCTCTATTTCGCTGGCGAGCACTGTTCGCGCCATCACACCGGCCTGGAGGGCGCGGCGGAAGCCGGCCAAGCCGCTGCGCGCGCCGTGGCGGAGGTCTTGTCGGCATGACGCAGCCAGCTTTGCCGCAAGGGCCATTGGCGGGCGTGCGGGTGCTTGATCTGTCGCGGGTCTTAGCTGGCCCCTGGTGCGGCCAGCTCTTGGGCGATCTGGGCGCAGACGTCATCAAGGTGGAACGACCCGTTGAGGGCGACGACACGCGCCACTGGGGACCTCCGTTCCTAACGACGCCGGACGGCGCGCAAGGAGACGCGGCCTACTATCTCAGCGCCAATCGCAACAAGCGCTCCATCACAGTGAACTTTGGCCATCCAGAGGGGCGCGCCCTGATCGAAAGGCTGGCCGACGACAGCGACATTCTCTTGGAAAACTACAAGACCGGCGGCTTGGCCAAGTTTGGTCTGGACTATCCCACCCTCTCTGAGCGCAATCGGCGACTGGTTTACTGCTCAATCACAGGCTTTGGACACACCGGCCCCTACGCAAGGCGCGCAGGCTACGACTATCTGATCCAGGCCATGAGCGGGCTGATGAGCGTGACCGGCCAACCCAGCGGCACACCGGGTGACGAGCCCATGAAGGTCGGTGTGGCCGTGGCCGACCTGGTGACAGGTCTCTACTCCGCAAGCGCGATCCTCGCCGCGCTTCACCACGCGCGCGCCACCGGCCAAGGCCAGTTCATCGACATGGCCCTGCTCGACTGTCAGCTTGCCGTGATGTCCAATCAGGCCACCAACTACCTGGCCTCTGGCGTCGCGCCGGTGCGGCTCGGCAACGCCCATCCCAACATCGCGCCCTACCAGGTGTTTGCCACCCTTGACGGTCACATCGTGGTGGCCGTGGGCAATGACCAGCAGTTCAAACACTATTGCGAAGCGATTGGAGCCGCGCACCTGGCGCACGACCCTGAGTTTGTGACCAACCAGGCGCGGGTGACACATCGCGGCCGCCTCAACGCCTGTCTTGAGCCGATCATGGCCGAGCGCGCGAGCAGCGACTGGCTCGCAGCCTTGGAAGCGGCGAACGTGCCCTGCGGCCCGATCAACACGTTCGACCAGGTGTTCGCCGACCCGCAGGTCCAAGAACGCGGGATGCTGGCCGAGGCGACGCGCCCGGACGGCGTCGTCACGCGCGCGCCCGCCTGCCCGATCAAGATGTCTGAAACGCCGGTGCGCGCGCCCAGCGCGCCGCCCGCACTGGGCGCGCACACCAAAGAGGTGCTTCAAGAGCGCCTGGGCCTCAGCGCGCAGGAGGTCGCCCGCCTCTCAAGCGAAGGAGCCATCTAGATGCGCCGATCCCATGCCCTAACCAGCATCCTCTTGAGCAGCGTTCTCAGCGCAGGGTGCGCAGCGACGCTGGATCGCGCCCCAGACACATCGACTGCCGATCTGCTTGACGCCCTTATGCTGGCCGGCGTCTACGACAATCGCGCCCAAGTCGAAGCCGCTCCAGCGGATCTCAAGCGCGAGCCGGCGCTGGGCGCGCCCTATGATTGGCTCGACCGCCAGCACGCCCTCATTGCGCGCGTCGAGGCGCCCAAGATCGGCAGCCATGTCTACTACTTGGAATGGCGCGGCGGCGGACCCGATGGCGACATCAGCCGACAGCGCATCTGGTCGTTTCGCGAACTGGCGCGCGCGCCAGGCTCTGAAGCCGGAGACTCTCAGGTCGTGATGGACTTTTTCACCATCGACGCGCCCGAGGCCCTGATTGGCGCCGCCGACACGCCAGGCGCCTTTGCTGACCTTTCGCCCGACACCTTGCGCGGCTACGGCGCGGCGTGCGCCCTGCCGGTTGCGCCGCTGGACGGCGGCGGCTGGACCGCCTCGATCCCCGAAACCTGTGTCATCACCTCCCGGTCAGGCCAAGACATGACCTTGCAAGCCACCGTGCGACGCACACCCCTCGGCCTCTCCTATGAGGAAGCCGGCGTGCGCGCCAACGGCGATATCGTCTTCATGGTGCCCGGCGGGATGCCCTACGAATTTGACCCCATTCGGTAGTCGGCCCGGGAGCGCACCGCAGCGCTTCTACTCTGGAGTGTGGGTGCAGCTGGCCTGCAACCAGCGCAGATTGATCCCGATCCGGGTCTCATCATAGGACCCCCACGCATACGAGGTGGCGCGAGCGTCCTGGTTTTGGTGCACGTAGAGCGCCATCGACGGCCGGTTTGTCCCCGACGGCCACACCGCCCGCCGCAGGCGCAAATCAACTTTGCGCGGCGGTGTTTCGTCGGTGGTGACTGTGGCCAGTCCGCCCTGATCGTGCAGCATCACGCCGCGCTCAAAGTACCAGTCTTCCCCGCTTGCCCCGGCGCCGGCGTCGCCATGCTCGGCCCCGCGCAGCACAGACACCCAGCAGGAGAAGTCACGCGCACGCTCCATCTCCTTGGCCGGCGCGCCGGCGGGATACTCGGCGCGTAGATTGTTGGTCGCCAAGATCAAAGCGCTGGGACCGTCGACCCCGCAATCGCCTTCAGCCCGCCCATGAAAGCCGCCCGCTTCACGACGCCACGCCAGCGAGCAGCCGTCGTCCAGCACCGACAGATCGGCGCGCACCACGCCGGCGTCCACGTCCGGGGCGAAGGCCAGCGTTGCGAGCCGCGCGCCCGAGCCGTCGCTGACCGTCACGCCGGCCTCAACATCGGGATCGGCCTCAATGACCCACTCGGAGCGCTCCGGGGTCTGGGTCTCGGTCAGGCCGGCCTCCTCAGCGAAAAAGACTTGCAGCTCATTGACCCACCGGCCTTGGATCAGCTCAAGAAGCTCGCGCTGGTCTTTTTCAAGCCGGGCCTGGACTTCGCCCTCCGCATGCGCAGCGGCGCCGGCGCTGAGCGCCAAAGCCAAGCCGACGCTGCACGTCGATAGCCGACGGGCGGGGTTGCCGATGATCATGTGAGGTCTCCGTTGTTTCAAGACACGGCCGGCGCGCGCAGGTCCGCGGCCCTTGAGTGAATGCTGATGGTAGCCGCTGACGCCACGAACGAAAAAGGGCCCGCCGCGCGAACGCGGCGAGCCCCTCTCTGTCTGCAAGCGCCCCCGCCTTGCGGACTAGAAGCGCACCGACGCGGTGACACCGTAAGTCGGCTTGGGCGACGGCGTTACGCCGAAGCCACGCACGCGTTGACCGGTGGTCGCATTCGTCGGTGAGTCAAAGTCGACATAGCGCAGGATGCCCAGCGCCGTCTGATCGTCGGTGACGTTCTTGCCCCAGACGCTCAAGCGGAAGTTGCCGCTTTCCAGACCCGCCTGAAGATTGACCTTCGTGGAGTCGCCGGTTTCCGCCAGGTTGTGAATCTGAGCGTAGAACGAGGAGCGATAGATCAGGTCCGCGCCAGCAAACCACTCCCAGTCGCCATAGCCGGTCGGAGCTGAGTACAGGCCCGACAACGAGCTTTGCCACTTCGACACGAGCGGAGGCGTCTTGCCGACGATCGAGGCGATCTCTTCGCAGGCTGGGGTCGGTGTAAAGCTGCCCGTGGTGCCAAAGCCGGTGAGACAGCCAATCCCGCCCAAGAGAATGCCCTGGTCGGTGTTGATGCCTTCAGTGACTTGAGCGTCGAGGTAAGACATCGTCCCGGAGATCGTGAAGCCGTCGAACAGCTCGGTCGACCCATCAACTTCAAAGCCGTTGATCTCGGTCTCACCCAAGCTGGACGTATAAGAGTTCACGCCGCCCGCCGAGGTCAGATAGGTCTGGGTCAGGTTCTGGTTCTCATAGATGATTTTGAACAGAGCCAGGTTGAAGGCCACGTCCGACCCCGGGATCGAGCCCTTCAGGCCGATCTCGTAGTTGGTCAGCAGTTCTTCATCGATCGTGGTTTCCGGCGCGTCTTCCGGGTTGAACCCGCCCGGCGAGTTGCCCTGGGCGTACTGGGCGTAGAAGTTCAACTCATCGTTGAGCCGATAGCGCAACGTTGCACGCGGCAGCGTGGCCTCAAACGTGGCCGAACGCGAATTGGTGTTGCCCACAACCTGGCTCAAGTTCGTTCCCGTCAGGGTCGCCAAGAACGCCGGATCGAAGAACTGAGAGGCGCCGTAAGCCTGGCCGGTGCGGCTGATCTCATCGCGCGAGTGGCGCAGTTCGAGGCCGGCGGTCAGGCGGTCGGTGAAGTCGGCTTCAATCGAGGCGAAGAACGACAGGTTGTCGGTTTCCAAGCGATCGCCGAGCGTGTCGAGTCCGAACTCAGTGGCCTCCAGATACATCGGAACGCCCTTGCGCTTCTCGTTGAGCACGAAGGCGCCGGCGGAGGCACGCACGTCAAGGTCCGTTGGCGTGCTGACGCGCAGCTCATGGCTGACCACGTTGCGCGTGCTGGCGCCCGTTCCGTTGAACGCAGAGTTGGCGCAATCAGCGTTGGTGCCGCTAAACTGGCACACTGAGCGGCCGAAGAACGGCGGGAACGGAAGCGGTCGACCCAAGAAGAACACGGTGGTTTCGTCATAGGTCTGGTCGACGCCGGAGACTTCGTCTTGGCTGGTCACGCCGCCGATGTAGGACAGGACCACGTCCGAGCCGCCCACGTTCCAATCGATGTTGAACAGGGCCTGCTGCGTTTCGCGTTCCACGCCCGGGTTCAAGACGTCGCTGGTGTTGAGGCCATACTCGCTGTCAGGGCGCTGGGCGACTTCACCCACGAAATACTCGCGCGAGTTCGGAAAGGCGTTGTTGAGCGAGGACGGCTGCAGATCGATGGCGAAGTGCCCGTCATCGATCTCTTGATGGATCAGGCGGACCGAGCCGGAGATGTTCGGCGTCGGGTCGAAGTAGAGAAAGGCGCTGAGCGATTGAGACTCCCGCTCGTTCAGCATGTCGCCCTCGACCAGGTTGTCAAAGTCGCCGCCAAACGAATCGTAGGAGGCGCCCAAGTAGCCGCCCAGCCAGCTGTTGATCGGGCCCGACCACGAAGCCGACGCGGCCATGCGCTCATAGTTGCCCAGCGTGCCCTTGGCGTTGAATTCGTGCTCGTCGCCAGGACGCTTGGTGATGAAGTTGATCGCGCCGGAGAGCGTTCCACGGCCGAAGACGGCGGCCTGCGGCCCCTTGATCACTTCGATCTGCTGGAGGTTGTCGAACGACAAGCCGCCGATGTCGCCGGTCAGGGGGATGCCGTCGATGAAGTAGCCAACCTTGCCCTCAGAGATGAGGATGTTGGAAGCGCCGCGAATGACCGGGCGGTCGCCGTCGCGACCAAACGCTGGCTGGAATTGGAAACCAGTGGTGAAGTCGGCAATATCGGTGATCCCGACGATTTGCTTTTCTTCCAGGTCAGCGGCGGTAAACGCGCTGAGCGAAATCGGAACGTCGGTGGCGCTCTCTTCCACACGCCGCGCGGTCACGGTGATCTTTTCGCGATCGCCGTCCTCGGCTGCGTCTTGCGCGAAGGACGCGCTGATCGGCGCTGTCGTCGCCATGGTCAGCGCCGTTGCGCCCATCAAAAGTGCCTTGATTGTCATTCCTGCTCTCCCCTGGACCGACGTGCGGCGACGCATTCAGCGTACGTCGCTCGTGTCGCGATGACGTCATCACTGTGCCTAATGGTATATCCTTTCGCCACGACAAAACGCGGCGATTGGCCTCAAATCCTGATTTCACGAAAAAGTGTGTCTTTCGGGCACTTGCCGCCTCAAGCCGGCGGGCTAAGCGCAATACGGGCGGCGGATTGGTCTCCGCCGCCCGTTTGGCTGCGCGATCTTGCGCCCAGACGAGCGCTAAATCATGTCGGTTCTGCTTACTCAGACGCGTGCGCAACTGGCGGCGGCGCAGGGATCTCTCCCTCTTTCACGGCCTTATAGTACTCCCAGCTCGTCATGTTCTTGCGTTCATCAGAGAGCGGCGGGGGCGCGTTATACTCTGGGTAGCGCGTGGCGATCTGGGTCTTCATGGTCTCCGTCAGCTGGTCAAAGCTGTCCAGCTTGCGGCCATGCGTGGAGAAGTAGAGAGAGCCTTCGCGCCCGCCCATGTTCATCCACGGCAGCCAACCGGAAATCCGCACCCAGTTGACGTGCGCGGGCACTGAGTCCGTCGCCGGATCGGTGATCTCATCCACGTCGCCGAAGAAGCTGAACATCTCGGTGGCGTGATAGGTGCCGCCCACCTCGGTCTGATACTCACCGCCCAATGGGTTGGTGTAGAACAGCGGCACGGTGAAGCTGGACGACCACTTGTCGCCGATCACATTGCCCATCCACGTCGTCGGACCGCCTCGCCCGATTGGATAGAACCCGCCGTTTACCGGGTCATTGGCGACGTGCATGACCTCGACCGTTTCGCCCGTCCATGGATTGTCCCAAGATCCCAGCACCTCTTTTGTGTCGGGATCCAGGTAGAGCAGAATCTCACGCGAGGTGGTCTTGGCGCCGGCGCCGCGCGTTTCGTGCTCATGATCGCCGCACTGGCGAATGTTCATGCCCTGCACAGAAAAGATGCGCTTGTCCGCCTCGCCTTGACGGCGCGCAAATACATCGCCCTCCCAGTAGAAGGTCTTGACCACGCCGTCCTCGGTTGAGCACCAAATCTTGCGCATCATCTCAACCACGTCGTCGGGATCATCGAACGACAGTCGATCCTGCGCGGTCGCGCATCCTGCGAGCATGGCCGCTGCTGCGACACCGTAAACGAGCTGTTTCATGTTCGGTCTCCTTGCCGACTAGCGATCAGAACGGCTTCACCGCTCCGAAGAACGCGATAGACAGAATGCCCACCCAGTACAGATAGGCCACGCTGCGCCCCAGGCGGATGGAGCGCTCAAGCGTGGCTTCAGCTTGCGCGTCCGGGCCCGCGGCCAGGACGGCGAACAGCTTCTCCCACTCGTGCATCACGAGCCGCAAAATGACGCCAATGATCAGCACCAGGCCAAAGACGGTGATCTTGGCAGCATACCAAAGCTGTCCCTCGCCGCCGGCGAACGGCCCGTACCCGAGCAAAGAACTGACCCCCGTGATCACAAGTGTCGGGATCAACAGATAGCGGGTCCAGTCCTCCAGGGTGGCCAGCGTTTTCCAGATCGGCTTGCCGCGGGAGACAAATGCGCCCCACGTCAGCGCCAACCAGGCCGCCCAGACCAGCCACATCAGAACCAACCACACGCCCCCGAGCGGCTGCACGCCCCACAGATAGCCCATGTGCAGGCCAAGCGGCAGAAGCGAGATAATGCCGGTGCGCGCCAGTATGTCGATGCGATAGGCGGTGTCCATGTGGCGCTGGCGCTCTTCCAGGGGGAGGCGGTGATTGACCACCTTGTAGGACGTTTGAAACACGCCCCACTCGCCGCCCAGCCAGTA
The DNA here is from genome assembly GCA_964351895.1 of uncultured Caulobacterales bacterium. Classification (GTDB taxonomy): domain Bacteria; phylum Pseudomonadota; class Alphaproteobacteria; order Caulobacterales; family Maricaulaceae; genus CAYGQB01. The sequence goes on from CAYGQB010000021.1 coordinate 22,783, forward strand.
GACCATCGCCACAATGTGCAGCCAGCGCAGCACGTGCAGCTCATTCAAGCTCCACCAGCCGCCAAGGCCGCCCATCAGCATGGTGTTGGTCGCATCCATGCCGACCCTCCCCTATTTTTTCCAGCGCAGGCGTCTTGGCTGCGCACCCGTCGCGAAAGGATATATCATTTCCTTCCCGGTGTGCGCCAGGGCGCGATCGCGCAAAAACAGCGCGGTCGCGCAAAGTCGATCAGTCGCGCACCAACGGCGAAACGATGGTTGGCGCCGCCAGCCCCTCGACCAGAAACACATCGAACGCGCCCCACCCGCCATTGATGCGCGCATCGCGCAGAGCGACGTACTCAGGGTCGTCCCAGAACGCCAAGGCAGCCTCCTTGCTGGGCCACTCAGCAACGACATAGCTTTGAAAGTCCTCCGCTCCCTCCAAGAAGGTCACGTCGCGCCCGATCGCCAGGTAACGTCCGCCGTGCTTTGCGTAGAGGGCGGGCAAGGGCTTGGCGTAGCCTTCCACAAACTCCTCCTGCTTGAGGACGGTTCCGGTCACCACCATGTAGGCGGGCTTGGGCGCAGTCTCTTGCGCGCCGGCGATCGCCTCCCCGGCCCTTCCAGCGCCGGCGGCGTAGCCCGCACAGGCGGCCAAGACGGCAGTGGCGGCCAAGGGGGCAAGCTTAAGTAGGCTCATGAGGCGGGCTCCTGATCAGGGTTGAGGCGCGCAGACACGCCCTGAGGCTGGCGAAAAGCGAAGACGAGGAACAGGGCCGGCAACCAAGGCAAGAGGCGTTCGCCAATCGCCCCTGGGCCAGACGGCAAGACCTGATTGAACACGACGGTGAGCGAGAACCCCGTCACCATGGCCGCCAAGATGGCCCAGCCGCGCGGCTCAACGCCAGCAACACGCGCCACCACGATGGGGCCAAAGGCGGCCCCGAGCGCCGACCAGGCAAAGAGCACGCGGCCAAAGATTGAGGCGGGCAAAGTCAGTGTCATCACCACCGCCGCGACGGCGATGAGCGCCATCACCGTGCGCGCCACCGCCACCTCAAGATGCGGCCAGCGCCGGGCCACGCCAACGTCATGAGAAACAGCGCCGGCGGCGGCGAGCAGCGTGGAGTCAACCGTCGACATGACCGCCGACAAGATCGCGGCGATGACCACGCCGGAAATGATCGCAGGCAGAAGGTCGCCCGCCAATCGGTAGAAAATGTTCTCCGCTTCGGCCAATTCGGGAACCAGGGCGCGGCCCGACAGCGCCAGCGTCGTCATGCCGACGTACACGGCTACAGCCCACGAGATCGCAACCAGGCCGCCGGCGCGCCGGGCCGCATCGTCGCGCACCGCCATCAGGCGATTGAGAAGATGAGGCTGGCCAAATGTGCCAAGGCCGATGGAGAACACCCCGGCCGCGAAGCCGATGAACATCCAGGTTGATCGGTCGCCGTCCCAGGACAAAAAGCCTGGCGAGGTTGTGCTTCTTAGCGTGTCTGCGACCTCGGCTGGGCCGCCGGCCGCGATCAGCGCCGCGACCGGAAGTCCCAGCGCAATAACGGCCATCACCACGCCCTGCAGCGTGTCGGTCACGCTAACGGCCCAAAAACCTCCCAGAAGCGCGTAAACCAGCACCACCGCAGCGCCGAGGATCACGCTCTCGGCGAGACCGAGACCAAACACGGACTCAAACGCCCTCCCGGCGGCCTGAAACTGGGCGGCGATGTAAAACACAAAGCAGAACAGGATGAGGCAGGCGGCCGTGATCTGGATGAGCCGACGGACCGGGCCTTCGGTGCGCGCGATCAGGAAGTCCGTGAGCGTGATTTGGCCTTCCGATTCACTCTCGCGGCGCAGGCGTGGCCCAAACCAGAACCACACCACGACGTATCCCAACAAGATGCCCGGCGTCATCCAGAGCGCGGACAGGCCGACGGTGTAGACGAACCCTGAGTAGCCCAAGAGGACCCACGCCGAAGACGTTGAAGCGGCGTAGGACAGGCCCGCCACCCATGGCCCCAGCGCCCGTCCGCCAAGCAAAAAATCTGCTTCGTCGCGCGTTCGCCGGCTGGCCCACACGCCAATGGCAATGAGCGCCGCCTTGTAAACCAGGAGCGTGACGAGAACCGCAGTGGAGTTCATCTCAAGCGTTCTTCTTTTCGTCTGCGGCTGCCGGAGCGCCGTCGGCCCCGACGCTGAGGGATGCTAACCGCTCAGCGCTGCGCCGCAACACTCAAAGGATATATCTTTTGGATGCGCGCGCGCCCTCAAACCGCTACCATGACGGATCAGATGATCAAGCTGCGCCGCTCAAAACGGAGCCAGGCCCATGCCCCATCAAGACCCGCGCCCTCAGCCGAACCTGCCAGAAACGCCAGCGGCAAGCGCCGCGCGCCTGGATGAAAGGCCCCTTCTCATCGTGCAACATGGAGACGCGTCATGAGCAGTCACCCCCCAATTTCACGCCGCGACCTGTTCGCCGGAGCGGTCGCGCTGAGCGCCGGCGCCGCCCTCGCCCGCCCCGCACCAGCCGAAGCGGCGCTGACCCGGGGCCCCGACACGGTCTCGGTGCCGGCCGACGGGGTTTACGAGGGCGTTGATCTGATCAAGCCGCGCATCCGTCTCTCAGCGGTTCAATCGCGAGTGCGCGGGGTTGAGGTCGACAATCTCAACGCAACCCGCAAGGCCAACCTCGATCACATGCTGTCGCTGATCGACGCAGCCAACAACTGGGGCGGGTCCAAGGACCTTCTGTTCTTCCACGAGTTTCCGATCACCGGCTATTCCAACCGCTGGTCGCGCGAAGACGCCCTGAAGGTCGCCATCGAGCTTGACGGGCCCGAGGTCGAGGCCGTTGGGGCCAAGGCCAAGGAGTATGGCTGCTACGTCGTCTTTGGCTCCTACGTCAAAGACCCGGCCTGGCCCAAGCATGTCTTGTCGATCACCTCCATGGTGGGTCCGGACGGAACGCTGGTGGACGCCCATTGGAAGGCGCGCAACATCAAGGCGGTGTTCGGGCCCGGCTTCGAGCTCTTTACGACCACCATCTATGACGTCTTGGAACAGTATGTGGAGATGTACGGGCTCGATGCGGTCGTGCCGGTCACCCGCACCCCGATCGGCAACATCGCCACCAGTTCAGTGCAGCGCGAGCCTGAGCTGTTCCGCGCCTTCGCCATGAAGGGCGCCGAGATCATTTTGCGCACCGCCACCGGCGGCTTCACGCCGATGGATATGGCCGCGACCTCGCTCTACAACGGCGTCTACACCGCTCTCGTCAACAATGCCTACTCACCCGACAATCCCGGCTTCTTTGCCGACGCCGGCGGCGGCGGAACGACGATTTGGGGTCCAGACGGCAAGGAAATCACCAGCGCCACGTCAGAGCACGAACAGGGCGTGACAGCGACCATCCCGATCGCAGATTTCCGGGCCCGTCATCGCCCGCCCTACGTGCACATGGCGCTCTACGCGCCGGTGTTCGACGCCTATGTGAACCGCTATCCGCCCAACCTCTTTGCCGAGTATCAGCCGACCGACACCTCTGACGCTTATCAGTACCTCAAGGACAAGGGCGTCTGGAACAAGTAGTCCGACGCTTCTTGCGATGCGTGCGCGCCTTCAGGGGCGCGCGCGCATCGAATCTTCCCGCGGCCTACTCCACGCGCGTCGCGGCTGAGAAGAACTCAAGGCGGGCGCCCTCCGGGCTGTCGAACGCGACAATGTCCACCACCCCATAGGGAGCCAGATCAAGCTGGGTGATCGGTGACGAAGGCGACACGCCCTTGTCGGCCATCTCGGTGGCAAAGGCCGTCACGTCGTCAACCGGGAAACGCAAGGCGGCGATCCCGCGCTTAAGCGGCGAGGCGTCAGCGCCAAAATCGCGCCCGTCAGCGCCTTCATACTCCACCAGCTCCACCGACCCTTCGTTGGTTCCCTGCGGGTGAATGATGAACACCTCGCGCACGATGTCGTCCGTCAGATTGTGCGGCAGTCCCAGGACGTTCTCTCCGGGTTCAGAGCTTGCGCGCCGACTTTCCAGATAGACCTTCCAACCCAGCGTTTGGGTGTAGAAGGCAAGCGAGGCGTCCATGTCCGCCACCATCTGAGTGGAGTTGAACACCCGGCTCATCTTGCGCAAGTTCGGCCAGCCTTCCAGCGTCGGGGCCACGCGCTCCACGAACGCCATGCGCACCGCGTCCGGGCCGCGCGGGATCCACTCCTTGACGACGAACGGGCCGAACGTGAATTCGATCGGCTCGCTGTCGCCGTTCCAGCCGCGCGCCATCAACGCTTCGCGCGTGTCCGCCATGCTGACGACCCGTGTGTTGGTGTTGAAGATGGCGCCGGTGTCCCAGGGCTGATCGTTCGGGCGCGCCAACTCGCGTGTCCCGCCGCTCACGCGCACCAGGCGGATGAACCCGGTGTCGGCGCCCGCGTTCGCCATCAGTACGGTTTCAAACGTTGTTCCATAGTAGGCGCCCCAAAAGGGCGCGTGACGGCGATCGGCGACGCCGCGATGACGCACCTCCCAGCCGCCCGCCATCTCCAGCGTCTCAATCCACACATCCAGGTCGGCGACGGTGAACACGATCTCGCGCCAGCCTGACATGTCCTCGCGACCTGGGCCTGAGG
>CAYGQB010000022.1:0-1664 GCA_964351895.1 uncultured Caulobacterales bacterium
GCCTATGAGGCGCTCAGCTGATCCCCGCGACCGGCCTGACGTTCGTCGCACTGCCCCCGCCGCGCCCCCTCAGCCCCTCGCCGGGCGCGGCAAAACCGGGTTAGAGTCGCAGGCTGAAGCGCCGCCAAGAAGACGCGGCGCGCTGACACGGGAGAAACGCCGCCATGCGCGTCCTCAACATCAATCTGGTGGCCGTTCTGGTCGCCGCCATCGCCATGTACGCCGTGGGCGCCCTCATCTATGGCGTTCTGTTTAGCCAGGCCTGGATGGCGCTGTCGGGCTACACCCAAGACAGCTTTGCCGGCAACGAATGGCGCATGGCGCTGGGCCCGGTGATGCCGCTGATCACCGCCTTTGGCTTGGCGCTGGTGTTTCAGCGGCTCGACGTCAATGACCGGCCAAGCGGCCTGGCGATCGCAGCCTGCGCCTGGCTCTTCTTTACATTCACATCCCGTCTCTACTCGTTCTCCTACGGGATCGAACCGGTGGGGCTGCTCGGCCTTGATTCGCTGCACCTGTTGCTGACGCATCTCGTGGGCGGGGCCATTCTGGCCAAGTGGCGCTAGATCTCCATCTGATCGCCAACCCCAGCCCCGGCGCGTCCCTGACAGGCGTGCCGGGGTTCTTTTTTGCCCGCTGTCACGCGTGCGTGAGCGACATGAACACGACGTCATGCATCCGCCAGGGGCGCGTCATGCATCTCTAGCTATGACAGGCGGCGTGGACGGACGGGGCGACCCTCCCCGACCCGCCGCCCAGCAGACCCAGACGCAGACCCAGCACACACGCAAACCCAGACGCAGACCCAGACGCCAAAACCGTTGAACCGTCAGGCCGAGTTGCAAGATTACAAAAAATTATCGCAATTCGATAAGAAAAGGCTTGATCGTTTTTCGATAACGGCATATCGATAGTCGGCAAGGGCAGAGACGGACAACAGCCGCAACGCCCGCCCGCTTCGCTGAAGATCGCCGCCGTCAGAGCGGTCGGGTTCAACGGGGCGCACACCCAGACCTTGGTCGGTCGAATGAGAATGGAGACAACAATGTTCGGTCAGTTCAAATCCAAACGTGCACACGTCGTTACGGGCGCCGTCGTTTATGGCGCCCTCATGGTCGCGGTCTTGTCGGTCATGGTGCAGTCGGTTGGCCCGATCGCCTAAGCGCTCGGACACCGCCCCGGTTCGCGCCCCGTCGGCCACACCCAAGCCAGCACCGCCCCATCCCCCCAGGGTTGTCGACACCGCGAACCGCGCTTGCTCTCGAAGGCTCCCCGCCTTCGGGAGCTTTTTTTTGCGCCCCGCCCCCCCCTCGCGATCGTCTCGCCGGTGCACCGCTGCCAAGCGCGCGCCATCGCGCCTCTAGCTCGCCGGGCGCCGATTGGCTACATCTTGGCGCGCGCGGCTGGCCCGCGTCAGCGCCGGTATAGCTCAGCTGGTAGAGCACCTGATTTGTAATCAGGGGGTCGGGGGTTCAAGTCCCTCTGCCGGCACCACTTTTGTTGGACCCCGTATCTTTTGTTGGACCCCGTATCGCGGCTGCGCCGCTCACATGGGTCGCGCTCAGGGCTGGGGCTTTTGTTGGACCCCGTATCGCGGCGCCCCGACGCCGTGACCGGTAGCGGGCTCTGGTGTGGTCGGATGTCACACCGAACCGACGATCTTA
>CAYGQB010000022.1:1764-6726 GCA_964351895.1 uncultured Caulobacterales bacterium
GTGACCGGTAGCGGGCTCTGGTGTGGTCGGATGTCACACCGAACCGACGATCTTATTATGACCAAATACGCGCCGCGAATCCGCCCATCCGCGGATTTGTATAGCTGGCAGGCTGACGTTTGGGGGACGACATGGATGCGCAGACGGACACGTCCAGTTCTGGCCCGTCAAGCTCTGGCCCTCCACTCTCCGCCTCGCTCGCTGCGCCTGAGCGGCGCGCGGCTTGGGCTGCTCCCATCGTTGCGCGCCCGCTTGTCGTTCTGGTTGCGGCGCTGGCCTGCGTCATCGCCTTCGGCGCCGGGCTGACCCGCGTCGTCAAGGATCCCTCCGTTGACGCCTTTGTCTCCGTCGACCATCCCGCCGCCGTCGCCCGTGATCGCGCGCGCGCCATCTTCGACATCGAAGACCCCATCGTCGTCGCCCTGGTGGCTGAGGACGCCGCCGGCATGTGGACGCCAGAGCGCCTGACCGGTGCGCGCGCCCTGTCCGCAGCGCTTGCCGACGTCGACGGGGTGCGCGCCGACGCCCTGATGAGCCCGCTGACCGAATCGGCGCTGCGCGGCGAGGGCGGCGACCTGTTCGTCGACCCCATCATCCCCGACGGCGCGCTCAGCCCCGATGACGCCAGCCAGGCTTGGGCGCGGATGCAAACCATGGCGCCGTTCATGGGCGTCCTGGCGTCCGACGCCGGCGACGCCATCATGCTGATTGTCCCGGTCGACGACCCTGATCACGCCGTGGAGACCTATGCGGATGTCGCCCGCATCGCCGCCGCCGCTGACATTTCTGGCGTCACGGCGCATGTCGCCGGCGTGGCGGCCATGAACGGCCGGCTGGGCTATATGGTCGACACGGACACGCGCAAATTCGTGCCGCTGGCCGTTCTCATTGTGATGCTGGTGGTGTTTGTCGCCGTGCGCCGCCCCAAGGCCTTGGTTGGGCCGCTCTTGGTGATCGCCGGCTCGGCCGCCGTGGCCATTGGGCTGATGGGCTGGATGGGCGCGCGCTACTACTTGATCACCACGGCCTTGCCGGTGGTGATCATGGCCATCGCGGTCGCTGACAGTCTGCACCTGTCACTCAGCTACCTGCGCGCCCGCACCCAAGACGCCAGCCTCGACGCACGCGCCGCCACGCGTCTGGCGCTTGCCCGCACCGCCATGCCGATCAGCCTCACCAGCGTGACCACAATCGCGGGCTTCACCGGGCTGGCCATCGGCTCGCACATGACGCCGATCAAGGAATTTGGTTGGTACGCCGCGGTTGGGGTGGCCGCCGCCTGGTTGCTCAGCCTCACGCTCGCGCCTGCGCTTCTGGTGCTCTTAAACGTCCAGCCTGCGCGCCCGCGAGGCGCCCCAGACGCCGCCTCAGACGCCGCCTCAGATCTCGCGCCCTCCCCTGAATCCGGCGCGCTTAATGCTGCGCTCGGCCGCATTTCCGTTGCGAGCGCCAGCCGCCCGAGCGCCGCCCTCGTAGGTTTTGCGCTCATCAGCGCGGCCCTCGTGGCGGCCGGCTCATTTGTCGAATTTGACTATGAGCGCAAGCGCTACTTCAGCCCCGACGATCCGGTGCGCATCGCCGACGCGGCCATCAACGCCAAGTTCGCCGGCGTCAACATGCTGGACGTGGTGGTGACCGGCCCCGAGCCGGGCGCCCTCTTGTCGCCGTTGGCGGTCGCCGCCGTGGCCGACCTGCAAGACGGGCTCGCCCAAGCCCCGCACGTCACCAAGACCACCAGCTATGTCGACTATCTCGCCTTGATGCACGCCCGCCTCACCGACGCCCCTGACGGAGCCCTGCCCACCCGCGACAATGCCGGCGCCCAGTACATGTTCCTCTATGAGGCGAGCGGCGACCCTGATGATTTTAAAGAGGAAATCGACTACGAGTACCAGACGGCCCTGATCCGGGCCCACCTTGACCGCGACGACTTCATCGACACCAGCGCGACGGTGGACGCCTTTGCGCAGATCGCTCAGGACTGGTCCAACGTCACCGGCCTGGACGCCCAGGTCTCCGGCCGCATCGCCGTTAATCACGGCTGGATGAGCGCCCTGTCGACCAGTCACGTGCGCGGATTGGGCCTGGCGCTGGCGTTCGTCTTTGTCTGCAGCGTGGTGGTCTTTCGCGCCGTCGCTCCGGCGCTGATCGTCATGTTGCCGGTCTTGTCGGGCGTCGGACTGGTCTATGCGGTGATGGGCGTGTTTGACATTGACCTGGCGCCCGCAACCTCGATGTGCGCGGCCATTTCAACCGGACTGGGCGTCGATTTCGGCATCCATCTGGTCGCCGCGATCCGCGCCCGCCTCGCCGAAGGGGCGAGCGTGCGCGAAGCGGTGTCGGGGCGCTATGTGACGGTGGCGCGCGCCTGCGTCTACAGCGCAGCGGCGCTCGCCATCGGCCTCAGCTGCGTCACCCTCAGCTCCGCGCCCGCGCTGCAATGGTTCGGCCTTCTGATCGCTTCAGGCGCCGTGGGCGCGCTTCTGGCCGCACTCCTGGTTGCCCCGGCCGCCGCCGCCGTCCTGTTGACCCCATCACCACGACCCCAAGGAGCGCCGTCATGATCGGCTTTCAAACTGCGTCTGCGCCCACGTTGCGCCTGCGACCGCGGTCTTTCATGCTTGTCATGAGCGCCGCCCTGTTGGGCGCGCCCGCCTCGGCCGAGGACGCCAGCTCCACTCAGCCGCTCTCCGGTCTCGAGGTCGCCCAGAAGGTCGCCGACCGCGACGATGGCGAGGGGCGCGTGCGCACCATCGAGATGACGCTGACCAATGCGCGCGGCCAGTCGCGCACCCGCGTGGCGCGGTCATTCCACCGCAGCTTCGATGATGCCGTGCGCATCGCCATCTACTTCACCGCCCCGGCGGCGCTCGCCGATACGGCCTTTGCCTCGGTCGACCGGCCGCAGGACTCCGACGCCAGCGACGAGCAGTGGCTCTATCTGCCCGCCACTGAACGCGTGCGCGCCATTCCCGCCTCAGACCGCGGCGACGCCTTCATGGGCACCGATTTCAGCTATGACGACATTAAGAGCAATCTAAAGCTGTCGCTGGACGACCACACGTTTGACCTCGTGGAAACGCGCCAGACCAGCGACGGTGCGCGCCATGTGCTGCGCGCCGCCCCCATCGACGCGGCGACCGCCGAAGAACTGGGCTACGCGGCGGCGACGGCCGTGATCGACCCGGCCACCTGGATGATCGACGCCATCGATTATGAAGACGATGAGGGCGTGATCTCTAAAAGCGTGGTGATCGAAGACGTGCAACAGGTCCAGGGCGTGTGGACGGCCATGCAGGTGCGCGCAACCAGCCACGCCTCGGGCCATGAGACCGTCTTTAAGATGTCAGACGTCACCTATGTCGACGGACTGGACGCCAGGGTGTTTGATCGCAATGAATTGGAGTTTGGCGCACCGGATGTGAACTAGGGGTGCCGTGACCGGGCAAGAACCGCCCGGGGATTTGCGTTCGGGGGGACGCCATGACGCAGCATACTGGACACGCGCGCCCTTCGCTGGCGCGCGCAGGCGCGGCCTGGCGAAGCTGGGCGGGGATCGCTCTGGCGTGCGCGATCGTGTGCAGCGTCGCGCCCGCGCCCGCTGACGCCCAGACCAGTAGCCAGACGAGTAGCCAGACGCGCGTGCACGCGCCGCGCTTCGTTCTGACCGCCGAAGCCGCCCAAACCAGCGACTTGCAACGCCCCGTGAAGCGCCGCGTCACCCTAGAGGGCGCGCTGCGCACCGACTTCTCCCGCGCTGTTCGCCTGGATGTCGCCGGCCGTCTGGAACTGGGCGATGATGAGACCGGCTTTGGCGACGCCAGCGGATTCTCTGACATCGGCCGTCCGCTCGTCGACACGCGGTCCGCGCGCGCTGAGATCACCGAGGCGGTGCTCTCGCTGCGCGCCGGCGACACACGCATCTCTCTTGGCAAGCAGACCGTCGCCTGGGGGGTGCTTGACGGGGCGCGCGTGGCAGACGCGTTCAATCCGGCGCGCCTGCGCGAAGGCGTGGCGGTGGACAATCGCCCGCAGCGCATCGGCGTGTGGGGCGCGCGCCTGCGCCGACCGCTCGGGCCACTTCGCATCGACGTGGCCGGGGCAATCGATCCAACCGTCAATCAGTTCGCGAGCCCCGGCGACGCTTTTGCCCCGCGCGCGCCGCGTCTGCGCGGCGGTCTGCCCGCGGGCGCCCCGACGCCGCCCCTGGTGCGCGACAGCCGCGACAAGCTGGTGCGCGACGCCGTGCTCGGGGTGCGCGTCGGGGCGCGTCTGGCCGGCGTGGACACCCACGTGTCCGTCGTCACTGGCCCCGACCACGACGCCACCCTGCGCCCCCGGCTCGACCCCAAGACCGGAACGGCCGAAGTGCTCCTTGCGCATGAGCGGCGCACCCTCATCGGCATGGACGCAGTGAAAACGATGGGGCCCGTTGTGGCGCGCGTTGAAACCGCGTTTGCCCCTGAACAGGCGCTCAACACCAGCCCGGCCCCGGGCGTGATCGGCGAGATCGAGCGCGGGCGCTGGCTCGCCGGTGCAGGCGTGGACTGGAACGCGCCGGGCAATGTCTTTCTCAACGCACAGGTGATCGTTGACCGGGTGATGGACGCGCCCGACAAGCTGGTGCGCCCGGCCACCGACGTGATCGCCACGGTGCGCGCACAAAAGCGCTTTCACAATGACCGCACCGAGGCGCGCGCCGAGCTGTTGGGCTCGCTCAGCGATGGGGACGGCTTGGCCCGGCTGGACCTCATCCGCACCCTCTCAGACACGGTGAGCGTGCGCATCGGGGCCGACCTTTTCTACGGCGACCGCGGCGGCCTGTTCGGCCAGTATCAGGACCAGTCGCGCCTGCGCCTGGCGCTCGTCAGCCGGTTCTGACGCCCAGCGCCACGCATACTCCAGCAGCGCTTGCCAGATCAGTTCGTGTTGGCCGCCTCAACTATCGCCAGATTGTAGGCG
>CAYGQB010000022.1:6736-25971 GCA_964351895.1 uncultured Caulobacterales bacterium
GGACCAGTCGCGCCTGCGCCTGGCGCTCGTCAGCCGGTTCTGACGCCCAGCGCCGCCCTCGGCGACGGGCCGCAGCGCTTGCCAGATCAGTTCGTGTTGGCCGCCTCAACAATCGCCAGATTGTAGGCGCGCGCGTCGCCGCCAAACACCTGGGTCATGATCACGCCAAGCTGGTCGTTGGCCGGGTCAATCCAGAACAGCGTCGACGCCGCCCCGCCCCAAAAGGCCGCGCCTTCAGACAGGCGCAAGGGCGAAACATCAGCGTCTGCGACCACACCCAGACCCAAGCCATAGCTCAGGCCTTCACCGGACAAGGGATTGTCATCGCGGTGCGCCGCGTCTCCCAGCTGGTCGGTGGTCATGGCGGCCACCGATGCGGGGCTGAGCACGCGCCGACCGTCCAATTCGCCGCCCTGCAACAGCATGCGGGCGAACCGGGCCGTGTCGCGCGCCGTTGAAACCAGACCCGCACCGCCAAAGTCGATGGCCCGCGCGCTGGTAAAAACGCCGCCCTGCGCCGGATCAATCAGCGTCAGCGCGCTGGGCGTCAGCGCGTCCAAGTCCGCAGCGCCCAAGAACCCTCTTGATCCGCCCGGGCTTGGCGGGGCGGTATAGGCCGCCGTCATGCGCTCTTGGGCCTGAGGTGTCTCAGAAGAAACGCGAAACACCGTGTCTGTCATGGCAAGCGGTTCAAGGATCTCGCGCGTCATGACCACGCTGAGGCGCTCTTGCGTCGCCGCCTCAATCACGGCGCCGAGGACATCGGTTGCGTTGCCGTAGCTGAACTGGGCGCCGGGTTGGTGCAACAGAGGGATGGCGGCGATGCGGCCCGCCAACTCACGCGCGGACGCGGGCCGGCCAGACCCGTCAAGCGCGGGCGCATCGGCGCCGCTTCCGGTGTCGATCCCGCGCTGGCGGTAAAGTTCGTGGACCGGCCCGGGCGCCTCAGACTTATAGGTCATGCCGGCCGTGTGGCGCATCAGATCGCGTACGCTCAACGGGCGCTGCGGGGCCTGGGTTTGCAGGGTCTCCAGCGTCTCCCCGCCGGCGTAGACGCGCGCCTCGGCAAAGGCCGGCAGATACGCCGCCACCGGCGCATCGAGCTCCAACACGCCGCGCTCAACAAGCACCAGAGCCGTGGCGACGGTGACAGGCTTGGTCATGGAGTAGATGCGAAAGAGATCGTCCACGCCCTGCGGAGCGCCCGCCTCAATGTCTCGAAACCCCGTGGCATACGTGTAGGCGGGCGCGCCGCCCTGTTCGATCCTCACGACCAGCCCGGGAACAACGCCGCGCTCCACTGCGGCGCGCGCCAGGTGTTCAATCTGGGGCGCAGCAGTTGTGCTGACGCTGGCGCGATGCGGGTGTGGCTGAACGTCCAGGCCCGGCGCACCGGTGGCGCATGCGCTGAGCCCCATGGCCGCGCCGGCCGCCGCCAAGGCCAGGGCGGCTGTCAAAACATGCCGGCGTCGTGGGTGCGTCAACATCCGCATTGCTCCTCTCGATCAAAGCTCTAGAGCGCAAGAAAAGTGGCCCGAGCGACGTCGCCATCGCCCGGGCCAAGCCTCCCTGGAAGAGGTTAGGGAGGGGTCTAGAAGCCCACCTTCACGGACGCCCCGAAGATCTGGGGATCGAGAAGGAAGGCGCTGCGGAAGCTGCCCACCAGGTTGGAGTTCGTCTCCAGGAAGGTGATGCTGTCCTCGTCCAGTGCGTTCTTCACGAACAAGGTCAGCGACAGATCCCGATCGGTCGGCTCGAAGGTCACCTGAAGGTCCAGCTGTTCCCAGCTTTCCACCATGTCAGCGCCGACGTTGAACTCGCGCGAGAAGAACTCAGACTGGGTGTAGTAGTCGACGCGCGGGCGCACCATCCAGCCGGACGCCAGCTGATGTTCGTATTCGGCCGCCAGCTTGAGCGTGTGGTCGGGCGAATTGGGCAGGTCGTTGCCTTGCAGCTGGAAGAAGGCCCCGCCGCGCGACGCGTCCGACGACTGGAAGTCGCTGACGATCTCAGCATCCAGAAGACCAAGCGCAGCCTCAATACGCCACGCGTCCGTGGGCTCGGCGATCAGCTCAAGTTCAAGCCCGCGCACCTCTGATTCCGGCAGGTTCACGTTGGTCGCCAGCGTGCCCACAATGTTGCCGACGATGAGGTTTTCATAGTCGTACATGAACACGGCCGCGTTGGCTTGCAGCCGATTGTCGAACATCAGGTTCTTGGCGCCAAACTCATAGGCGGTGATGAATTCTGGTTCGAAGGTGGCGTTGCCCGTACCCGTGCTTCCCGGATTGAAGCCGCCGGACTTAAAGCCGCGCGACACCGAGGCGTACAAGTTGGTGTCGTCGGTGAACTCCAGGTCTGGGTTCCAGCTGGCCGCAGCCCGCCAGGTGGTTTCTTCAAACGTCGTCTCTGCGACCACGTCCGCGCCCAGAACGAAGGTGCCGCTGCGCGTAATGATCGACTTCTCATCGGAGGTGTATCGCAAGCCCCCCGTCAGCGAGAAGGTGTCGGTGACGTCATAGTAAAGCTCGCCAAACACGGCCGTGGCCTGGGTCTTGGCCTCAGGCGTGTCGCCGCTCGCCACGAAGCCAATGGTCCGGTTGGCCGGGGTCCAGGTGGTGACGTTCGCGCGGGTTTCAAAGTCGAGATAGTAGGCCCCGACAATGAAGTTCAGCGGGCCGTCAAACTCAGAGGTGAGCTGCACCTCGGTGCTGACTTGCTTGGAGCGGATGTTGGCGTCTTGGCTGGTGTTGTAGTCGGTCGTGGTGACCGGGCCGTCCGACAACAAGTAGGTCAAGACGCCGTTTCCGGCGCCGTCGTCGGGCACCACGATGGAGCCTGTCGCGCCAAACGTTCCCGGGTTGAAGCCGTTGGGCGCATAGCCCTGATCAAAGTCGCGCACCGAACGGATGGTGGCGCGGCGCGCACCCGTGATGGACGTGAAGGTCAGGTCGCCAAAGTCGTGGGTGAAGTTGAAAGAGCCGATGAACTCTTCAACGTCACGCGTGGGATTGATGTCGACATTGACCTCGCGCAGGCTGGATGGGTTGGGCGCGAACTTGTCGGCGCGCGCGACCCCCGGGATCAAAAAGGCGTCGATCAGAAAGCCGCTCGTTGGAAACTGGGTCGAGACGGAGTCTGGGGAACAGCCAAAGGCGGGGTCAGGCGTACACAGCGTCTTCACCGCGCCGGCCCGGTCTGAGTCTTCTGACGAAAACTCCAGTATCAGATCGGCCGTGGTGTTGGCGCCCGGCACAAACCGTGTCGCTGACCGCACGGAGGTCTGATTGCGTCCGTCCAGACGCGAATCATCAAACACGTTCTCGGTGTAGCCGTCGCGGCTCAGATGATTGAAGGCGAAGCGCTGGTACACATGATCTGTCAGCGGCAGATTGATCACGCCAGTGGCGCGCACGCCGCTGAAGCTCTCAAGCTGCGTGGTGAGCGAGCCGCCAAACTCTTCCTCGGCGCGATTGGAGATGTAGTTGACGATGCCGCCGGTCGTGTTGCGCCCAAACAGGGTGCCCTGCGGCCCACGCAGCACCTCAATGCGCTGCAAGTCGTAGTATTCTTGCGTGGTCAGCGGCGCCTGAATGAACACCCCGTCAACAAGCAAGCCGATGCCCGCATCGTTTGAACCACCGAACGACTGCGAGCCCACGCCGCGAATTGTCAGGTTCCGGTTTCCCGAGAAGACAATGTTCGGAGCGTTAAACTGAAGGTCGATCGCGTCTTCGATCTTGGCCGCCTCGATGTCGTCGGCGCCCAGGGCTGTGACGGCGATCGGCACCTCTTGGATGCTTTCGGCCTGGCGTTGCGCGGTCACGGTGATCACTTCCACGCCTGAGGCGCGGGGGCTGGCGTCCGCATCTTGGGCCAGCGCCGGCGCGCCGAGGGCGCCCAGCGTCATAAGCGCAAGCGCCGAAACGCCGCCTCTCAACTCCGCGCCGCCGGCGCGTGCACTTCTACCAAAGGGGTGTTTGTGATGGGTCATGATTGTCCTCCCGCCTGACCTATTTTGCGGTAGGATGACAGTTATTGGACAAACAATCAATAACTGCTGGAAGATTGCACCATTGCGGCGGCGCGCATGATCTGATGTGGCAAGCCATTGGAACTGAACGATATTCTATCTGACAATGAGTCAGTTGAGTGTTTTGACGTCCACAAGAAAGCGCGCAATGGCCTGTGCGCTGGCGTCAGGATCCTGCATCGGCGTCCAGTGGCCCACGCCGGCTTGGCGCGCAACGACCAGCCCAGGCGCGGCGCGCTCCATGGCCTCGACGGCTTGCGGCACGAACACCGGCTCAAGCTCGCCCCAGATTAAGAGCGCCGGGGTCTCTATGGTGCGCGGCGGCGACGGCCAGCGCGCCATGGTCGCCGCGTCGCCCGCTGCCGGCGCATTGGCGCGGTACCAGTTGACCCCGCCGATGGTGGCCTCAGGCGGCGAAACGGCGGCGCCATAGAGCGCCATCTCCTCGTCGCTGATGTGGCCGCCCGCGTGGAGAGAGGCGTAGGACTGGCGCCAGATGCGCTCTCCGGGCGGGTCGGCGCGCACCACTGGCGGCGCCAGGGCGCTCAGCCGCGCAAGATAGGCCGAGCGCTCCGCCTGCTCGGCGTTGGTGGCCACAAGGTCCAGGAACACATTGTAGGACGGCGCGCTCATGCCCACGACCGCGCTCAGGCGTTCGGGATAGGCCTCGGCAAAGGCCAGCGCCAGCGCCGCGCCCCAGTCATGCCCCACCAGCACAAACGGGGCGGCGCCGGCGCGATCGCGCGCGACCGCATCGAGATGCGCGGCCAGAGCGCTCAAGGCATAGGGCGATGTCTCCTCTGGCTTGTCTGACAAGCCCGCGCCCAGCGCGTCCACGGCGACCACATGATAGTCGCTCTTGAGCCGCTCCATGATGGGGTAGAACGAGAACCAGAATGAGGGGAAGCCATGATAAAATAGGATCAGATCCCCCTCCCCCGCCTCAACATAGTGCAGCGTGCGGCCGTCATGGGCGACCAGGCCGGCGCGGTAGCCTCGCCCGTCACGCGCATGGGCGTTGGCGTAGGCCAGGGCGGGATGGGCGTCGGCTGCAAGCTGACGCGCGATCGGCGGCGTTGCGCAGCCTGAAGCGCCTCCTAGGACCAGAGCACACAGCACCAGAGCCCCGAGGGCGCGGTTCACAAGACGGGTCATCAGCAAGCCTCCCAAGGACTGCGCGCGCAGCGCCAACCTGACGCGACACCCAATACACTATTGAATAACACGTCAATAAAGGCGATGCTGGTCATGCGCCTCTCACGCCACGGTGGAGCGGCCACGAGATGACAGGAGACCCCATTGGCGGCGGCAAAACCGTTCAGCGCCCTGGCGCTCAGTCTCATCGTTGCGGCCGCGTGCGGCCCCGCGCCAGCGCCTGAACACACGTCCCCTGAAGCCCGCGCTGCGGATGTTTCCAAGTCGCTAGCCGCAAGCGCCTCTGTCCCCGCCTCTGCCCCCGCCTCTGGGCCCACCTCTGGGCTCACCTCTGGGCAAGACGCCGTCTACGCCTCCGGCCTCTACGACACCCATTGCGCCGTCTGCCATGATGGCGGATTGGTCGAAGCGCCCACTCGAGCGGCGCTAGAACTGTTGGACGCCAACACAATCTACGCCTCAATGACCACCGGCGTGATGCGCGAGCAGGCGCGCATGCTGACCAGCTATGACAAGGAGTACATCGCCACCTGGCTCGGGGCGGCGGCCACGGACGCAGCCCGCAGAGCCGCGCCGGCGCCCCTTTGCGCGGGCGCGCTGGAGCTGGTGGATGGGCCGGGCTGGACGCGCTGGGGGCAAGACGTCGGCGGGGCGCGCTTCCAGGCGACCGACGCGGCTGGAATCGACGCCATCACGGTTTCAAGTCTGCGCCTCAAGTGGGCTTTTGCCTTTCCGGGCGCGGCGCGCGCGCGCTCTCAGCCGGCTGTGACGCCTACGGCCCTGTTCACCGGCAGCCAAGACGGCACCGTTTACGCGCTCGACCCGGACACGGCGTGCGTGTGGTGGCGCTTCTTCGCCGATGCGGAGGTGCGCACCGCCCCACTCGTTGAGGCGGGCCCGGACGGGACGCCCAAGACCATCTACTTCGGCGACTTCAACGCCACGCTCTACGCCGTCGACGCGCGCACGGGCGAGGAACGTTGGCGCTTGAGCATGCGCGATGAGCACCCCGTGGCCACCATCACCGGCTCCCCGGCGCTGCATGACGGGCGTCTTTACGTGCCCCTCTCGTCGGCTGAAGTGGTGAGCGCCTACAGCCCCGACTATCCGTGCTGCACCTTCCGCGGCAGCGTCACGGCGGTGAACGCGCAAACAGGGGCCGTTGAGTGGCGGTTCTACACCGTCCCAGATCCCAGGCCGACCCATCTCAATGACGCCGGCGTGCAGTCCTATGGCCCGTCCGGCGTCCCGGTCTGGTCAGCGCCGACGCTCGATGCTGAACGCGGTCTCTTGTATGTGGGCACGGGGCAAAACTACAGCTCGCCCGCGACCGAACTCAGCAGCGCCGTTCTCGCCCTGCGCCTCGACGACGGGGCCCTGGCGTGGGTGTTTCAGCCCGAGCCCGGCGACGCCTGGAATGGCGCCTGCGGCACCACCAACGTCAATTGCCCGCAAGAAGACGGACCTGATTTCGACTTCGGGGCCGCCCCCATGCTGGTCTCTAGCCCCGGGCAAGACGACATCCTCATCGCCGGACAAAAATCGGGACTGGTGTTTGGCCTTGATCCAGACACCGGCGCACAGGTCTGGCGCGCGCGGGCCGGCAAGGGCGGGTTCAATGGCGGCGTGCACTGGGGCATGGCCACCGATGGGACGCGCGCCTTTGTGGGCGTCGCTGACACGCCAGGCATCAAGTTCGCCACCGGGCCTGCGCGTCCCGGGGTGCAAGTTTTTGACGCCCGCACCGGCGCGCTGATGTGGGAGCGTCAAGAGGAGCCGCGCTGCACTGAGCCAGAACGACAGTGCATGGCGGCGATGTCCGCCCCGCTCACTCTCACGCCGGATCTGGTGTTCGCCGGCTCCCTCAATGGCGTCCTGCACGCCTATCGCGCCGCTGACGGGGCGCCGCTCTGGCGGTATGACACCTTGCGCGACTTTGACACCGTGAACGGCGCGCCCGGACGCGGCGGCGCCATCGATTCAGCCGGACCGGTCGTCGCGGGCGGCCGGCTGTTTGTGAACTCCGGCTACGACAAGTTCGGCAACCTGCCGGGCAATGTACTGCTTGCTTTTGAGATCGCCCAGTCACCAGACGCCGTCGAGGATGCGCCATGAAACACCTGACCATGGGCGCCTGCGCCCTCTTTGCCTGGGGCTGCGCGACCACGGCGCCCGAAGCCTCCCCTGCGCCGATAGACGCAAGCTCAGCGTCACACAGCGACCTGCCCGTGACGCTCAAGGGGTTGCGCTACATCGCCGTCTCGGTGGCCGACATTGACGCCGCCCTGGCCTTCTATGCAGCGGGCGTCGACTATGAGGTGACCTCGCGCGCCGTGATCGACCGCGACACCTTTGATCCAGCCCTCCTCAGCCAGGTCGCCGAAGGCGACGCGTCGGGCCCGGTTGAGGTGGCGCTCCTGAAGCTGACCAACACCTACCTCAAGCTGATGGACTTTGATCTCTCGTCAGACGCGGTGGGCGCACCCTTGCCGGTGCCCGGCCCTGGCTACACCCACATGTGCATCATCTCCCCTGCAACGGCATCGGTGTTTCCCAAGCTTCGCGCCGCCGGCATGACGATGGTCACGCGCGGGCAAGAACCGGTCGATCTGGGCGGCTATGGCATGCTCTACGCCTATGGCCGAGACCCCAGCGGCGCCATGATCGAAACCGAGGTCGCCAGCTTCCCGCGTCGCGACGATCCCTACTGGGTCGGCCATGTCGCCAACGTCACGCCGGACCTGGACCGGATGATCGCCTTCTACGCTGAACTGATTGGCTATCCTGAGCGCCGGCGCGGCGAACTGGCCAACAATCCGCTCGCCGATCAGATCGCCGGCCTCGACGACATGGTGCTCAAGGGGGGCTGGTTTGCTCTGCGCAACATCGAACTGGAGTTCTGGCAATTTGAAAGCCCCGCCACGCCTGAACCGACCGGGCGCGCCACGCTCGACACCATGGGCTACAGCGCCATCGCGTTCGAGGTGGACGACCTGGACAATGAAATCGCGCGCCTCACAGCGGCCGGCGTGACCTTTGCCGCGCCACCCCGCATGGAGGCCGGCTGGCGGGTGGCCTACGCCTATGACCCGGACGGCAAGCTGTTCTCGTTGCAACAGAATGTCTCCGCCGATCCAGACCAGTCGATTGATGATCTCTTGTGGATCGACCCGGCGACATTCTAGGCCCTGCACGGCTTCTTGTCGCAGAGCCGCGTCCCCCGCGACACAGGCCGCGCACTTGCCGAACGGTCTATACGCGCCAATACTTTAGCGGCGCGCTCGTGATGGGCGCGCCTCTGTTGGACTTTGCGACTTTAGGACCTCTCATGAGCGAACAATCCCAAATCGCACCGTCCCGCCGCCGCTTCAGCCCGGAAAAGCGGCGCGCCATGATCCTGGACTGCACCGCCGACATCGTGGCGCGCGATGGGATCGCCACCTTGTCGATGGAGCAGATCGGCAAGGAAGCGGGGGTCAGCAAATCGCTGGTCTACAACTACTTTGAAAGCCTGACCGCACTCCTGCGTGAGCTTCTCACCCGCGAATACCGCCGCCTGCGTCGCATCCAAAGCAAGGCGGTTGAAGACTCATCGACGCTGGAAGACCTGGTGCGCAATGTTACCCACGTCTACCTCAAGTACATTGAGGAGCGCGGGCCGATCATCGCCCGCCTCCAGGCCGAGCCCAGCATCAGCGACAATCACGACCCCACCACATTCGACCGCGATCGCGCGGTGGAGCCCTTGGCGCTGATCATGAGCGACGCCTTGGGCCTGCCCATGACCCAGGCGCGCGCCGTGGTGGACATCTCGTTTGGCATTCCGGCGGCGGCCGGCGAATACGTTCTGCGGGGCGTCATGAGCCGCGCCGAGGTCGAAGACTTCACGGTGGCAATGATATTGGCGTCGCTCATGGGGGCGCGCGACGACTATCTGACCCGCCGCGTCGCCATCAAGAAGGCGACCGGCCCCGCCAAGTCGCCCCGGCCTAAAACGGATTGATGGACTGGCCGCCGTCAATGACGAGCGTCTGGCCCGTCATGAAGTCGCTCTGACGCGACGCCAAGTAGACGGCCACGCCCTCCATGTCTTCCAGCGTCCCCGCGCGCGGGGTCACCGTGCGCCGCCGACACGCGTCTTGAAAGAAGGCGGGCGCGCGGGTGGACATGTCGGTTTCAATGAAGCCGGGAAGAATGGCGTTGACCTGAATGTTGGCGCCGCCCAGCTCCATCGCCAGGGCCCGCACTAGACCGGCGACCGCCGCCTTGGTGGCCGAATAGGCAACATTGTTGGGAATGCCGAGAACCGCCGCCACCGACGACGTCACCACCAGCTTGCCGGGCGCCTTGCGCGCCAGGAGATGATCGATGGCCGGGGCGAAGGTGTTGTAAACGCTCGTCAAGTTGAGATCGACATTGGCTTTCCAGTCGGCGCCCGACAAGGTGTGGAGCGGGCCGCTGGTCCCGCCGCCGCCGGCATTGGCAAAGCAGATGTCGACCGCGCCGAAGTGTTCGACCGTGCGCGCAAACGCGGCGCGGGTCTGGGTCTCATCGGTGACGTCGCACGCAAAGCTGTGCGCGCCCGCCCCTAAGTTGCGCAGTTCCGCCAGGGCCTGGGTCATCTTGGCTTCGTCGCGCCCCCAGATCGCGACCTGGGCCCCGCACTTGGCCAGCCCCTTGGCCATCGCCAAACCAAGCCCGCCATTGCCGCCGGTGACCACTGCGACCTGCCCATGAAGTTCAAACATTTATGACAACCACTTGCCCGCTAAACCAGGTCCGCACCTTCCGACTTATTGGACATTATGTAAATAAGCACAGGGGCGATCTCTGCGCCGCCCCCGCGCCCCCCCGCGCCCTCGGCTTGGAAGGCGGCAGGTCAGATGCGCTTCGTACAAGCGTGTCCGTTGGGCTTCAGAGATTGGCGCCGCCCTAGGCGAACACCGGCGCAGGCGCTTAAGGTGACGTCATGAACACGCACCACCAACGCCCCGCCCGCCCCGCCGGTTTGACCGCATCAGCCGCCCGCGTCGCCGTCCCGTTCCTCGTCGCGTGCACGCTCGCTCTCGGCGCCTGCGCCGGCGGCCTTCAAGCGCCGGCAAGCCCAGCGCTCAGCGCCGCCAGCGCGCCCGCCGCCAGCGCCCCAGCCGCCGCCACGTTCGACGCGCGCCGGGCCGACTGGCGGGTGGGCCCGGTGACCTATCAGATCTTCGTTGATCGGTTTGCCCCGGCCCGCGACATGGCCGCCAAGCGTCACCTCTATGACGCGCCGCGCACCTTACAGCCCTGGGACGCCCAGCCGCTTCATGGCGCGCCGGCGCCGGGCACGGGCGTGTGGACGCATGAGCTGGCGTTTTGGGGCGGCGACTTGGACAGCGTTGCCGGACGCCTGGCCTATCTGGAGGCCCTGGGTGTGGAGGTGGTCTACCTCAACCCGGTGCACGCCGCCCCCTCCAACCACAAGTATGACGCCACCGACTTTGCCAGCCTGTCGCCGGAATATGGAACGCGGGCGGACTTGGCGGGCCTCGCCGACGGCCTGCACGCGCGCGGCATGCGCCTGGTGCTCGACGGCGTGTTCAATCACGTTGGCAGCCGCCACCCCACGTTCCTCGCCGCCAAGAATGACGCGCAGAGCCCGGCGCGCGACTGGTTCACATTCGATCCCGATCTGCCCAACGGCTATGCGGCCTGGTGGGGCGCGGCCAATCTGCCAGAGCTGAACTGGAACGCCGAGGCGGTGCGTGATCATGTCTACGCCGCGCCCGACGCGGTTGTGCGCTCTTACCTGCGCGACGGGATCGACGGCTGGCGGCTGGACGTGGCGACCGAGATCGGGCCGGAGATCTTGGGCCAAATCCGCGCCGCCGCGCACGAGACGCGCCCCGGCGCCCTCGTACTAGGCGAGGTGTGGAACTATCCCGACGCCTGGACCGGCGCGCTTGACGGGGTGATGAACTTTCCCCTGCGCGCCCTGATGTTCGCGGCCGCCGACGGCGACGTGTCCGGGGCGCAGATGGGCGCCATCTTGGAGGACATGATCGCCGACACCGGCGTTGAACCCTTGCTGCGCTCCTGGCTCCTCTTGGACAATCACGACACGCCGCGCCTGGCGACGCTCTATCCGGACGCTCAAGACCGGCGCTTCTTGCAGGCGCTGCAGTTCAGTCTGCCGGGCGCGCCGGTGCTCTATTATGGCGTTGAGGCGGGCATGGAGGGCGGTGAAGACCCGGGCAGCCGCGGGCCGATGGAATGGGCGCGCGCTGAGGACCTGACCAACCCTGAGCGTCAGGCGATCGACGCCCTGGTGGCGCTGCGCCAGGACGCGCCTGCGCTCGCGATCGGCGATGTGCGCGTGCTGGCGACGCGCTCGGCCCTGGCGTTCTTGCGCACCACAGACCGAGCCAGCGAGACCGTCTTGGTGATCGCCAATCCTGAGCCTGAACCCGTGACCGAGACGTTGGTGATCCGCGACGGGCGCATGATGACGGGCGAGACGTTTGTCGACGCATTCACCGGCGCGCGGGTGCCCATGAACTCAGCCGTGATGACAGTCACCGCCCCGGCGCGCAGCGTGATGATCCTCCAGCCCGAACAGTGGCGCGGCTCGCCGAGCGGCCATAATCCCTACAAGCGGATCCCCTAGGGCCCTCCAAGTTACTTCCGGACAAGGCCTGACGTTTGCTCAGCGCACGCGATCCGCCAGGTCGGTGGCGGGCGGGTGCACGGTGTCGGCCGGCTCAACGATTTCCACCCGATCAGACGCCATGCGCCAGCGGGTGTGCACCAGCGGCGCACCGGCTGCGCCGCAGCGCGTGGCGGCGACGACCAACACCGGGGCGTGGCGCGGGATCGAAAGGGCGGCGATCTCTCGGGCGCTGGCCGCACGCGCCTGCACCCGCGCGCCTGCGTCTCGCCCGGCGTCCAGCTTGCCGTCCAGCACCAGGCCTTCCGCGGCCAGGGCGTTGTCCCAGTCCGCTCCCGCACTCAAGCGCTCCAGGAGCCCAGGAGCGGCGGCCTGCGATACGAAATGCGCCACCAGCGCCACCGGCTCGCCCGCTTGGCGCGCAAGCCCAGACACCCGCACAACCAGAGCCTCGCGGGGCAAGTTCAAGGCGTCGGCGATGTCGACGCGTGCGCTGACGGCGCTGGCCGCGCCCGCGTGCAGTTCAACCTGCGTGTCAGCGACGAATCCCGCCGGCGGGCGCAGACAGAACCCGGCGCGCACCCGGCGCACAAATGCGCCGCGCCCTTGGGTGACCTCCACCAGACCCTCGGCGGCAAGACGCGCCAAGGCCCGGCGCACGGTGTGACGGTTCACGCCATGGCGCACCGCCAATTCAATCTCTGTTTCAAGGCGTGCGCCCGGCGCCGCGGCGCCTGTGACAATCGCAGTTTCAATTTCATCGGCAATCGCGCGCCATGCGGCGACCGGCCGGCTTGCTTGGGTCATGACGGTGGTTTTCCTTGCAGCGCAACATTCTGAGCGCCAAGGGCGCGGGTTGTGACGGCGCCGCGCGGCCAAGGCAAGCGGCAATCGCAGTGGCCGCCCGTAAGAAGGGTGCGCGAAATGGCGCGTTGATCAGAGCGGCAAGGAGGCGTTTGGTGGGGCACGCGCGGGTCAAGCGTGCGATTGTTTCAGGAGTTTGCCATGTCATCCACGACGCCTTGCCGGACCAAAGGCCGAACCAGAGGCCGGGCGCAGCGATGGGCGCCTCTTCTTGCTCTTGCCACACTCGTCGCGCTCAGCGCCTGCGACGGCGGGTCCACGCCCCCGGCGGCTGAGCCAGCGCCCGCTCCTTCAACGCCAGCTTCTGGCGAGACAACCACAGCGCCGGCGCCCACACCTGCGCCGGCCGCCGCAGGATCGCCCGCGCCGGCGCCCGCGCCGGAAGTGGATCCGCGATTGGCGCGCCTGCCAGCGCACCTTGCGGACGCCAATCTGAACGCGGGACGGCGGGTCTTCACCCAGTGTCGCTCGTGCCATCTCATTGGCGGCGGCAATCATTCGGTTGGTCCCAACCTGGAGGGCGTGTTCGGCCGCGTTGTCGGCACGATGGACGGCTTTACCTATTCTGACGCGGTTCAAGCCGCCGATTTTGTGTGGACACCCGAACAGCTCGACAATTGGCTGTCTGATCCGCGCGGCTTCCTGCCCGGCAACAACATGACGTTCGTGGGCGTGCGCAACGAAACGCAGCGCAAGGACCTGATCGCTTGGCTGATGTTGGAAACCGGCGCCCTAGACGCGCCGGTTGAAGACGCCCCGGTTGAAGACGCGCCGGTTGAGTAAGCCCCTGAGCGGGCGCGGGGCGTGAGGACGCGCCGCGCCCGGCTTGCCTGGCGGCCCGCCCGTGAACGTCAGCCCAGGTAGAGGGCGGCGGCCGCGTCCAGAATGGCGTCTGCGTCCAGGCCG
This sequence comes from uncultured Caulobacterales bacterium, assembly GCA_964351895.1. Lineage (GTDB taxonomy): Bacteria > Pseudomonadota > Alphaproteobacteria > Caulobacterales > Maricaulaceae > CAYGQB01. The sequence goes on from CAYGQB010000022.1 coordinate 20,341, forward strand.
TGGGCGCGGTATAGGTCTATCGTGTCGCCCGACTGGCCGAACTGCTCCACGCCGAGCGCCCGCACGCGATGGCCGCGCACCGCGCCCAGCCACGACAAGGTGGACGGCGCGCCGTCAATGACCGTGATCAGGCCAGCGCGCGCCGACAAGGGCGCAAGCAGGCGCTCCACCTGGCTGGCCACCTGGCTGGCCACCTGGCTAGGACCGCGCGCGCCCTTGGAGCGCGACGCCGTCCAGCCGGCGTGCAGGCGATCAGGCGACGTCACCACCAGATGCCCCATCCCGGGCGCGTCGTCGGCAAGTTCGGCGTGGGCGGCGCGCGCCTCTTGGGTCACCACCCCCGTCGACACCAGCGCCAATTCAGCGCCCTGGCGCGGCTCAACCAGCCAGTAGCCGCCCTCCACCGCGCCCGTGCGCCACGCCGCGTCCGTCCGGACGGGCTGCGCGATGGAGCGGGTGGTAAGGCGCAGATACGTCGAGCCTCCGTCCGGCGCCTGCATGTGGGCGAAGGCGTGCGCCATGATCGCGCCCAGCTCATCAGCGTAGGCGGGCTCATAGTAGGTCAGACCCGGCTGGCCCATGCCGATCAGCGGCGAGCTGATCGACTGATGCGCGCCGCCTTCCGGCGCCAGCGTGACCCCCGACGGGGTGCCCACCACGATGAAGCGCGCGTCCATGTAGGCGGCATAGTTGAGCGCATCCAGCCCGCGCGCCACGAAGGGGTCGTAAAGGGTGCCGACCGGCAACAAGCGATGGGCGAACACCTCGTGAGACAGCCCGAACGCGGCCAGGGCCAGAAACAGGTTCATCTCCGCAATGCCCAGTTCGACATGCTGGCCCTGTGGCCCGCGGTCCCAGGTCTGCGGGCTCGCCAGCTTGCGCTCGCGGAAGAGGTCGCGCTCTTGCTCGCGCGCAAACAGGCCGCGTCGGTTCACAAATGCGGTGAGGTTGGTGGTCACCGTCACGTCCGGGGCCATGGTGACGATGGCGTCGGCGAAAGCATCGTCGCGGCGCGCCAGATTGTTCAAGATCTTGCCAAAGGCGGCCTGGGTGGATTGGCGCGCGTCGCCCGGCGCGTCGAAGGTCTCCAACGGCGGCAAGGCCAGCGCCGGGGCCCGCGGACGGGCGCCCTTGGCGGGGCGCTTGGCGTAGGCGCTAGCGCCCACATAGGCGCGCAGCTCAGCCGTTTCAGCGTCCGACAAGCCCGAAAAGAGGTCCCATTCCTCGCCCTCGCGCACGCCCAGGCGCGCGCGCAAGGTGGCGATCTGATCGCCCGTCATGACCCCGCCGTGATTGTCCTTGTGGCCTTGAAACGCCAGGCGATAGCCCTTGACAGTGTAAGGGATGAAGAAGGTCGGCCGGTCATCGCGGGGGGCGCGAAACGCCTCCAGCACTGTGGCCATGCAGTGCCCGCCCAGATTGGTCATGACGTCGGCCAGCTCGTCGTCCGACCAGGCGTCCACCAGCGCCCGGGTGCGCGAGCGGGCCGAGAATTCAGCTTCCAAGGCGGCCCGCCAGGCCTGTGCGCCCTCAAACGTCAGGGCCGAGTACAGGTCATTGGGGCACGCGTCGATCCAGGCGCGCAAGGCCGCCCCGCCCGGGCGGGCGAAGGCGGCGCGCTGGCGCGCGCCATACTTGAGCGTCTCCACCCGCCAGCCAAAGCTGGCAAAGACGTCGTCAAAGCGCTCAAACATGCGCTCAGGCGTCACCGCATCGAGGCTCTGGCGATTGTAGTCGACGATCCACCACAGGTTGCGCACGTCATACTTGTGGGCTTCGATCAGGGCCTCATAGATGTTGCCCTCATCCAGCTCCGCGTCCCCGAGAAGCGCAATCATGCGCCCTGCGTCCTCGTCGGGGTTCAGCCCGCCGCGCGCGGCGACATAGTCCTGCGCCAGCGATGCAAACGCCGTCACCGCCACGCCCAGGCCCACCGAGCCGGTGGAGAAATCGACGGGGATCGCGTCCTTGGTGCGCGAGGGATAGGACTGGGCCCCGCCAAAGGCGCGAAAATCCTTTATCGCCGCCAGAGATTGTCGGCCATACACATGCTCGATGGCGTGCAGGATGGGGCTCGCGTGCGGCTTGACCGCCACCCGGTCTTGCGGACGCAGAACGCCAAAGTAGAGCGCCGACATGATGGTGGAAATCGACGCGCACGAGGCCTGATGGCCGCCCACCTTCACCCCGTCGCGGCTCTCGCGCAGGGCGTTGGCGTTGTGAATCATCCAAGAGGACAGCCACAAGACGCGCTCATCAAGCCGCGACAGACGCGCCACTTCGCGCGCGTCCAGATCCGCGCCAGCTTTGCGATCAGCGCCGCGCGGGGCTGCGTCGTCAGCGTGCGTCATCGTCTCCCCTTCCCGTCGCCGGCTTCTGCGTCGCCAGCGATCAACCCGAACCCATGATTGGCGCTGCAGGCGCGCGCCAGCTCTACCAACCTTATTCGGCCTACTTATTCAGCGGGGGAGCGCTCGCCGCGCTCGGTGCGCTCGAACTCAGCGATGGCCCGCGTCGCCCAGCCGCCCGGCCGCGTCAGCCCGGCCAGTAGATCATAGAACACAGGTACGATCAGAAGCGTAAAGACCGTCGACAAGGCCACGCCAGAGAAGATCACAACGCCAATCGTCACCCGGCTTTCAGAGCCCGCACCAGACGCCAGCACCAGCGGCAGGGCGCCCAGCGTGGTCGAAACGCCAGTCATCAGAATGGGCCGCAGGCGGGTTTGCGACGCCTCCAGAACCGCCTCGCGCACGCTGCGCCCGGCCTCGCGCAGCTGATTGGCGAACTCCACGATCAAGATGCCGTTCTTGGCCGCCAGGCCGATGAGGATGATCAGTCCGATCTGACTGTAGATGTTCAGGGTCGCGCCCACCATCAACAGACCAAACAAGCCGCCCGCCACCGCGACCGGCACCGTCAACATGATGACGAATGGGTGGATGAAGCTCTCAAACTGGGCCGCCAGAACCAGAAAGACGATGGCGAGCGCCAGGGCGAACGCAAAGAGAGCGGCCGCCTCCGCCTCCCCCAATTCGCGCGCCGAGCCCACAAAATCAATGGCGTACTCCGGCGGCGTCACGGAGCGACCAACGGTCTGGAACCAGTCGACGGCCTCGCCCAGCGTATAGCCCTCCGCCAAGGTCGCCGTGACTGTCACCGCACGCACCCGGTTGACGCGCGGGCGAGAGGCCGCTTCGCCGACCTCAAACGTGCGCACCAGGTTTGACAAGGGAATGAGCTGACCGGAGGCCTGGCTGCGCACAAAGATGTTGGCCAAGTCCTCGGTCGACTGACGGTCTTCCAGTTCGTTTTGGACGATGACGTCATATTCTTCGCCGCCGTCGACAAAGGCGCCCACGCGCCGTCCGCCCAGCTGGGCTTCCAGCGCCTGGCCAATGGACTGCAGCGTCACGCCCAGCGCCGCGGCGCGCTCCCGGTCGGGAGCCACCACGGTGCGCGGCGCCGTGGCTTCGTAGCTTTTGCGCGCCCGCATCAGCCCGGGATTGTCTGCGGCCGCCGCGACAACGGCGTCGGCGGCCTGCTCCAGGCCCTCATAGTCCGCGCCGCCGATGACAAACTCGATGTCGTCGCCGCCCCCGCGCGCCAGAGACGAGCGCATGCCGGCAAAGGCGCGCACGCCCGGCACCTCGCCGAGGCGCCGGTTCAACTCGCCCACCAACTCCAGCCCGGACCGGTCACGCTCGGCGAACGGGCTGAGGATGAAGATCGAGATGCCAGAGTTAAAGCCGGTGCCGCCCCAACCAGGAACCCGCACCAGCGCCAGCTTGGCCTCACCAGATTCCACATAGTCGAGGAGGATTTTCTCCACCTCCAGGGCGCGTTCCACGGTGTGTTCAAAGCTGGCGCCCTCTGCGGCGCGGAAGCTGACAAACAGGCCGCCGCGATCCTCAGCGGGAACCAGCTCGCTTTCAAGATTGGTGTAGAGCACTCCCACGCCGGCGGCGGTCAGGGCCAGAAGGACGACAAACGCCAGGCGCACCCTGAGGCACAATTCCAGCGCGCCGCGATAGGCTGTCTGGGTGGCCGACATGAAGGCGCCCACCCAGCGCGCCGGCCCGCGCGCCTCAGCGCTGGCGACGACAAGGCGCGCGCACAGGGCGGGCGTCAGCGTCAAGGCGACAAAGCTGGACAAGAGCACGGCGCCTGAGATGGTGATCGCCAGCTCAACAAAGATCTTGCCGATATAGCCCTGCAATGACGCTAGGGGCGCGAACACTGACACCACCACGGCCGTCGTGGCGATGACGGCGAAGAACACTTGGCGCGCGCCGCGATCGGCGGCGACAAGCGGCGGTTCGCCCATGTCGACCCGGCGTTGAATGTTCTCCAGGACCACAATGGCGTCGTCCACCACCAGGCCAATCGCCAGCACCATGGCCAAGAGGGTCAAGATGTTGAGGCTGAAACCCGCCAAGGCCAGGACAGCGAACACGCCGGTCAGGGCCACCGGCACCACGACGGCGGGGATCAGGGCGGCGCGCACCGAGCCCAAGAACAGGTAGATCACGCCGACCACCAGCAACAGCGCAATGATCAAGGTGCGCCACACCTCTCGAATGGCCTCGCCGACGAATTGAGTGCCGTCAAACTGCACCATCAAGGTCAGGTCTTCAGGCAAGCTTGGCTGGATGCGCTCGACTTCTGCGCGCACGGCGGCGGCGACGGCCAGCTCATTGGCTTTTGATTGGCGCACAATGCCAAGGCCAAGGCGCGGCAGGCCGTTGCCGCGGAACATGGCGCGTCGCTCAGCGGGCGCCAGTTCAACGCGCGCGATCTCGCCCAGGCGCGTCACATGCCCGTCCGCGCCCGTGGCAATGGGCATGCGGGCAAACTCTTCAGCTTGCAGATAGGACCGCTCCACCCGCACGCGCAGGTCCATCGCCCCGGTTTCCAGTTCGCCCGCGGGAAGCTCGATGTTCTGCTGGCGCAGCGCCTGTTCGATGTCCCCCACCGTCAGGCCCCGCGCCGCCATGGCCCGCCGGTCGGTCCAGATGCGCATGGCGTACTCTTGGTCCCCACCCATGCGCACAAAGCTGACCCCGTCGACCACGGACAAGCGGTCGACCACAAAGCGCCGGGCATAGTCGGTAAGCTCAGACGGCGAACGCTCCGCTGACGCCAGGCCAAGCCACATAATGGGCGAGGCGTCCGCGTCCTGCTTGGTCACGTCGGGGGGATCAACTCCCTCCGGCAAGGCGCGCTGCGCGCGAGCGACGGCGCTGCGGACATCGTTGGCGGCCGCTTCTAAGTCGCGTGAGAGGCGAAACTCGATGGTGATGGAGGATCGCCCATCGCGGCTGGTGGAGGTGATCGAGCGCACGCCCTCGATGCCGGACAAGCGGTCCTCGATCACCTGGGTGATCTGGTTTTCCACCACCTCGGCATTGGCGCCGGGATAGCTGGTGGAGACCGACACCAGAGGCGCGTCCACGTCAGGCAGCTCGCGCAGCGGCAAGTTCATGAAGGCCATAACGCCAAAGACGATGATCAGCGCATTGGCGACGAAGGCGAGAATTGGCCGGCGGACGGCGATGCCTGAGAGGGTCATGGCGCGGTCGCCGTGCGTGTGACGCCCGCCCCGGCGCGTGGTCCGCCGGCGGGAGCGGG
>CAYGQB010000023.1:0-25769 GCA_964351895.1 uncultured Caulobacterales bacterium
CCGTCGGTACGTGGGTGCCCAGCACGTGTGTGCCCAGCGCGTTCGCACCTAGGCGGCGGCGCCGCCAGCCGCCTCTTGCGCCAAGTCATGACGTGCGGCGCGCGCTGCGTAAAAGAACAAGATCGCCGCCAGCGCAAACCCTACCGGCGCAACAATCGCAATGGCGTATCGGATGCCGGTGTCTGTTGGGAAGAAGGTGTCGCCGACCAGCGCTGTCGCGGTCGGCCCCACGCCCAGGCCGATGATGTTCACGATGAAGATGTAGAGGGCCGATATGGTCGCCCGCATCCGGTTTGGCGTCAGCTGCTGGAGAGAAGAGATAGCGGCCCCAATGGGCACGGCTGCGGCGGCAAAGAACGCCGTGAACAAGGCGGCGACGGCGAGGGGCGACGGCATCAGCGGGAACGCAACGCCGCAGACCGTGCCGAACACGGCCGCGACCCCGCAGAACCGCAACCGGCTGTCGGCCGACCCGCCGCCCATGCGGTCCGAGAGCCAGCCGCCGCCGATCAGGCCAATCAAGCCCCCGATGATGAGCGCCGCCCCGGCAAGCTTACCAGCGTCTGTCAGGGCCATGTCGTGCACCCGGATGAGCATCACCGGCAGCCACGACACTGATCCCAGAACCGCGAAGTTGACCATCGCAACAGCCATGCACAGGCCCAGGATCGATCCAGCGCGCGAGCGCACGAAGGCAACGGTCGCGTCGATTGAGACTTGCGCCAGCCCCTCTTCGCTCTTGTGCATGCGGCGCACCGGTTCAGGCAACAGCAACACCAGACCGGCGATCACCAGTCCGGGCAATCCGACGATGAGGAACGTAAACTGCCAGGGCTTCACCGCGCCGAGCAACGGCACCACAACCTCGCTCGCCGTGCCAACGAGGTTGATGACGACCGCGCCGATCATGAACGCCAGCCCGGCGCCAACCGCAGAGCCGAGCCCATAAACGCCCATGGCCAGCCCGAGACGCCGACGCGGAAAGCTGTCGGTGATGATGGAATAGGCCGCCGGCGACAAGGTCGCCTCCCCCACTCCAACGCCCATGCGGGCGAGAAAGAGTTGCCAGTACTGAGTGGTCAGCCCGCACAGGGCCGTCATCAAGCTCCACAGAGCCACGCCCGCCGCCACGATGGGCAGGCGTGCGGATCGATCGATCAGTCGCCCCAGCGGCAAGCCGGCGAAGGTGTAGAAGATCGCGAAAGCAAATCCCTGGAGCAGACTGATCTGGGTGTCTGAGATGCCCAAATCCGCCTTCATCGGCTCCACGAGAAGCCCGATGATCATGCGATCAATGAACGAGAAGATGTAGGCCACAAACAGCACGGCCACGGTCGTCCAGGCGATCACCGGGGCGGGATAGGCCTGGTCTGACACGTCATCGCCGCCGGGCCGCGCGCCCTGCGTGGCGCCCGGCCCGCTTGCGGCCGCGCTCACCGGGCTTCCGCGTCAAAGTCTGTGGTCAGACCCATCTCCTCTAGCAGTTCAGCGCGATCATAGTACTCGCGCCATTCCTTGACCTTGCCGTCTTCAACTTCGATGACGCCCACCACGGGCACCGAGCCGGCGTGGCCATTGAAAACAAACTCATCCACGCGCTCTATGAACACCACGTCGCCCACGGGGCCAATGTTGCGCACATTCAAGGTGATCGCATCGATGCCTTCGCCGATATGACCGATGCGCGCGCTCAGCGCTTCACGCCCCACGATGGGTTCCACCATCATGGAATGCAGAGATCCGTCTTCGGCAAACAGATTGACCACGCCATCCCAGTCCTGGGTGTTCCAGGCCTCCACCATGTCCATCACGACGGCAACGCGGGCCGCATCGGTTTCTGTCTGGGTGGTCGGGGCCGTCATGGTGGCACAGCCCGAAGCCACAAGAGCGGCGGACGCCGCGAGAGCGAGACGCATGGAGATCCTCCCCTTGGTTTTCTTATGCAAGCGATAAGACGACAAGAAGTGCGGCCGCGTCAAGCCTGGCATCGCGCCACTCAGGCCCCTCGCGTTCACGCCGCGTCGCATCGCGGCTGGCTAGGCCCGACGACTGGGCGCGCGGTAGATCTCTTCGAGCCAATCCGGCGTCGGCTCGCCCGCCCGTGCGGCGGCGGGGATCGCCAGGTCGATATAGTCGCGCCACGTCGCGACCCGGCCATCTTGCAGTGAAAACGCGCCCATGTAGGGACTGCGGATGTGCTGGCCTTGCGCATCGACATAGTCGTCGACCCCCTCAACCAGCAGCCGGTCTTCGACCTCGGCCCAATCCAGAATGCGCCATTGGATCTGCGTCTGGCCGGCGCCAAAGCGCTCCAGGAACTTGCGCATCTGAACTTTGCCAACAACGGGGCGCGAGCCCACGTGATAGTGATAGACGATGTCGTCGGTGACGCAGTCCAGAACGCCATCAATGTCGCCGCGAGACCAGGCGTCGATGATAGCTTGCACCACGTCGATGTGCCGCCGGGCGCTCATGATTCAGCCACGTCTGTCAGATCGCGGCGCAACACCTTGCCCAGCGGATTGCGCGGCAGCGCCTCCACCACGCGCAGCTTTTCCGGCAGCTTGTAGGTCGAAATCTGCTTGTCATTGAGAAACGCGTTCAGCTCTTCCAGAGTCAGCGATTGATCGGGCTTGAGAGCCACCACGGCGCAGACGCGTTCGCCTAGCCGATCGTCTGCATAGGCCGCGCACGCCGCTTCCTGCACGGCGGGGTGGCTTTCAATGAGGGCGTCCAGCTCGGCCGGTGAAATGTTCACCCCGCCACGGATGATGATCTCCTTACTGCGTCCGACAAAGGCGTAGAACCGCCCGTCTCCGTCCGGTGCAATCTCGAACAGATCGCCGGTGCGGAAGTAGCCCTGCGCGTCAAACGCCGCCTGATTAAGCTCAGGCGCCTTCCAATAGCCGTCGAACACCATGGCGCCGTCGAGCCGCAATTCGCCCGCTCGGCCGGGCTCTGTGATCTCTTCTTCGGTGACAGGATCAACCAGCCGGGTGCGCATCTTGGCGGGAAAGCCTTCATCCCAGCCGGCGCCCGGCACGCCAAAGCGCGGAAAGTAGCGCGCCCGCGTTTCCGGATCTGGAACCGCGACCCCGGTGGAAAACAGCGAACATCCCTCGTTTGAACCGAAGATGTTCATCACCGAGACCCCGAACTTGTCTTGCCAGCCGCGCACCATCCACGGGGCCAGCGGCGCTGAACCCGAACCCAGGCAGCGCAGGTGCGAAAAGTCTGCGTCGGCGATCAGCGCCTCGTTCTTCAACAGAAGGTTTAAGACGGCTGGCGGCGCGACGGTGTAGTTCACGCGTTCCGACTGCATCTGACCGAGGAACGTCGGCAGGTCGAACGGATGGTGCTGAACCAGAGCCCCCTGGCACACCAGCCAAGGCATCACCATTCCGCCGAGCGCGGCGATGTTGATGAGAGGGAACGGGTTGAGCAAGACGTCGCCGGATTGCAGGTTCGCCGCCTCAAACAGAGCTTCGCCGTTGACCGTCCAGTGATCGTGGTGGCGCGGCACGCCCTTTGGGGCCGCTTCAGTTCCCGACGTCCAGCAAATGGTCAGCGTCTCACTGGCGTCCAAGTCGCGCGCGGGCTTTGCAGAACGCCGCCAGCTTTTGGCGGTGAACGCGGCCAAGGCGTGCACGCCGGGTGCGTCACTGACAGCCCCAACCGTCGCCACGGCGCCTGAGAACACGCCCTTGTCGGCCAGCTCCTTAGCCATCTTGGCGTGCTCAAATCCGTGGAATGCGTCCACCGTGAGGAAGAGGTCCGGCTCCACAGACGGAAGGATCGAGCTGAGCTCGTGAGCGCGATAGGCCATGGCCACCGGGCTCAAGATCGCCCCCATGCGGGCGCAAGCTAAGAAGGCGATCACGCCCTCTACGATGTTGGGCAGCTGAACCACCACGACACCGTCGCGCTTCACGCCCAGGGCGCGAAAGGCGCGCACAAAGCCGTCCACTTCGGCGTCAAGCTCGCGCCAGGTCAGTCGCCGCGGCGCATCTCCGGCCAAGTCGCTTCGATTGGGCGGGTCGATCAGAGCCGGCGCGTCGCCACGCGCCTGCACTGCGCGCGCGAACACCGTGTCGACAGTTTCGCCCGCCCACCAACCGCGCTCTCGATAAGACGTGACCCGTTCCGGCGGACTTTGTCGCAAGGCGCATCTCCTGAAGTGTGCGGACCGGACGGGCGGCCCATCGGGGTTTGGCCCCTGCTCGACTGGGTCAGCCAGCCGCGCCGCCGCGGGGCGTATTGGCGGCCCAGGTGGAACACTATCGGCCGAAGGTCTTCCAATGCAAGCGACCCCGGAAGCTTACCGAAGGCGGGGCGATATCCGCCCCGGTTCTGGCGCCGCGATCTGGGGCTCAACGCCAGCGCGCGATTGGCGAGGTGAGAGACGAAAACCGCGCCACGCCTGTTTCGGTCTGGGGCGGAAAACGGATCAGGACATCGTTGACGCCGCCGGGCGCGGCTGGCTAGGTTCTTGTTGATTGCATAATAAGACCAAGCCAGGAACCCCGCGACATGGCTGACCTACACCCACCAGTCCCCGCTCCGTTTCGCGAGGTGGAGTTTCCGTCAGTTGACCTAGAGATCGAGCGCCGGGCGGACGGCGTCATCATCATGACGCCGCGCCAGCAGCTCCACATCGACGTTCCAAGCGTGCCGGCCGGCCTCGCCCGTCAGGCCGCCGCGGCGCCCGCGCGCACCCACCTGGCGGAACGCGCGACACCAGACGCCGACTGGACACGAAGCAGCTTTGCTCAAATCAAGAACGCCGCCGACGCCGCAGCCCAATGGCTCCTGGATCACGGCGTGGCCGGTGAGAAAAGTGCGGGCGCGCGCCGCCCCGTGATGATCATCACGGGAAACTCCATCGCGCACGCCGTAATGCGCTACGGGGCCATGTCCGCCGGAGCGCCGGTGTGCCCGGTCAGCGCCAACTATGCCCTCATGGGCGCCGCGGGCGGCTATGACCGGCTGCGCCACGTCACGCAGCTGGTGCGCCCCGCCGTTATCTTTGCCGAGAGCGCCAATGCCGCAGACGCCGTGCGGGCGGTCGCCCCGCCCGACGCCTTGATCGTCTCACGTGAGCCTGGCGCGTTTGACAGGCCGACTTTTGACTACGAGGACTTGGTTTCTACGCCCGTAAGCGGCGCGGTTGAGGCCGCCATCGCCGACCTCGATTTGGATGCGCCGGCCGCCTACATGCTGACGTCCGGCTCAACCGGGCGGCCCAAGGCGGTCATTCAGACCCAGCGGATGCTGACAGCAAACCTGCATCAGGGATGGCAAGTGCTGGGCAAGGCGGCCGGCTGGGACGACGTTCTGTTGGAGTGGCTGCCTTGGAGCCATGTCTCCGGCGCCTTCTCGTCGATGGCGGCGGCCATCTTCGGCGGCTCGTTCTACATCGACGCCGGCAAACCGCTGCCAGGCCTGTTCGAACCGACGCTGCGCAATCTGCGCGAGATCCCGCTGAAGTACTTCACCAACGTGCCCTCAGGATACGCCATGCTCGCCGATGCGTTGGAGGCGGATGCAGAACTGCGCCGGGTCTTTTTCCAGGACTTGCGCCTAATGCTCTACGGCGGCGCCGGCTTGCCGCAGCCGCTCTATGACCGTTTGCAAGACATGGCGGTGGCGCAGACCGGCAAGCGCGTGTTCTTCACCACCGGCTACGGCGCGACGGAGACCACGTCGGGATGCATGTCGATCTACTTTGAAACCGAGAAAGTCGGCTTGGGACTGCCGATGCCGGGTCTGTCGGTCAAGATGGTCCCCAACGGCGATCGCTATGAGCTGCGCATGAAGGGCCCGATGGTCACGCCCGGCTATCTCGATCAGCCTGAACTCAACGCCGCCCTGCGCGACGAGGACGGCTTCTACAAGATCGGCGACACGGCGCAGTTCCACGACCCCGACGATCCCGCTCAGGGCCTCGCCTTTACCGGGCGCCTGGCCGAAGAGTTCAAGTTGGCGACCGGTACATGGGTCTCTGGCGGCGCCCTGCGCGCCAATGCCGTCGCGGCCCTTGCGCCCCTGGTGTCCGATGCTCTGGTCTGCGGCGAAAACCGCGACTGCGTCGCGCTTTTGGCGTGGCCCAATGTGCGCGCCATATCCCAAATCGCCAGCGTTTCGCCCGAGGCATTCGCCGCTGATCCGGCCGGCGTGCTGGCGCGTCCTGAGGTGCAAGACGCCGTGCGCGCGCGGCTCGACGCGTACAATGCAGCCCATCCTGGCTCGGCCTCGCGCGTGGCGCGCCTTGCGTTCCTCCTTGAACCCCCCGCCGTCGAAGCACATGAAGTGTCCGACAAGGGCGCGATCAATCAGGCGCTCGCCAAGCAACGACGCGCCAGCGACGTTGAACGCCTCTATGCTTTGCCCCTCGACGCAAACGTCATCGTCGCCAGCTAGCTGTTGGGGTCGCCGTCCCTTGAGAGGAGATTGAAGTGAACGAGATTATCGCTCTTCTGGGGGCCAACTTCGCAGTTGTGATGGCCGCCATGCTGTTGCTCTGGCTGTTGAGCATCGCCCTTGGCGACGTCAGCTTTATCGATTCATTTTGGGCTGCGGGATTTGTCCTGATCGCCCTGGTGACATTCATGCTCACGCCGGACGGCGCGTCGGCGCGCAAGCAGCTGATCCTCTTCATCACCAGCGTTTGGGGCTTGCGCCTTGCGGCTTATCTGTTCTGGCGCTGGCGCAAAGAAGGAGCCGACAAGCGCTATGTGGCGCTTCTGTCGCGCGCCAAGGGCTCGGTGCACCTTTACAGCCTCACCACCGTGTTTCTGTTGCAGGGCGTATTGATGTGGGTGGTGTCCGTGCCTGTACAGCTGGGCCAGTTGAGCGCCACGCCAGTAGAGCTTGGCGTATTGGCGTGGCTTGGCGCGGCCTTGGCGCTTGTTGGCGTTTTCTTTGAGGCCGTCGGCGACTGGCAGATGGCCCAGTTTAAGAGCAAGCCTGAAAACGCCGGCAAGGTCATGGATCGCGGCCTGTGGCGATACACCCGCCATCCCAACTATTTCGGCGACGCCTGCGTCTGGTGGGGGCTGTTCTTGATCGCCGCAGAAACCGGACCGGCTGGTGTCGCCAGCATCATCGGTCCGCTGGTCATGACCTGGCTGTTGGTGAAGTGGAGCGGCGCCCCGCTCCTGGAGCGGCGCCTGAAGCGCTCGCGCCCCGACTACGAAGACTATATCGCCCGCACCAGCGGCTTTATTCCGATGCCCCCCAGGCAGATCGCCCCACGAGAACCGGCCGCCTAGAGCGCGCCGCGCCGCGATCGCGCCTGGACAAGGATGCGGTGATCGCGATCATCGCGGATCGAGACGCGCTGAAGGGGCGAGCCATGCCAGTCGAGAGCACAGCGACGGCCCAGGTGGAGCACGTTTGCGCCGGCGGTGTGATCGCCATCTTGCGCGGCGTGTCGCCTGACGAGGCGGTCGACATCGGCCGCGCCCTTGTGGAAGCCGGCGTGCGCACCCTTGAAGTGCCGCTGAACTCGCCCGATCCACTCTCCAGCATCGAACGCTTGTCGGACGCGCTTGGAGATCACGCGCTGATTGGCGCAGGAACCGTGCTCTCACGCCAAGCCGTCGACGATGTGGCGTCCGCCGGCGGGCGCATATGCGTGGCTCCCAACACCGACCTAGCGGTCATCGACAGGACGCTGATGCGCGGCTTGACGCCGGCGCCTGGGGTGGGTTCGGCCAGCGAAGTGTTTGCCGCCCTCAGCGCCGGCGCCCAGCTCCTCAAGCTCTTTCCCGCCAGCACCTACGGCGCCGGACATGTGACCGCGCTCAGCGCCGTTCTCCCCGCACAAGCCCGCATCTTTGCCGTCGGCGGGGTCGGCGCGGCGAACGCCGCTGACTGGCTGAACGCAGGCGCGGCCGGTCTAGGCGTCGGCAGTGAGCTTTACCGGCCAGGCGACACGCCCGATCAGGTGCGCGCCGCCGCCGGCCGCCTCGTCGCAGCCATTCAGACTTGGCGCGAGAGCCAGGCGTGACGCGGCTTAGGGTTGCCATTGTCGGCGCCGGCAAGATTGCCCGCGACCAGCACGCGCCTGCAATCTGCGCCCATCCCGCACTGGAGCTAGCGTGCGTCATCGACCCTCACCAGGCCCCGGCGATAGATGGGGCAATAGATGAGGCGCGGGGCTATGGGACGCTGGACGAGGCCCTCAAGGCCGGCGAACGACTGGACATCGCCGCCATCTGCACCCCGCCGCAGGTGCGCGCTCGCCTGGCCCACGCCGCCCTCGACGCAGGCCTGCACGTCCTTCTTGAGAAGCCGCCCGCCGCGAGCGCCAGCCAAGCCGCCGCCCTGGCCGCGCACGCCGCTAAGGCGCAGCGCACCATCTTTGCCGCCTGGCACTCCCGGTTCGCCCGCGGTGTCGCCCCAGCGCGCGACTGGCTGCGCGCACACCCTCCGGCCCGCATCGCAGTGATCTGGCGCGAAGATGTCCGCGTCTGGCATCCAGGGCAGGATTGGCTGTGGCGTCCGGGCGGGCTTGGGGTCTTTGACCCAGGCGTCAACGCCCTCTCCATCCTGACCGCGGTCCTGGATCACTCCCTCGCGATTGAATCGGCGGAGCTTGTTTATGGCCCCGGACAAGACGCGCCCGTCGCCGCCGGCCTGTCTTTGTCGTTGGCGCAGGGCAACACGGCCGTCCCCGTCGAGGCCGTCTTCGACTTTCGCACGCCGCCAGATCAGCAGACATGGACAATCCAGATCGACACTCATGACGGGGCGCGCCTCACCCTTACAGATGGCGGTGAGCGGCTGGTGATCGACAAGCAGCCTGTCAGCATTGCCGACACGCCGGAAGAGTACGCCGGCGTCTACGCCCATCTCCTCAATCTTATTGACGCTGGGACGAGTGACCTGGACGCACGACCCCTGATCCTGGTTGGTGACGCCTTTTTGGTTGGCGCGCGCACACCCGAATTGAGCCCCGCCTTCGCCGCTCTGGGGCGCGCCCATGCCTGAGCTTGGTCGACTGATCGAAACCATTCCTGTCACCGACACGCTGGGCGAGGGCGTGGCCTGGCGCGACAGCGATCACACGGTGTGGTGGACCGATATCCAGGCGAGGCGGCTGCACTGCATGACCTGGCCAGGCCTGGCGCTGACCACCTATGAGACGCCCGAACGCCTCGGCTCCTTTGCCTTCATTGAAGGCGACGACGAAGACATCCTGGCCGCGTTTGAAAGCGGCTTTGCCAGGTTTGCGCCGCGCACGGGCGCTGTGACCTGGCTGGCTCGCCCACCGGAACTGGGCGACGGCGTGCGCTTGAACGACGGCCGGGTCGATCCGACGGGTCGCTTCTGGGCTGGATCGATGCTGGAGCCCGCGCCCGGCCAAGCCATGGCCAGCGCCGGCCACCTTTATCGCCTGGAGCGCAATGGGCGCGCGACAGCCATATTGAGCGGCGTTGGCATTGCCAATGGCTTGGCCTGGTCGCCGGACGCACGGCGCATGTACTTCGCCGACAGCGCCCGCGCGACCATCTACGCGGCGCGCTTTGATCCGGTGAGCGCGGCGCCGGGCCGGATGGAGGCCTTCGCAACCTTGAAAACCGGCGCGCCGGATGGGGCTGTCACCGACGCTGAAGGCCAGCTCTGGTCGGCCGTGTGGGGCGCTGGATGCGTGACCCGGTTTGCACCAGACGGCGCCGTGACGGGGACGTTAGAGATCCCGGCGCCGCAGCCGACCTGCCCGGCTTTTGGCGGCGCGAACGGCGACGTATTGTTCGTCACCAGTGCGCGAGACGGTTTGGACGCCGACACCCTCAACGCTCACTCCGCCTCGGGCGCCTTGTTCGTGTTTGAAACCTCCGCACGCGGCGATCCGCGCCCACGGCGCGCCGTGCTTTCCCCTTAGAAAAGGACTTCATCACCCGTGGCTTGCACCTCCCGCGCGCAAGAGCGCGCTTACCCGCCTGCAGTGCGCCTTGTGGCGTCGTTCGCTCTGGCGTCCATCGCCGCACTTACTGCGGGCTGCGCCGCCACCACCGCCCCGGCGTCAGACGGCCACACCGTCAGTCCAGCCGCGCCGGCGCCTGCTTTCGTCTCGGTCAGCGATTTTGATCCGCTGATTGACGCCGATCTGCGCGGGTCTCTGACCTATCGCAACTTCTCTGATGGTCGACAGGTCGCGATTCCCGCCACGTTGCGCGTATCAAAGGTCTCCCCCGACACCCTAAGCGTCGCGGTCGGCTATCCTGACGAGCCGGATCAAGGTGGCGCTTCGACGGTCTCCATCGGCCAAGATGGAACCTTGTTCGGCAACGAGCGGGTCATCGAGCGCGCCGCCACATTCGATGGTCTGCGGCTGGTGACCGAGTACCAAGGCCAAGACAATGGCAAGCCGGCTGTCATGCGCATCACCCATGTGATCGCAACGTGCGCCTACTCAACGTCGAAGATCGTCTACCCCCTAGACGGGTCAGAAGCGTTGGAGCGCAATCGCGCCGCCTATACCTGCGCGGCTGAATAGAGCGCAGCGATGGCCGGGCTTGATCTTGAACTTGGGCGCGTGCGCCGACCGCTGGTGCGCCCGTTTGCGATCTCACGCGGGGTGCGCACCCACCAGGAGGGGGTCATGGTGCGGCTGCGCGACGGGCGCGCGACAGGATGCGGGGAAACCTCCGGACTGGCCTACGCCGGCGAAACGCCAGACCAGGTGATGACCGTTCTGGAGGCGCTGCGACCCGAGATCGAGGCGGGGCGCGTCACCTCGGCGGGCGCGGCCGGTCTTGCCCCTGGCGGGGCGCGCGCGGCGCTCGACGCCGCGTTCTGGGATCTTGAAGCAAAACGGTCCGGCGTTCCGGCTTGGCGAGCAGCGGGGCTCGATGCGCCGCCAGGACCGCTCATCTCGGCCTTCACCATCAGCTTGGACACCCCCGACGCCATGCGCGCCCAGGCTGAGGAGGAGGCCTGGCGTCCCCTTCTTAAGGTCAAGCTGGGCGCAACCGACGGGCAAGACGCCGATCGCGCCCGGTCGGTTCGACAAGGCGCGCCTGGCGCCGTCTTGATCGCGGACGCCAACGCCGGCTGGACGCCGGAAGACCTGCCCGCCCTCGCCGGCGTGCTGGCGGACGCGGGATACGCGCTCCTGGAACAGCCGCTGGGCGTCGGTCAGGATGCGGCGCTCGACGCCCGGACCTGGCCTCTGCCGCTGTGTGCTGACGAGAGCTTTGCAACGCTGAAGGATGCAGATCGCGTGCGCGGACGCTATCAACTCGTCAACATCAAGCTCGACAAGTGCGGCGGCCTGACCGACGCCCTGAAGGTGCGCGACTGGGCGCGGCGTGAGGGCCTGGGCGTGTTTGTCGGCTGCATGCTGGCGGGCGTGACGTCGCTTGCCCCGGCGTTTCTCCTCGCGCAGGACGCCGACTATGTCGACCTGGACGGCCCCTTGTGGCTGACGGGAGATGTTGCTGCACTGGAGCAAGACCCCGAACGCGGTCTCGTTCCGCCGGGCCCGCAGGTGTGGGGCTGAGAGCGCCTGAGAGACCGCAACCAGCTGGAGCGTTTTCGCCTTCGGCGAAAACGCTCCCCCGGGCAAGGCCCGTCGGCCGATTAGGCCGCCCCCGCGGAGGCTGCCCCCACGCAGTCTGGCGGCGGTACGCCGGCGCGCTGTGAGGGAAAAGAATCCGACGACCGTTTCCGTCAAAGACGGAAGCGGTCTAGGGGCGCGGCAACACGCGGTTCACAGTGAGAGCCGGGTGACCGGCCAGGTCCTGCACCTGCGCCTCAACGCCATAGACCTGCGCCAGCATGTCCGAGGTCAGCGTCGCCTGCGGCGGCCCGTCGGCGATGAGCCGGCCGGCCCGCATCCACGCCAGGCGATGGGCAAAACGCGCCGCGAGGGCGGGATCGTGCACAACGACCAGCGCCGCGCCGCCGCCTGCGACGAAATCAGCGATGGCGCTCATCACGGCATGCTGGTGGCGTACGTCTAAAGACGCGTCCGGCTCGTCCGCCACCAGCAGCGGCGCAGTGCTGGCCAAGGCGCGTGCGACGTGCATGCGCGCCTGCTCGCCGCCTGAAAGGGTCGTCGCCGGAGCGTCCGCGAGCGCCGCCAGATCGCAGGCCGCCAGGGCCTGGTCGACCGCGTCAGCGTCCTGCCCTTCAAGCCGATGCGGCGAAGCGCCATACGCAAAGCGCCCCAAAGCCACGACGCTGCGCACGCTGACCGGCCACGCCAAGGGGCGCAGCTGCGGCAAGTAGGCGGCGCGGCGCGCCCTCTCGGGCGGCGCCAGGGCGTGCGCGTCGCACCCGCCAATTTGGGACGTCCCGCCCGCGACCGACGCAAGGCCGAGCGCCGCGCGCGCTAGGCTGGTCTTGCCCGCCCCGTTTGCTCCCAAGAGCGCCACCAGCTCCCCCGGTCGCACTTCCAGATCAACGTTGCGCACCACGTCTCGGCCGCCGACGCAGACGCAAAGCTGTCTCAGCTTCAGCATCAGGCGGCGTCCTTGCGTTCACGGTCCGCCAGCCGTCCACCGGCGGCAATCCAGACAAAGACCGGCGCGCCGATCAGGGCCGCCACCACCCCCAGCTTTAACTCGTTGGTTGAAGGCGCTGTGCGGGCCAGAAGATCCGCCACCACCAGAAGCGCGCCCGCCAGAAGCGCCGACGGGATCATGGCGCGGCCGGGATCGTGGCCCACAAAGGGGCGCACCAGGTGTGGCGCGATGATGCCGACAAAGCCGATCACGCCAGCCAGCGCCACCGCGCCACCGGTCGCCAAGCCCGCCCCGCCGACAACGAACAGGCGCACCCGCGCGACATCGACACCGATGCCCGCCGCGGCGTCTTCGCCCAAGGTCAGGGCTGACAGCCCGCGCCGGGCAATCAGCAACAGCCCGGCGCCCGCAACGAGAAACGGCGCGCTTAACGCCAAGTCTTCCAAGCTGCGGTTGGCCACCGACCCGAGTGTCCAGTTGATGAGGTCTGACAAGGTGAATGGATTGGGCGCCAAGTTTAGGAGCAGCGCCATCACCGCGCCGGCAAAGCTGGACAGGCCCACCCCAACAAGAATGAGCGTGGTCGGCGCCACAACCCGCACGGCGACGGCGCCCAAGACCAGTGTCGCGCCCAAGGCGCCTGCGACCGCAAAGAGCGGGGTCATCCATGGCGAGACGGCGGCCAAGCCATAGTAGAGCGCCGTCGTTGCGCCCAGCGCGCCACAGGCCGAAACGCCCAGCACGCCGGGCTCGGCCAGGGGATTGCGCAACAGGCCCTGCAAGCCGGCGCCGGACGCGCCAAGCGCCAGCCCAACCGCATAGGCGGCAAGCGCGCGCGGCAGTCGAATGCTCCAGATCACCAGCGTATCCGCCGGCGCGCCCTGCCCGATCAGCGCCGCTCCAACCCGCCCTGGGCCGATGGGCGTCGGCCCCAGAAAGGCCGCGGCGACCAGGGCCGCGAGGCCCACAAGCCCAAGCCCAAGCGACAATCGAGCACGCGCCAGGTCTTTCAGCGCTGCGCCGATCATGGCGCGTCCCGCCGGGCTGGTGCGGCCAAGGCCTCAACGGCGTCGACCAGGTACCAGCCCGCACAGGCTGTCCACGCCCCCTCCACGATGGTCTCTGGCACACCGCGCGTGCGCGCGCGCAGCACCGGATGGCGTGCGCTCGACCAGGCGTTGACCGGGTCTGCGGCGCCAAAACGCGCGCGCGCCACTCGGTCGGGCGTCTCATAGGCCAGAGGTTCCAGCGGGATTGGACGCCAGCCGCGCCCCTCTTCGAACGATGTCAGTCCTGCCGCTTCGAACAGGGCGTTGATCATGGTGCCGCGCCCAGCCGTCACGCCGCCTGGCGTCACGTAGAGCGCCGCGCCCGCCGACGAGCCAGCGCCGCTGGTGGCGGTTGCACGGGCGACGGCGGCCAGGCGCGCCTCCATCTCGGCGGCAATCACCGCTCCTTCGGGTTCATTGCCTAAGCCGCGGGCCATCTCCACGACCACCTCTTGAGCCTGGGCGAGGTCCGAAGCGTAACCAACTTGCAAAACCGGCACGCCAACGCGCTCCAGAAACGCGGCCACGCGCGGGCCGCCGCCATAGGAGCGCACCACCAGGTCAGGCGCCAGTGCAAGCACCTCTTCGGCGGTCGGGCGCACGTGCGGCAGGCCGCGTGCGGCGTCGCGCATGTAGGAATAGTCAGCGCCGGCGTCGGGCGACACGGCGCGAATGCGCGCGCGGTCAACCAGGCGCAAGACGTACTGATCTGCGCAATAGTCCAAGCTGACGACCGCCTGCGGCGCCGGCGCAGGCTCAGCGCGCGCAACGTTGGCCCATCCAACACCCAACAGCGTCAAAAGGGGGAGCAACACCGCGCGCGCCATCGCCTAGAACCGCACCTGCACGCCGAGCGTGGCGGCGCGGCCCGGGGTCCCATAGCCCAGCACCTGCTGATACGCCGTGTCGAGTAGGTTTTCGACCCGCAGCGTCAGCTCCGCCGCTGGCGTCAGCTGATAGCCCACATTCACATCGAGCCGGGTCCAGGCATCGATCTGACCTTGGCTGTCGCGTTCCTCGCCATTGTGGCGCACCGAGGCGGTTGCCCGCCATGGGGCGCCCGGCGTGTAGGAGAACGACAGGTCGGCGGTGTGTTCAGGGGTTCTGATCAGGCGCGCGCCAACATCATCTTGGGCGTCAAGCGACGTGTATGCGAGCCGCGCCGTCATGTTGGGCGACAGGACAAGCTCGGCGGCGGCTTCAACACCGCTCGTCTCAGCGCGGGCAATATTGGAGTAGCCGCCGTCAGCGAATGAGAAGGTGATGAGATCTTCCACCTCCTGCGCAAAGTAGGTGACCGACGCGTCCAGCCGCGCATGGTTCCAGGAGAGGCCGAGGTCGAAGCCCTCGCTGGTCTCAGCGCGCAGGTCCGGATTGGCCGCCGCCGCGCCGCAACAAAAGAACGTGCGTTGAAAGACGGTTGGCGTTTTGAAGCCTTGGCCCCAGCTGGCAGACACCGTCCAAGCGTCTGACGCCTGCCAGGCGGCCGCGACGCGCGCCGTGGTCTCGCCCGGGGCGTCGGAAGCGTTGTCGCGGCGCGCGCCGGCCGTCAGCACGAGAGCGCGCGTGGGGCGCGCCTCATAGAGCGCGAACAGGCTGTCGATACCCCGTTCGTCGCTCCCGGACCGCGTGTCTTCGCGTTCGACGCCAAATGCCGAACGCTGACGTTCGCTGAGCACAAGATCGCCTTGGTAGCGCAGCACGGTGCGTCGCCCGTCCGCCGAAAAGCTTGGCGCGCCATTGGAGAAGTTGTCGCGTTCAATCTCAGCGAACGCGGCGCTGACTGTGTTGACGATCCTCCCGTCGAAGGCGGGAGCAAGGAGGCGCACCGTCGCGCTGCGCTCAAGAGTTTCACTGGATTCATCGCCGTCGCTGACGAAGCCAGGGGCTGAGAAGTCAAACGCGTCAAACGCTGTTTGCGCCTCAACCTGGCGCGCCGTGGCTTCCAGTCGCGCCGCCCCGGGCAGATTCAAGGCGCCGCGCACACTCAGCGCCACCGTGTCGAACGGATCCGTTTCGGTGTTGCCAAGCTGCGCGTCAGCCTTCGAGATTCCATCCGTCGAGAAGGCGGTGACGGCTGCGCGGACCGAACCGCGCGCGCCTGAATACCCAACCGAAGCGCCCCCGCGCCGGCTGTCGAACGCCCCAGCCTCCGCAAGAAGAGAGCCTGTCAGCCCCGGCCGCGGCGCGCGCGTGACAACATTGACCACACCTCCAATGGCGTCTGTTCCCCACAAGGTGGAGTGAGCGCCCTTGAGGATTTCAACGCGTTCAATATCCGCCGTGTCGAGCGTTGAAAAATCAAAGCCGCCGCCGGGCGACGTTGGATCGTTCACCGGCGCCCCGTCGATCAGCACCAGCGTCTGCTCGCTGGAGGCGCCTCGGATGCGCACCGTCGCAGCGCCGCCAAACGGCCCGTTCTGATTGACCGTGACGCCAGGCGCCATCGCCAGGGCGTCGACCACCAGGGTGAGGCCACGCAAGGCGATGTCCTCTGCGGTGATGATTGACACGCTGGAGCCACGCTCCGCCGCCGGCGCCGCCAGGCGTGCGCCAGTGATCAGCAAGGTTTCTGCGTCCGATGAAGCGGCGTCTGTCTGCGCCAGAGATGGCGGAGCCCCCAGCGCGGATACGCCTGCGAGGAGGACCAAGGAGTGAAGGCAAAATCGACGGTTCGACATGAGACAAGTTCCCAGGCGCCGCGCCTGATAAGAGCCGCGTGCGCGTTCGACATGGAGGCGTCCCGAACGCAAAGCCGGGTGTCCCCGGCGCGCGCGCAAGACGCCGCGATATCGCTTCATGGGAAGACGGGCTTCCTGTCCGTGTGGGCTGTTCCCGGCCCCGGACGAGCGACGCGACGGCAGGTCTCCTGACTTGCGGGTCGTGGCGCGATCACCGCCTTCCCAAGCGCCCGCGTGGGGACGTCTCAGTGGCAGATTGGCGATCGGCTCGCCGCTTACAGTTGCGGGTACAGTCCCGGACTTGAGGCGACCGCCTCTCACCGGGGTTCCCTATTAAGCCCCTTGCGGGGCGCCGTCTAAGATCGGTTGTGCACCTGGGCAAGGACGTGGTCAAGGCGTGGTCGCGCGGCGTGATTGCGGCTCGACGCGCCGGCTCAGCGCATGTGAGGTGACGCCGTCGCCCTGGTGGGTGCTGGCCTTTTTCATCCAGCCGTCCGGGGTCCTCGCTTGCCAGGCGTGTTCACTTTCTGGGGCGCGCACACGTCGCTGATCGAGAGGTATTGCGCTCATGAGCCGCCCGTCCCTGCGCATCGAACCGTTTGGCTTCACCCCCGGCGGGCGCGCCGTCGAGCAGTACAAGCTGACCAGCGGCGATGGGCTGGAGGTTTGGGTCCTCACCTACGGGGCCATTGTGTCTCGCGTGCGGATGCGCGGTCGCACCGGCGCGCCAGCAGACGTGGCGCTGGGACATGACACGCTGGAGCCTTATCTTGCCGGCGGGCCTTACGTGGGGGCGCTGATCGGGCGGGTCGCCAATCGCATTGGCGCAGGGCGCCTGACCATCGATGGGCGCCGCCACCAGCTGGCCACCAACAACGGGCCCCATCATCTGCACGGCGGCCTTGAGGGCTGGGACAAGCGGGTCTGGGACGCGGCGCCCTTTGACGCGCCCGACGCGGCGGGCGTGACTTTGACGCTGCGCTCGCCGGCGGGAGATCAGGGCTATCCGGGCGGCGTGGACGCCAAGGTCGAGATCAGCGTCTCGGCCGAAAACACACTCGCCTTTGCCTTCCACGCCCGGACTGACGCGCCCACACCCATCAACATGACACATCACGGCTACTTCAATCTGAGCGGGGACTGGGGCGGCGACATCACAGATCACGAGCTGACGCTCGACGCGTCCACCGTCGCAGAAATTGACCAGACCCTTCTGCCCACCGGATCGCTCGTCAGCGTCGACGACGGCCCGTTCGATTTTCGCGCGCCCCGCCGGCTGGGCGAGTGTCTCCAGCTGCTGGATTCGCAGGAGACCTCGCCCGCTCTCACGCAGCTGCGCCATGCCGGCGGTCTTGATCATGCGTTTGCGGTTAACGCTCCCGACGCTTTCGCCGACCGACCCGCCGCGCGCCCGGCAGCACGTTTGGTCCATCCCGGCTCCGGCCGGGTCTTGTCGGTGACCACTTCTCAGCCCTCGATCCAGGTCTACACCGCCAATGGCCTGGACGGCGGTCTGGTGGCGCGCGCCGGGGCGCGGCCGCCTCGGTTCGGCGCGATCTGCCTAGAAACACAGCACTTTCCCGACAGCCCCAATCGGCCCGAGTTTCCATCCGTGATGGTGCGCCCGGGCGATGTTTACGCCCACCGCGCCCACTATCATTTCGCCGTTCAGGCCGTGTGACGCTCCCGGCGCCGCCGCACTGTCCAACCCAGCAAGGTGAGGCGAAGGGCTAGACGCGTCGCCCTCCACGCTGCAAAGCTTGCGCAGCGCGGCGTGAGACCGCCAACGGGACATCCCGTCATGACGGCCTGCGTGCAACAGGCTGGGGGAGGATACGATGACACTTTCTGCAATCGACTTCGGCGTGCTTATTGTTTACGCCGTCGCGCTCATGGCGATCGCCTGGACGGTGTCGCGAGAGAAACCTGGCCACGAGAAGAACACGCAGGACTATTTTCTAGCCGGCAAGGCGCTGCCCTGGTGGGCCATCGGCGCGTCACTGATTGCAGCGAACATTTCGGCCGAGCAAGTCATCGGCATGTCCGGCTCGGGCTACGCCATCGGCCTGGCGATCGCCTCCTATGAATGGATGGCGGCCATCACGCTGATCATTGTGGGCGCCTTCTTCCTGCCGATCTTTCTAAAGAAGCAGATTTACACCATGCCGCAGTTTCTGGACCTGCGCTTCGGCGGGACGGTCCGCTCGGTCATGGCCGTGTTCTGGCTGGCGCTTTACACGGTGGTGAACTTGACCGCCGTTCTCTGGCTTGGGGCGCTCACTATCCAAACCATGACCGGCGCCCCGCTGATGTTGGGGCTGGTCGGCTTGGCCGCCTTTGCCGCCGCCTATTCCCTCTACGGCGGATTGAAAGCCGTTGCCCTGACTGACGTGATCCAGGTCGTGATGCTGATGGCTGGGGGCCTGTTGATCTCCTACATCACGCTTGACGCCGTATCAGGCGGTGCGGGCCCCATCGCCGGGTTCCAAGCCCTGATGGAGCGTGCGCCTGAAAAGTTCGACATGATCCTGGAGCGCGGCCACGAGCATCACTCCGCCCTGCCCGGCCTGTCGGTGCTTTTGGGCGGCATGTGGATCATGAACCTCTCCTACTGGGGCTTTAACCAGTACATCATCCAGCGCGCCCTGGGGGCCAAGTCACTGCGCGAGGCCCAGGCCGGCATCGCCTTTGCCGCCTTCTTGAAGCTGGTGATCCCGGTTCTGGTGGTGTTTCCCGGCATCGCCGCGTCGATCTTGGCGCCCGACCTTGAACGCTCCGACCAGGCCTATCCGACGATGATGAGCCTGGCGCCGGAAGGCGCGCGCGGCCTGATCTTCGCCGCCCTGGTCGCTGCGATTGTTTCATCGCTTGGGTCGATGATGAACTCGATCGCGACGATCTTCACCATGGACCTCTACAAGCCGGCCCGCCCAGACTCCAGCGAACACTCCCTGGTGTGGGTGGGACGCGGGGCCGCCTTCACGGCCCTGGTGATCGCCGTCTTGGCCGCCTATCCGTTGCTGGGTCAAACCGACCAGGCGTTCCAGTACATTCAAGAGTTCACTGGCTTCTTCACGCCAGCGGTCGTCGTCATCTTCGCGCTCGGCATGTTCTGGAAGCGCACCACGGCGGGCGGCGCCCTCTCGGCGATCTTTGGCTCGGTGCTCTTGTCCTACGCCTTCAAGTTCGACTGGCCGTCGATGGTTGGGCTGAACCTGGGGCTCGACACAATGCCATTCATGAACCGGGTGGGCTGGGTGTTCCTGATTTGCCTGGCGCTCGGCGTAATCGTCTCGCTCATTCAGGGGCGTGGGCGGGTGCACGACAAGGCGGTGGAAATCGGCGCCATCTCGTTCAAAACCAGCCCGGTTTACAACGCCTCCGCCGCCGTGATCGCGGCGACACTGATCGGCATCTACGGGTTCTGGTGGTAACAGGCCGGCCATGACGCACGAGCGCGGAGGTGGAGGCGGGACACGCGCCGGCTCCACCGCCGATCTTGTCATGAGGTGACAAGCGCGCGCGCGAACGCCTATACCGCCCCTCACCCTCCTCTCGCCCGGGTGTTCACTGCGAACGCGCGCCCGGCCTTCAACGGATCGCCCGCATGACCATTCACCAGCACGCCGGCGACTTGCCCGACGGTCTCGCACTTGGCCCCATCGTGGCCGTTGATTCCGAAACCATGGGCTTGTCGCTGGTGCGCGATCCCTTGTGCGTGGTGCAGTTGTCAGCCGGAGACGGCGACGCCCATGTGGTTCAGCTGAACCGGCCCGCCTACGACTGCCCCAACCTCAAGGCGCTCTTGGGCGATCCGAATGTATTGAAGATCTTTCACTTTGCCCGCTTCGACGTCGCCATGTTCTTGCGCGACTTGGGAGAAGTGGCCGCGCCCTTGTTTTGCACCAAAATCGCTTCTCGATTGGCGCGCACCTATACTGATCGGCATGGCCTCAAGGACGTCACACGCGAGCTTCTGGGGCTGGACATGTCCAAACAACAGCAAAGCTCGGACTGGGGCGCGGACACCTTGAGCGACGCCCAGCTGGCCTATGCCGCGTCAGACGTGCTTCACCTCCACGCCCTGCGCGAGCGCTTGACCGAGATGCTGGCGCGCGAAGGTCGCCTGGAGCTGGCGCAGGCGTGTTTTGCGTTTCTGCCCACCCGCGCGGCCCTGGATCTTGCCGGCTGGGACGATCAGGACATCTTCGCCCACTCATAGCGGTGCGAGCGCGCCAGCGCCTCTGTTAGCAGCGCCGCGCGTTTGACCCTGCCGACCCCGGCGCGCATTGTCTCAGGCGGAGCGTCAAAATATGACGACAAGCCAGGAAAAAGCATGAGCGTGGCGAGCGTCCCCCGCGACACCGCATCGGCCGTCAGATCAGCCGGCGGATCAGCTGCCGGCTACGCGCGTGTCACGGCGGCGTCGGCGCGCCGACACTCAGCAATGATCCGCCTGGTGCGCCTGGCCTTGGCGGTTGCGATGCTTGGGCTTGCTGGCCATGTGGCGCAATCCATTGTCACAGCCGCCCTGGCCCCTGAAACGGCTGCGCCGCCCCAGATTGTCACCGATGAAGACGTGCGCATGGTCAATCCGCGCTTCACCGGGCGAGACGCGGCCGGCGCCCCTTATGAGTTAACTGCGCAAGCGGCCGTGCGCAGTGCAGAGAGCGCCGCCACGACGGCCCTTGAAAACCCGCGCCTGGTCTATCTGGACGCTGACGGCGCCAGTGACGAAGACGGCTCCATCGTCACTGCCACAACCGGCGTCTATGATCGCGGGGCCGGCGTCTTGGACCTGTTTGGGGACGTCGAGTTCAACACCGAGGGCGGGTACCGCTTCACCACAACTCACGCGCGCGTCTTTGTGGAGGATGGCCGGGTGGTCGGTGAAGAGCCCGTGGAGGGCCAAGGCCCCATCGGCGCCGTTCAGGCGCAATCGTTTGAGATATTCGACAGCGGAGAGCGCATTGTCTTTCGCAACGCCGTCGAAGCGCGCATTGATCAGCCGCGACGCACCCCGGCGGCGCTGCGAACTGACGACGAAGACCCTGAGGAGGCGTTTCGATGATGCTACAGCCACGGACGACACCGGCGAGGACGCAACATGCGCTCCCGGTCGGCGCAGCCCTTAAATCGGTGGCTGCGGGCGCGTGGGCGGCTCCGGCCCTGCTCGGCGCGGCCCTGTTTAGCGCGGCCCTGTTCGGCGCGCCCGGCTTGACCCAGGCCGCGCACGCACAAATCAGCCGAGAGGGCGGCCCCATCGACATCACAGCCGACGAGTCGATGTTCCTCGACGAAGAGCGCATGTCGCGCTGGATTGGCAAGGTGGACGTGCGCCAGGGCGATGCGCGGCTGTTGGCTGACCGAATGGACGTGTTCTTTGCCCAGTCGGCGGGCGGCGGGGTCGGCGAGATCGTAAAGATCGAAGCGGTCGGATCGGTGACCTACGTAACCCCAACCGAGGTCGCGCGGGCCAACCGCGGCGTCTACTATTCGGGCTCCCAACAGATTGAAATGTGCGGCGACGTCACACTTGTCGTGCGCAACGAAAACACGCTGACGGGCGAATGCCTCATCGTCGAGCCCGAAGCGGGCCGTTCACGGATCGTCGCGCCCGCCTCGAACAAGGGCGCGCGAGACAGACCGCGCGTGCGCGGCGTATTCTTTCCAAGCGATTCATCCGGCGACGGCTAGGGCGCGCATGAGCGCCCACCGACTTTTGTCGCTGACTTCACTGAACCTTAAGCGCGATCTGGCTTGATGATGTTGAAACGAACGAAGCGCGGTTCATCCGACGCGTCGACGGACGAGTTTGCCGGCTTGCGGGTGCGCGAGATCGGCAAGACCTATCGCGGCCGACCTGTGGTGCGAGGCGTCAGCCTGGCGTTGCAGCGCGGCGAAGTGGTCGGTCTTCTCGGTCCGAACGGCGCCGGCAAAACCACCTGCTTCTACATGATTACTGGGCTTGTTACTGCGGATTACGGATACGTGTACCTGGACGACCAAGACATAACGCCGCTGCCTATGTATCAGCGCGCCCGTCTCGGGCTTGGCTACCTGCCCCAGGAAGCCTCGATTTTCCGTGGGCTGACGGTTGAGCAGAATCTGCGCAGCGTGATTGAACTGGTTGAACGCGACCGGACCCGCCAGCGCGAGATGGTCGACGAGCTGTTGGCGGAGCTTCGGATCGAGCACATCCGCGGCTCGTCAGCCATGTCCCTATCGGGCGGTGAGCGGCGGCGCGTGGAAATTGCGCGGTGTCTGGCCACCAAGCCTGCCTTCATCCTTTTGGATGAACCGTTCGCTGGCATCGACCCGCTGGCCGTGTCTGACATCCGTGAGCTGATTTTGTACCTTAAGGGGCGCGGAATTGGTGTTCTGATCACAGATCATAATGTTCGCGAGACGCTCGAAATCGTCGATCGCGCTTCGATCATCTACGACGGCG
The DNA here is from genome assembly GCA_964351895.1 of uncultured Caulobacterales bacterium. Lineage (GTDB taxonomy): Bacteria > Pseudomonadota > Alphaproteobacteria > Caulobacterales > Maricaulaceae > CAYGQB01. The sequence goes on from CAYGQB010000023.1 coordinate 22,658, forward strand.
AAGTGCTGTTCGAAGGCGATCCCGATGCTGTCAGAGCCGACAAGGACGTGCGTCGCGTCTATCTCGGCGACAGCTTTCACTAAGGGTTTTCACGGTGTCGCTCGGTCAACGGTTGGAGATACGTCAGGGTCAATCCCTTGTGATGACCCCTCAGCTGCAGCAAGCCATCAAGCTGTTGCAGCTCTCCAACGTGGAACTGGCCGAATTTGTCGAGGCCGAGCTGGAGCGCAACCCGCTTTTGCAGCGTGACGAAGGCGACCAGGGCGCCTCCGGTGAGAGTGGCGACGCCAACCGAGAGCCAAGCGGCGAGGCGGGCGGCGAGCCGGGCGGGCAGACGGACGCAGGGGGCGAAGACGCCCGCCTGGATGAAGTGCGGCTGAATCAGGACGCCCCGAACACGGCGGCCGAAGGGGCCATGGACGCCGACTATGAGAGCCTTCACCCCGAAGCGTCGACCCCGGCTGACTCTGGCTCCTCTGGGGGCTCTGTCGACTGGTCCAAGGCCGGTTCAGGCGGCGGTTCGGGTGATGAGTTTTCCGCCATCGACCTGGCGGCGTCGGCAGTCACTCTGTCTGATGTTCTGTCGCGCCAGCTTGCCGTGACCGCCCGCGATCCGATTGATCGCCTGATTGGGGCCGCGCTGATCGATCACGTCGACGACGACGGCTACATGCGCGCCGACTTGGCTGAAATCGCCGACCGGCTGGGCGCGCCGCTCGGACAGGTCGAGGGCGTCTTGTTGCTGATGCAGGCGTTCGAGCCCACCGGCGTCATGGCGCGCTCGCTGCAAGAGTGTCTGGCGTTGCAGCTCAAGGAGCGTGACCGGCTCGATCCGGCCATGCAGGCGCTCTTGGACAACCTGGAACTGCTGGCCAAGCATGACTATCGCAAGCTGAGCCAGGTGTGCGGCGTGTCGGACGAAGACGTCGACGACATGGTCGCCGAGCTGCGCACCCTGACGCCTAAGCCCGGTCTGAGCTATGGCTCAGACTCGATTGGCGCGGTGGAGCCGGACGTGTTCATCCGCGAAGCCCCGGGCGGCGGCTGGACCGTCGAATTGAACACCGACACGTTGCCCCGTGTCCTCGTCGACAATCGCTACTTCGCCACCGTGTCCGGCGCCGCGCGCAACGACGAAGAAAAGACGTTCATCACTGAGTGCCACCAGACCGCCAACTGGCTGGTCAAGAGCCTCGATCAGCGCGCGCGCACCATCTTGAAGGTGTCGTCCGAGATTGTCCGCCAGCAGGACGCCTTCTTTGCTTATGGCGTCACCCACCTGCGGCCGCTTAACCTCAAAACGGTGGCGGACGCGATTGGCATGCATGAATCGACCGTCAGCCGCGTGACCTCCAACAAGTACATGTCCACGTCGCGCGGCCTGTTCGAGCTGAAGTACTTTTTCACCGCGGCGATTCCGGCCGCCGGCGGCGGCGAGGCGCATTCGGCTGAAGCGGTGCGCTATCGCATCAAGCACCTAATCGAGAACGAGACGGCCGACGAGATTCTCTCTGATGATCGCCTGGTTGAAATCCTGCGCGACGAGGGTGTGGAAATCGCCCGTCGCACCGTGGCCAAGTACCGCGAAGCATTGCGAATTCCGTCGTCGGTTCAACGCCGACGGATGATGCGGCGGGCCGGCTAAGGCGCCGCTGAATTGACGCGCCGTCGGCCGACCGACTAGGGTCCGCGCGGCTCCGGGGGGTTCCACTGTGACTGCACGCTCTGTCGAGCAAGCAGCAGGCCTTAAAGGCGTAGCGAAAAATGAACATCACCGTCTCGAATAAGGGCGTGGACGTCTCAGACGCTCTGCGCGAACGCGTCCGCGACCGACTTGAAGACGCCGCGTCAAAGTACTTTGCGCGCGCCACCGAGGGCCATGTCGCCGTATCGCGCAGCGGGCCCATGTTCCAAGTCGACGCGTCGATCCACTTGCCGACGGGCGCCCTGCTGCAAACGCGTGGCGAGAACGAAGACGCCTATGCGGCCGCCGACGAAGCGATGGTGCACTTGGAAAAGCGCCTGCGCCGCTACAAGCGCCGAATGGTTGACCAGCGGGGCCCGCGCGCGAGCGAAGATCCACCGGCCGCCTTGTCGATCTTGCAAGAGCCAACCAGCCCCGTTGAGACCAGCGACGACTCTGACGACACAGACGCCGTTGATCCGGTCATCGTCGCGGAAATGGACGTGCACCTGCCGCGCCTTTCACTGGGCACGGCCGTGTGGGAGCTGGACGAATCCAAGGCTCCATTGCTCATTTTCCGCAACGAGCGCCATGGCGGCGTCAATGTCGTGTACCGGCGCTCGGACGGCCACATTGGCTGGGTCGATCCGGCGCCGCGCGCCGCTGATCCGGCCGAGTAGGCGTCCCGGCCCGACTCTTGCCCGTTTCCACGCTCAACGAGCCCCGAAAGACACACCGCGCCATGACTCTCGGCGATATCCTCTTGGAAGACGGCGTCTTGATCGACGTCGCCGCCAGCAGCAAGAAGCAAGCGTTGCAAGTGCTCGCGCAGGCGGTTGCGGCGCGCACCAGCTTGCGTGCGCGCGACGTGTGCGACGCCATTACAGAACGTGAGCGTCTCGGCTCGACGGGCGTTGGTGACGGCGTCGCGATCCCGCACGCGCGGGTGGCGGATGTCGAGCGCGCTTTCGGCATTTTTGCGCGCCTAGAAACGCCGATCGATTTCGACGCGGTCGACGACAAGCCGGCGGACCTGATTTTTGTGCTGGTGGCTCCGATTGACGCTGGCGTTGAGCACCTTAAAGCGCTCGCCCGCGTGGCCCGCGTTCTGCGCCGCGACGGCCTGCGCGAGCGCTTGCGTGCGGCGCCTTCGGCGGACGCCGTCTATGCGCTTCTCACGGACACTGAAACGGCCGCTCCGGCCTAGAGCGGTTCCGCTTTCGGCGGAAACGCTCCCCCGGGCAAGGCCCGTCGGCCGTTTGGGCCGCCCCCGTGGAGGCTGCCCCCGCGGAGTCCGTTGGGCTCGCCGGCGCGCCGTGAGCGAAAAGAAGCCGCCGACCGATTCCGTCAAAGTCGGAAGCGGGTTAGGCGGGCGCGACCTAGTGGACGCTGACCGGCGTTAAGTCATGCTCGCGCGCGGCCATGTAG
>CAYGQB010000024.1:0-25371 GCA_964351895.1 uncultured Caulobacterales bacterium
TAGTTCCACGCATGCGAGCGGTTCAACGCGTGCGCACAGGGGCGGTTCACGCCCTCCACGCCAGCAGTTTGGTTCAACCCACCCCGCGCCCCGTGAGTGGTCAGGGCGCGGTGAGGAAGGCTCGGGCTTGGGCGGGGGGCATGGGGGGGCGTGCGAGCTGGTTTGCGATGTGCGCCATGCGCGCCACCAGGTGAGCGTTGCTTGGCGCCTCGCGGCCGTCCGGTAGGAGGAGCCCGTTTTCAAAGCCAACACGCACATGGCCGCCCAGCGCCGCGGCCGCGGTGGTGACAAGTAGCTGGTCGACGCCAAACCCACACACGGCCCAGTGCACGCGATCGGCGGCGCTGAGGGCGTCTTCGCTCGCCCCGCCCAGAGTGGTCGCGCCCCGAGTGGTCTCGCCTTGAGTGGTCGCACCCACCGTCAGGGCGCGCACCATGTCCACCAGCTCAGAGCGCCAGGAGACATCTGGCGCACTGTAGCGACCGACCACCAAAAGCACCTGCGGCGCGGCGCTGACAGGAAGGCCGCCCCGGACAAGATCAAGAAAGCGGTCCACATCAGCGGCGCCGTAGAGAATGTGCTGCACGGCGACGCCCTCGGCCCGACAGTCGGCCAGGAAGGCGGCGTAGGTCTGGCGATCGGCCGGCGAATCACTGGGACACAGTTCACGCAGGGCCACCGAGCAGGCTTGAGGCTTGAGCGCTTCAACGGCCGCGATCTGTTCAGCCGGCGCGTAGACCCCGCACGCCTCGGTCGTGATCTGGATGACCATTTGATCGCCAACCCGCTCGTCCACGGCCGCGATTGCTTCGCGATAGCGCGCCGGGTCCAGGCTGTGGGCGCCGGATGCGTCGCGCACATGCAGGTGGATCATCGATGCACCCGCCTTCGCGCACTGGGCGGCGGTCTCAGCCAACTCCTCTGGCGTGATGGGCACGGCGGAATGGTCTGCACGGGTGCGGCGCGCGCCGTTCGGCGCCACCGCAATGAGACAGGGCGCCCCCATCAGGCCGCCGCGGCGAACGCCAGCGTCAATGCGCGCGAAAGCCGGTCAGCGATCTCATCAAGCTCCACAGCCGTGGCGATGTAAGGGGGTGCGATCAGGATATGGTCACCTTGCACGCCGTCCACACATCCTGAGTTGGGATAGACGATCAAACCCTCGCGCATCGCCGCCGACTTGATGCTTGCCGCGAGCGCAAGAGAGGCTGGAAACGGCGTCTTGGTGCGCAGATCGGAAACCAGCTCCACACCCAAAAGGAAGCCGCGACCGCGGATGTCGCCGACCAGGCCCAAGCCCGACAGCCGCGTGTGCAAAAGGTCAACGAAGGTCGGCGAGAGGAGCTGGATCTGCGCCAGCAGCCCCTCGTCCTCGATCACGCTCAAGACGGCCAAGGCCGCAGCACACGCGATGGGATGGCCCACATAGGTGTGGCCGTGCTCAAATCGCCCGGCGCCGGTGACAACATCTTGGTAGACGTGACCAGCAGCCATAACCGCGCCGATCGGCTGATAGCCCCCGGCCAGTCCCTTCGCCAACGTGATGATGTCGGGCGAAACCCGGTCCGCCTCGCATGCAAACAGTCGCCCGGTTCTGCCCATGCCGCACATCACCTCGTCGGCAATGAACAACACGCCATGGCGGCGACAAATGTCGGCCACGCGCGCCAGATAGCCCGGCCCCGCAGGCGCCGCCCCAAGCGTCGCGCCCACAACCGGCTCGGCGATGAACGCGGCCACACGGCCCGGCCCGGCCGCAACAATCTCTGCCTCCAGGGCGTCGGCGGCTCTTTGAACGTAGGCGTCTTGCGTCTCACCTTCGCGCTGGTGGCGATAGGGATAGTAGGGCGCAATGAAGCGACACCCCGGCAATATCGCTTCATAGGGCGCCCGGCGGCCCGGGTTGCCGCTCACCGAAAGCGCGCCGAGCGTCGCGCCATGATAGCTCTGATGGCGCGCGATAAATACCGTGCGCTCCGGCTCGCCGCGCGCGACATGATAGGCGCGCGCCAACTTCAGAGCCGCCTCTATGGCTTCCGATCCTCCCGAGCAGAAGAAGACCTTGGCGCCGATCTGTGGCGCACGCGCCGCCAGGCGCTCGGCCAGCTCTTCGCTGGGCTCATTGGTGAAGAAACCCGTGTGCGCAAAGGCAAGCTTTCCCGCCTGCTCTTGAATGGCGGCGATGATGCGCGGATGGCCGTGTCCCAACGTAGACACCGCCGCTCCCCCTGAGGCGTCCAAGTACTGATGGCCCTGGCTGTCGCAGAGCCAGACGCCGTTTCCGGCAACGGCGGTGGGGAGCCGACTGCCCGGGGCGCGATGAAAGACGTGGGTCATGAGACTTCCGGCCTCTATAGATCGCGCAATCTGGCTACGGCGCTTGGCATGCGTCAAATACATGTTATTGCGGCCTGTATTGCTCCTGGTTATGGTTTTGGATGATCAAGTATCGTCACATCGAAGTGTTTCACGCCATCATGGTCGCGGGCAGCGTGAGCGCCGCCGCCACGCAGCTCAACGTCTCACAACCCTCTGTCACCAAGACGCTGCAGACCATGGAAGCTGAGCTGGGGTACCGGCTCTTTGACCGCATTAAGGGCCGCCTTCATCCCACCGAAGAAGGGCGCGCCCTGATGCAGGAGGTTGAGCGCGCGCGTTCAGCGCTTGAGGACGTGCGCGCCCTGGCTCGGCGCCTGCGCCTGGGCGAGGACCGTCAATTGCGCGTGACGGCTACGCCCGCCCTGGGTCAGCAGATTCTCCCTGCGACTGTCGCGCGATTTCGAACCCTTCAGGCCCGCAACCGTTTTGACATTTCCACGCATCACTCCGGTGACATTCTGCGCGCGATTTCTCGGCCCAGCTTCGGCTTCGACGTCGGATTCACCTTCGGCGCCGAGGGCGCGGAGGCGCCGGTGGGGTTCGTTGAGATCGGGTCGGTGTCGCTCGCCTGCATCGCGCGCAAAGAGGTGCTGGACGCCTTTCCCGCAGAGATTGGCCTGCAGGACATCGCGGGTCTGCCGGTGATCAGCTTGCAAGAGAGTGAGCCCCTGGGGCACATGTTGGCGACCAAGGCGCGAGAATTGCGCTTGTCGCTCGACAATCAGATCCGCGTGCAAACTTATGCGCTGGCGTGCGCTCTGGCTGAGCACGGGGCCGGACTGGCCATTGTCGACGCCATGAGCGCCACCAGCTACGCGCGCAACAACCCCGACGTCGACCTTCGCCACTTTGACGCCGATCTGAGCCTGCCCGTGACAGCGATCTATCCCTTGTCGCGCGGCCTGCCGATCAACACGCGGCGCTTCGTTGACTGCTTTGCAGAGGTCTTGGCCGAACGCCAGGACGGCTTCCGAGTAGGCCACCGCGATGCGACGGGATCATGAATATATAGCTTTTTTGAATACAGTTTCCTGATTAATAAATATGAACTATCGGTGAAAGCTTGAAACCGCCGTGGCGCGTTCAGACTCGCTCGTTGTGAGCAGCGCCTTTGCAGCAGGGGAGCTTGCACCATGAGATCCATCAGAAAGCCCGCGTTGAAATCCCTCCTCGCAACAAGCGTTGCGCTGACGGGCTTTCAAGCCATGGCGCAAGACGAAGGCGCGGCCGCGTCGCAATCGACTGACGATGCGCCGGGCAGAGAAAAGATCGTTGTGATCGGTTCGTTCATTGAGGGCGTGGGGGACTCAGGGGCGCTTCCGGTGACGGTCTTAGGCCGCGACGAGCTGGACGCCACAGGCGGGCTGTCGACTGGCGAGCTTCTGGTCAACATTCCATCAATCGGCGACATCGAGTTCACCGACAACAACACCGGCACCAACGGGGCGCGCGGGGACGTCACCGGGGTCAACTTGCGCGGGCTCGGGTCGGGCCGGTCTCTGGTTCTGGTCAACGGTCGGCGCATCACCGGGCACCCGCAATCACAGGCGGTGGACGGGGTGCCTGTGTCGTTCTTCAACGTGAACTCCATCCCCTCCACGCTGATCGAGCGGGTTGAAGTGCTGCGCGACGGCGCCTCGGCGCTCTATGGCTCGGACGCCATCGCCGGGGTTGTGAACCTGTCGCTGTTTGATGACCTGGAGGGCAGTTTCTTGTCGGGGCGCGTGTCCGGTTCAACCGAACATGACCTGTCTGAGCTTTCCATCGGCGGACGCACGGGCTTTCAATTCAACGAAGATCGCACCAACGTTTCGGTCGGCGCCAGCTACTACACGCGCGAAGCCGTAACCGCGGCCGAGATTGGCGAATGGTTTGGCAATCTTGATCGCCGCCAGCTGTTGCCCGACGACTGGCTGGGCGACACCCAGTTCGACAATCGCTCAACCTTGACGCCATTCGCCCGTTTTCGCGCCGGCGTTCTCAATCCAGACGGGACATTTGACGGGCTGCGCGTGCGTCAAGGAACCACCAGCCTGACCTCGTCATCCGGCGTGTTTCACCTTCAGCCGCCCGAGATTTCCGGCGGCCTGGCTGCGCTCGGCAACGGCCTGTTCATTGACGATGGCACCCAGGACCGTGACCTGCGCTACAACTTCAATGAAACCCAGACCGTGATCCCGGAAGTTGAGCGCCTCAACCTGGCCGCCACGTTCACACATGACCTCAGCGCCGGCGCGGAGCTGTTCGGCGAGGCCATGTACTATAGTTCGACGTCGACAACGTCCCGCGCCGCCGGCCCGTTTGACCAAGCCCTGGCGCTGATCATTGTTCCCGCCTCGAACTTCTACAACCCATTCGGCGCTGTCGGCAGCGCCAACCGGATCGCCGGCATCGACGCCCCGGCGGCGGGTCTTGATCTTGTCATTCAAGGCTATCGTCCCTTGGAAATGGGGCCGCGCATCATTGAGGTGGACCAGGACCTCTATCGCTTCCTGGGCGGCGTGCGCTGGGACTGGGACGGCTGGAACCTGGAAAGTGCGCTTGGCTATTCTGAAGCAACCGCAACGGACGAGGAGTTCAACCGCATCTCCAAGACCTTGCTCCAGGACCAAATCGCGCTCGGCACTGCTGATGCGTTCAACCCGTTTGGCGGACCAGGCGCGAACCCAGAGAGCGTTCTTCAGCGCATCCGCGTCAGTTCCGTGCGCGGCGGTGAATCCTCGCTCCTCACCTGGGACGCCAAAGCCACGCGGCCGGACCTGTTCTCTCTGCCGGGCGGCGATGTTGGCGTTGCCGTCGGCGTTGACTTCCGCGGCGAAGAAATCAGCGAGGACAGCGACCCGCGCCTCGACGGCACCATCCAGTTCACCAACGGCGCCGTGCCCGACGAAAGTGATCTTGTGGGTGTGTCCGCAACGCGCGATTTCAGCGGAGAGCGCGACGTCTGGTCGGCGTTCGCTGAATTCTCAGTCCCGATTGTGGGTGAGGCCAATCGCGTGCCGTTGGTGCACGCGCTCGACCTCCAGCTCGCCGCGCGCTTTGAAGAATCGTCTGACTTCGGCGACACGTTGAACCCGAAGATTGCACTCCACTGGTTCCTCGCTGACGCCTTCTCGTTCCGAGCCGCCTACGGCGAAGGCTTCCGCGCCCCCAACCTGGTGCAGCTCAATCAGGGCACCATCACCCGGCGCAACCAGGGCGATGAGGACCCCTATCGTCTGCCCGTGACCGGAACGCCCAACGATCTGGGCGAAACCTATCGGCCCTCCATTCGCGCCGGTAATCCGGATCTGGAAGCCGAAGAGAGCGAAAGCCAAGTCCTCGGCCTGATCTTTGACCCCTCGTCCGGCCCCATGGAGGGCTTGCGGGTTTCGGTCGACTACTGGCGCGTTGAGACCTCCAACGCGATCACAACCTTGGGCGTTGACCGACTTCTGGCCGACGACTTCGACAGCTTGATTGCCGGCGGCCCGGGCAACGCCAATGTGGTGCGCGGCATGCTGACCCAGCCTGAGATCGACGCCTTTACGGCGTACAATCTGGCCAACCCGGGTGACGTACGTACGCCGGTGGGCGAAGTCCTGTTCGTCAACGACGGCTACGTCAACTTGGATGGCCGCGAGGTGTCCGGCTACGATTTCGCCATCGCCTATGACTTCCCCACTACAGCGCTTGGGGACTTCTCAATCGGCGGCTCTGCAACCCAGCTGGAAACCTTTGAGGAAACCCGCGACGGGGCAACGTTTGACGAGCTGCGCCGCAACGGCAATCCAGAATGGCGCGCCAGCGTGTTCGCCAATTGGGAGCAGGGTCCTTGGCGCGTGAACTCGCAGCTGCGCTACGTGTCAGACGTGTATGACTCCAGCGCCACCAACGACACCACAGGCGAGTTCTGGCAGGTGGACGACTGGTACAGCGTCAACGGCTTCGTCAGCTACACCGTGCAAGACGACAAGGCCCTGTCCGGGACGGACCTGCGGCTGGGCGTGCGCAACCTCTTCAACGAGTTGCCACCGTTCGCCGACGAGTCTGCAGGCTACTTTGCGGGCCTCTATCCGGTCGAAGGGCGCGTCGTCTACGCTGAGGTTTCGAAGACGTTTTAAGGCGTAGGCTGTCGATCCAGGCCGGGGCATCGGTTCCGGCCTGGGTTGGCTCCCACTCATGTTGCGGGCCGAGGAGCAGCCGAGATGGCCACCTGTCGTCATGGTCGGCGCCTGATGCTGGCGGGGCTTGCGCCTCTTATCGTTGCGGCCTGCGCATCAGGCCAGACGAGCCGACCGGGACCACTGAACAGCACCACGCAACTTGAAAGCGGACTCATTTACGGCGCGGCGTGCGACTTTGGCGACGTCAGCTTCAACGCCGCGTTTGAATCAGGCCGATTGAACGGCTGCGTGCAGGATGGCGAACGCGCCTTCACCTTGTTCATTCGCCCCGAAGACGCACCAATCAATCCAAGCTCCTGGTTTGCGTTTGAGATGCGGTCTGAGATCGCCGCCCCCCTGACCCTCACCCTCAGCTATGACCACGGCGCGCACCGCTACGTTCCGAAGGTGAGCGTTGACGGCGGCGCTACCTGGCGCGAGGTCGACGCGGTGGCGACAACGGATGGCGGTCGGCGCGCGCGCTTCACCATAGAGGCGCAGGCGGGCGCGGTCCTGGTTGCCGCCCAACCCCTTTATCAGCAGTCTGACCACCAGGCCTGGATGACCCAGATCGCCGCGCGCGACGGCGTGACGCGCGCCATGTTTGGGCGCTCTGAGCAAGGCCGCCCCCTAGAGGTGCTCACCTTTGGCGCGGCGGACGCAGACCTCATCACCATCATCGGCGGACAGCACCCGCCCGAAACGCGCGGCGCGACCGCACTGGCGGCATTCGTTGAGCGGCTCCTGGAGACCGACGCGCTCGCCGAGGCCTTTCGCGCCCGATACCGCGTCGCGGCGGCGCCCCTGCTCAATCCTGACGGGAGCGTGGCCGGCAACTGGCGCCACAATTCACGCGGCGTCGATCTCAACAGAGACTGGGGGCGCTTCACGCAAGCTGAAACGCGCGCCTTCTCTTCGTGGTTGAACAGCGCTGGCCGACCGGTCGCCTTCTTTGATTTTCACGGCACCGGCGTGGACATTCTCTACACCACGCCGCTCGACGCCCCTGACGGAACCGGCTTGCTTGCGCGCAACTTGCACCAAGAATTGGTGGCGCAGCTTGGCGATGGCGCGCCTGCGATCGCGCCCTCATTCGGCCCTCGGACCGGCGTCGCCAAAAACTGGTTCAACGAGCACTACGCCATTCCCGCCGTGACCTATGAAGTCGGCGACGAGACGCCGCTCGACGTGACGCGCGCCAACGCCAGGCTGAGCGCTGAAATCACGATGCGGCTGTTTCTCAACGAAGAAACCGTCGCCCCGCCCGCCTTGGAGGCCTCAAGCCGATGATGCAGCTCCTTGCCCGTCTCGCGCCGATTGTCCTTGTGTCGCTTCTTTCGGCCGCCTGCGCATCCCTTCCCCAACAGGCGCCCACCTACGGAGTTGTGTCGGCGGCGTCTCCGGAGGCCACTGCGGCGGGTGTTGAGATCTTGGAACGCGGCGGCAACGCCATTGACGCCGCCGTCGCGGTGCAGTTTGCGCTGGGAGTGACCGAGCCGGCCATGTCTGGCCTGGGCGGGCAGACCCAGATCATCTTTCAGCGCCCCGGCGAAGATCCGGTGGTCATCAATGGCACCTCGTTCGCGCCGTCTCAGTTTCCGGGCGAGATTGCACCGAACGACATGCGCACCCGGCGCACCGCGACAACCGTGCCGTCGACTGTTCGGGTTCTGGATTTCGCGTGGCGTAGATTTGGCAGCGGAAACGTCAGCTGGGCGGATACGCTCGCGCCGGCGATCCGATACGCGCAAGACGGATACGTCGTCGGGCCCTTTCGCGCCCTGGTCTATGCCCGTCATGAAGCTGATTTACGGGCCGACGCGGACGTCGCGCGCCTGTTCTTGATGCCGGATGGACTGCTTCCGGTCGCGGGCGACGTGCATCGCCAACCCGTTCTCGCCAGGACCTTAGAACGGCTGGCTGACGCCGGGGGCGACGATTTCTACACCGGAGAAATCGCGCGCGACATCGCAGACGACATGAAAGCCAACGGCGGCTGGATCAGCGCCGCCGACCTGGCCGCCACGCCAGAGCCGCGCCTGATGGCGCCTTTGGCCACCACCTATCGCGGCTACGATGTCTACAGCCTGCCGCCGCCCGCCGGCGGATGGGTGGTTCTCCAAGCGCTCAATCTTTTAGAACAGACCCCCCAAGACCGGCTGGACGAGGCGGATCTAGAGCGCGTCACCGCCCTGTTGCAGGCGCTGGAGGTGGCCCACCTGTCTCGCCGCGCCGACCCTGAGCGCGACCTGGTCGCATTCGAGGCGGACATGGAGCGCCGCCTCGACAAGAACTGGGCGGCGCAGACCATCCGGGCGCGAGCCGATGCCACCGACGAACACGGCGAAACCACCCACTTTTCAGTCGTCGACCGCACCGGCATGGCGGTCTCAGTCACGGCCAGCATCGATTCCTACTTCGGCGCGCGCGCCGCAAGCCCGAAGCTTGGTTTTCTCTATAACAACTACATGCAGGCGCTCGATTTAGAGCCCGGCGGCGTGTTCTCGCTCGCGCCCCGCGCCATGCCCTACTCTTCGATGAGCGCAACCATCGTGGCCAAGGAGGGCGCGCCAGTGCTTGCCCTTGGCAGCCCCGGCAGTGCGCGGATCATTTCGGCCGTCGCCCAGGTCTCCAGCCACTGGATTGATGTGGGAGCGGGCGTTCAGGCCGCCGTCGACGCGCCGCGCGTGCATGTTGTTCCGGACGATGACGGCCGCCACAACGCCTATGTCGAACAAGCGATCGAGGGCTTGGATGTCGCGGCGCTTGGCTATGATCTTTCGACGCCGCGCGCCGACCTAGAGCGGCGCGGCCTCAACGCCTATTTTGGCGGCGTGCACGCGGTCGCCCTAGAACCAGGCGGATGGCGCGGCGGCGCCGATCCTCGTCGGGACGGGGCGGTTGGCTACGCCGAGCACTGAGCGCGCGCGTCCCCGGCCAGGTCAGCGGGTCTAGGTCTCGTTAGCCTGCGCGCTTGCCAGGTCAGACGGATGTGGGCGGGTGCGGTGCTCGTCGCGCATGCCGAGAAAGAGGCTCAAGCAACACGCCAGGAGAATGAGCGTGAACGGCAGGGCCGCCGTGATGGTTCCCGCCTGCAGGGACCGCAAGGCCTGGGCGCCTCCGCCATAGAGAAGGGCCGACGCGGTCAGGCCGAGGAGGCACGCCCAAAACACCCTCTGTGTCACCGGGGCGTCGGTCTTGCCGCCGCTGGTGATGCTGTCCACGACCAAGGCGCCACTGTCGGCTGACGTCACGATAAACACGATCAACAGCATGATGGCCGCCGCCGAGGTGAAGGCGGCGAACGGCAATTCAGCCAGCATCTGGAACAACACCAGCGAGGCGCTGGTCACGCCGCCCGCCAGTTCGCCCGCGCCGGCCTTGTTCTGGGCAATGGCCGTCTCGCCAAAGGCGGTGAACCAGATCACGCAGATGGTGAAGGGCGCCAAGAGCACCACCGCGAAGTACTCGCGCACCGTGCGCCCGCGTGAAATCCTGGCGATGAACATGCCCACGAACGGCGACCAGGAGATCCACCACGCCCAATAAAAGATCGTCCAATCATGGAACCAGGCGACATCCTTGCGGTCCACGAAGGCGGTGAGCGCCGGCGTATCGAGCACATAGGCAAAGAGATTTTCGCCCACGCCAGTGAAAATCAGCGTTGTCGGGCCGGCAATGACCACAAACACCAAAAGCCCAAACGCGACCGACATGTTGATGTTGCTGAGCAGCTTGACGCCGCCGTCCATGCCGCGAAGCACCGAAATGACGGCCAGGCCCGACATGGCCGCGATCAGGCCAATCTGCACCATGGTTGTGGGCTCAAACCCAAACAAATAGCCCAAGCCGCTGGCCGCCTGGGTCGCGCCGATGCCGATGGTGGTGGCCAGCCCAAAGATGGTCGAGACCACCGCAAACAGATCGATCAAGTGTCCGGGCCACCCCCAAATGCGCTCGCCCAGCAGCGGGTAAAAGGCTGAGCGAATCGTCAGGGGCAAGCCCTTGTTGTGCGCAAAGAACCCCAGCGATAGGCCAACGACGGCATAGACCGCCCACGGCGCCAGTCCCCAGTGAAAGATGGTGGCGCTGAAGGCCAGACGTTCGGCCTCCTTGGTGCCCGCCTCGACGCCCAGCGGAGCGCCAAACCAGCTTGTATAATAAGCCAAGGGCTCAGCGGCCCCATAGAACATGAAGCCGATCCCAACACCGGCGGCGAACAGCATCGCCACCCAAGACAAGAGCTTGTAGTCGGGTGTCGCGTCATGTCCGCCGAGCCGGATGCGCCCGAGCGGCGATACGGCGAGCAAGATGCAAAACGTCAGAACGAGAACCGGCGTCACCGCAAAGAGCCAATCGGCGCTCGCAAGGGTCCAGACCTTCGCCGCCTCCAGCCAGCCGTTGGCGGTGTCGGGGAACGCCAAGGTGACGCCGGAAAACAGGATCACCAAGCCTGCGCTGAGGAAGAAAACCGGATTGTGAATGTCGAGGCCAAGCACCTCCACATTGTCTTGGCCCACCTCGTAATCGGTCTCGTACTCGCTCTCATATGCTTCGATGAACTCATCAGAGGAATCTGGCATCGAGAAAACCCTTTGCTGGCGCGCGCAAACCGCAGAAGACGCCATTGTTATTTCGACAATAAAATTAGTTGGTGGAGATCATTAGCCTTCATCAGGCCATGCGCAAAGGCCGCACCGTTGCATTTATGCACGGGCGCGCACTTATCCCCTGTTGTTGGCGAGATATCTTCACACCAGATGTTTCAATGATCGAAGCATTTGGCTACAAGCCCCTTCTCGCGGCCATTCACGAACCGGCGCGGCTCCATCAGGAGCGCGGCGCAGCGTGTTCGGTCGCGCGCAAGTTTGACGCCCTCACAGTTCGAGGGCCTGAAAGGCCAAGGGGATCTGAAATGAATCGATTGTTGAGCGGCGTGTCGGCCGTGGCTCTGAGCGCACTCTCAGGCGCAGGCGCCCTCGCGCAGGACGCAGACGCTCGCTCAGACGCAGAACCGCGTCGCGGGCTGGAAACGATCGTCGTGACGGCGACCAAGCGGACAGAAACGGCGCAGAGCATACCGGTTGCCGTCAACGCGCTGGGCGCGCGCGATCTTGACGAGCTAGGGGTCAAGAACTTCACCGACTATCTGATGCAACTTCCCGGCATCACGGCCGGCGGTTCAGGCCCTGGCCAGAACACGATCTACATTCGCGGCCTGGCGTCCACGACGCCCAACCTGACCACGGCGGGCGTCGCCGGACTGGCGCCAAACGTGGCGTTCTATCTCGATGAGCAGCCGTTGGCTCAGCCGGGACGTAACCTCGACGTGTACGCCGCCGACATGGAGCGCATTGAGGTTCTGTCAGGCCCGCAAGGCACGCTGTTTGGCGCCAGCTCGCAGGCCGGCACGGTGCGTCTGATCACCAACAAGCCCACCTTTGACGACGTCGCAGCATCGTTTAAGTCCTCCACCTCGTTCACTGACGGCGGCGAAATGAGCAACAGCGTTGAGGCCATGCTCAACGTGCCTGTGAGCGAAGCTCTGGCCTTGCGCGGCGTGATCTACACCGACAAGCAGGGCGGCTACATCGACAATGTGGGCGGCGTTTTGACCGCGCGCGATTCGGCGCGGTTCCGCCCTGCGGGCACGGTGCGCGACAATGGCGTGCCTGTATCCGCTGGGCGCGCTGGGTTTCAGGCTGGCGCCACCGAGGCGGCGACCGATCTTTCCCTCGCCGGCGTCACCTTCCTGGAGGCCAACAATTCCGGCCTCGTAGAGAAGAACTTCAACGACACCAGCTACGCCGGTTTCCGGTTCAGCGGCCGTTATGATTTCAACGCAGACTGGAGTCTGCTTGTCAGTCACGCCCAGCAGCAAATCGACAGCGAGGGCGTGTTCTTCGCTGATCCCGATCTCGATGACTACGCCGTTCAGCGCTTTTCCGACGACAGCATAGAAGACAAGTACAACACCACGGCCTGGACGCTCGAAGGGCGCCTTGGAATGCTGGAGGCGATTTACACCGGCGCCTTCACCGAACGCACGACCGACCAGACCGTCGACTACGCCGACTATCTCTTCGTGGGCCAGTATCTGCCCTACTACATCTGCGACGGCTCGGTCAGCTATCCGGGGACCGCCGCGCCTGCGGGCGTCTGCCAGGCGCCAAACCTGTTTGTGAACTCACGCTCTGAGACCACGGTCCAAACCCACGAGCTGCGCTTTAACACGCCGGCGGAAAAGGCTCTGCGGGCGACGTTCGGCGCCTTTGCCTCGGACCTGGAATTGGCCGAGCGCAATGACTTCACCTACCCCGGCTCAGAGGCCGCCACCTTGTTTGGGCAGGTCGGCTTTTCTCCGAACTTTCCCTACACGACAGGCTACATTTCTGATCCTGGGCCATTCCCGGCCGGCGTGATCTTCCGCAACGACGTTCTGCGCACTGACACCCAGCTGGGCGTGTTTGGCGAAGCCACCTTTGATTTGTCCGATCAGTTCTCGATCACGGCCGGCGCGCGCTGGTACGACATCGAAGTTGATCTGGCTGGGTCGGCCAACTCGTCGTTCTGCAATGGCTTCCAGCCAGACGCGAACGCCTTCGGCACCGACATCAGCGATCTCTACAATGGCGATGGCAGCTTCACCTTCATCGGCGATTGCTCGCGTTCAGCCACCCTGCCGGTGACCTTCAACTTGGCCGACAATCAGTCGCCGGCCGACATCTTGGCGGCCTTGCAGGCGGCGGGCGACACATCGGCGTCGCTGGGCCAGGCGAACCTGATCTTCAACGCCTTGCGCGCGCCCGACACGGCGGCGACGGACGGGGCGATCTACAAGCTGACGGGCACCTGGACGCCGACAGACGACGTGCTGTTCTACGCCACCTACTCTGAAGGGTTTCGGCCTGGCCTGCTCAACCGCCCGGGCGGCGCAGCTGCACCTGGCGGCGGCTACACCGTGCCGTTCGCCGTCGACACCGACGAGGTTAAGAACTACGAGTTCGGCTGGAAAACCGAGCTGTTCGACAATTCGCTGCGCTTCAATGGTTCAGCGTTCATGGTCGAGATCGAAGGTCTGCAAACGACCATCTTTGATCCCTCGATCGTCAACCTCTTTTTCTCTGACAATGCCGCGAACGCCGAGATCAGAGGTGTTGAGGGCGATTTCACCTGGGCGCCCTACGCCATCGACGGCCTGACCATCGCCGGCGCCTTCTCAGTGCTCGACACCGAAGTGACTGAGGTGCTGACGCCAACCAATGACGTTGTGGTCGGCTCGCCGCTCGCCTTTGCTCCGTCATGGCAGGGCAATCTGCGCGCGCGCTACGAGTGGGACCTGGCGCGGGACGTCGCAGGCGCTCCGCTGCGCGCCCACATCATGCCGCAGCTGGTCTTCTCTGACGATTCTGTCAGCGACATCATCGAGATCAACAAGGCTGACATCGATGGTTATGTCACCTTGGGCGGCACCCTAGGCGTCTCGTCGGATCAATGGTCAGCGGAACTGTTCGCGACCAACCTGACCAATGAATACGCAGAACTGAGCAACAACTTTGTGTTCGACCGTGAGCGCGTAACGCCCATGCGCCCACGCACCGTTGGCGTGCGCGTCGCGTACGATTTCTAGACGGTCGCACACCGAGGAGTAGACTGGGCGGCGACGCGCTCCATCAGCGTCGTCGCCCATTCTCGGACCGCGCCATGACTCTGACTTCTCAAACCGTCGTGCGCGATGCTCTCGCCCGCGCCCGCCAACTCATGGGGAGCGGGGAGTTTGCCGCCGCGCGCGAACAGGCCGACGCCCTGCTCGCCGACGATCCTGAGCACCAGGACGGGCTCTACATGGCCGCAGTCGCCGCGCGCTACCAAGGCGCGCACGACGCCGCGGAACGCTATCTGCAGCGCCTAAAACTTGCAGTTCCCGACTACGGTCGCGCCTGGCAGGAAGAGGGTCACTTGGCGCTGGCCAAGGGCGACGCCGACCGCGCCTTGGCGGCGTTCCAAGCCGCCACCCGCTACAATCCCGCCCTCACGGCAAGCTGGCGGGCGCAAGCCGATTTAGCTCGCGCTGCGGGGCGCGCGGCCGCCGCCGACCTGGCCGAGGCGCAGCTGACGCGTCTGCAAGCCCTGCCGCGCGAGCTTTTGGTGGTCACCAATCACCTGCACGAAGGCCGCATCTTGAAGGCCGAAGAGATCGCGCGCGCCTTCCTGCGCGCCAACCCGCGCCATGTCGAAGGCATGCGCCTTCTGGCGGACATCGGGTCTCGGCTTGGCGTGCACGAGGACGCTGATTTCCTCTTGGAAACGGCCATTGCGCTTGAACCTGACAACCTTCAGCTGCGCATCGACCACATTCAGGTTCTGCGCAAGCGCCAGAAGTTTTCCGCCGCGCTGGAACAGGCGCGCACCCTTCTCGATCGCGAACCGCACAGCCCGGTGTTCCAGTCGCTGTTTGCCATCGAGAGCATGCAGGCCGGTGACTATGAAACTGCTCTGGCCATGTTTGAGACCGTCCTGAAGGCCCTGCCGAACGACGCAGTGTCACGCACATCCTACGGGCACGCCTTGAAGACCTATGGCAAGTCCGACGAGGCCATTGCCTCCTATCGCGCCGCTGTGTCGGCCGACCCGCATCACGGCGACGCCTGGTACGCGCTGGCCAATCTAAAAACCTATCGCTTCAGCGATGACGAAGTGGCTGCGATGGAGGCCGCCCAAGCCAGCGCGAACCTATCGTTCATGTCGCGCGTGCACATCGCCTTTGCACTGGGCAAGGCGTTCGAAGACCGCAACGCGCCAGATGCTGCGTTTGCCCACTATGCGCGCGGCAACGCCCTTAAGCGCCAACAGACCCGCTACACGACCGAGCAGATGCAGGCTGAACTCGCTGCCCAAATCGAGCACTGCACGCCGGAGCTGTTTGCAGCGCAGACCGACAAGGGATGCCCTGCGCCCGATCCGATTTTTATCGTCGGCCTGCCGCGCGCCGGCTCAACCCTCATTGAGCAGATCTTGGCGTCCCACAGCCAGGTCGACGGCACGTTGGAGTTGCCCAACATTCTCGCCCTCGCCCATCGGCTGCGCGGGCGCAAGCAAATCACCGACCGCGACCGCTATCCGCGTGTCCTGCACGAGCTGTCCGGTGATGACCTGCGCGCCCTAGGTCAAGACTATATCGACAACACCCAGGTGCACCGCCGCGGCGCCCCCTACTTCACAGACAAGATGCCGAACAACTTTAGGCACCTCGGGCTGATTCACGCCATTCTTCCGAACGCCAAGATTATTGACGCGCGCCGGGCGCCACTGGACTGTTGCTGGTCGGGCTTTAAGCAGCTCTTCGCCGAGGGTCAGGAGTTCACCTACGGCCTTGACGACATTGGCCACTATTTTCGCGCCTACGTGGACTTGATGGACCACTGGGAGACGGTCTTGCCGAAGGGGCGTATCTTGCGCGTCCAGCATGAGGACGTGCTGGACGACCTTGAGGGCCAGGTGCGGCGTATTCTGGACTATTGCGGCTTGGAGTTTGAGCCGGCCTGCGTTGAATTTCACAAGACTGACCGAGCGGTGCGCACCGCCAGCTCCGAACAGGTGCGTCAACCGCTGAGCCGTTCAGGACAAGATCAGTGGAAACCCTTTGCGCCCCATCTTGGCCCGCTGATGCAGGCCCTGGGCGTTGACAGCGGAACACCCTCATGAACGACCGCCCTCAAGAAGCACTGATTGCGCTGCGCCGGATCCAGCGCAAAACAGAAGAGGCCGCCAAGCAGCTGGCGTCAAAGGTCGGCCTGACCCCGTCCCAGCTGCGCGTGCTGCAGATCTTGAATGAACGGGGTGAAACCTCGGTCGGCGACATTTCGCGCCTGACCCAGCTCAAGCACGCCACCATCACCACTCTCATCGACAAGCTGGAGGCCAGTCAGCTGGTCTCGCGGCGGCGCTGCAATGAAGATCGCCGACGCGTGTGGCTGTCCTTGCTGCCCAGAGGCGTGGAGACGCTCCATTCAGCGCCCGACATGCTCCAAGACACGTTTCAATCGCGCTTTGTCGATCTGCCCGACTGGCACCAGACGCTGCTGGTCGCCACCCTTGAACACATCGCCTCGCTGCTCGACGCTGAAGCGTTGGACGCAGCGCCCTTCCTCGACATCGGCGACCTCGACCAGCGTCCGCCCACCTAGGGAAACAACGGCTTAGGCGGCGTCGCGGGTGACGACGAAGCTGGCGATGGTGGTGGCGCTGCCGCCAATGTTAAGGGTGGCGGCGGTGCGCGCGCCCTCCACCTGAATGGGGCCGGCGGTTCCGGTCACCTGTTGAGACACGTCGAGCAGCATGCGCGCGCCCGTTGCGCCAACCGGATGACCCAGGCCGATCAGCCCGCCGCTGGGATTGATGGGCGTGGCCCCGTCGGCGGCGATGACGCCCTCCTCAATGGCCTTCCAGCTCTCGCCGGGCGCGGTTAGGCCGAAATGATCAATCGCCATGTATTCGGTGGTGGTGAAGCAGTCGTGCGTCTCGATGCAATCAAGCCCATGAGCACTGGCAACGCCGGCCCGGGTCAAGGCGTCGTCGATCGCACGCTTGACGTGGGGAAACATCACCGGCGCCCCCTCGCCCAGCTCAAGTTTGGGCGCGTAGGCGATGTGAGAGGTGCGATGACCCCAGCCGGAGATGCGCGGCAACTGCTCCAGCGATCCGCCGCGCCGCTCAGCGTAGGACTTGGCCGCCTTGGCCCCCGCCAGAACCACCATGGCGGCGCCATCGGAGACTTGTCCGCAATCATGCTTGCGAATGCGCCCTTCGATCACAGGATTGGCGTCGTCGTCTTGGGCAAAGCTCTCGTCGGTGAAGGTCCACTTGCGGGTCTGGGCGCGCGGATTGCGCTTGGCGTTGGCGAAGTTGATGCGCGCGATCTCCGCCAGATGGGCGTGCGACAGGCCGTAGCGCTTGTCATATTCGTCACCCAGATCAGAGAAAATCGACGGCCAGGGATACTTCACGTCGAGACATTCACGCCCCGCCCACATGGCCGCCGGGCCAATGTTGGCCGCCGCCTGGTCACCCGGCACGTTGCGCATCATCTCGATGCCGAGCACGGCGACGGTGTCGTAGCGACCCGCCTCAATCTCGGCCATGGCCGACAAGATCGCCATCGACGACGACGCGCAGGCCGCCTCATGGCGCGACGCCGGCATGCCGTTGAAGCGCGGATCGACGGCCGTGAAAAATCCGCCCAGGTGACCCTGGTTGCAGAAGATCTCGGCTGTGAAGTTGCCGACATGCGCGGCGTCGATGTCCGCCGGCTCCATATCGGTCGCGGCAAGCGCGCCCTCCACCGTTTCCTGGAAGATGGTGAACAAGTCGCCGCCCCCTCGAGCGTAGTTGCGGGCGAAGTCGGTTTGATAGCCGCCCAAAACGTAAACCGGTTCCGCCCCGATCTTGGTCGCCATGATCTTGGTCCTTCGTGTCTCTTGCTCATCGCCAAGCATAGGAGATTGGCGAGCCCGCCGGCGCGGCCTGCTCGCTCCTCCTCGCCGGCGTCAGCCGCGCTTGGGCGCATCTTCCGTCTCGCAGACGGTACGCGACATGAGTTTCTTTATGCAAGCCTTCCTCAATGCCCGATCGCACCGCAACTTGACGCGCGGTTGCGCTTGCGAACAAGCCGCCGGCGAGATAGTCTGGTTATGAAAGTTAAGCTCGCCGTTGCGGCGAGCTCATATAGTTTGAACCAGTAGGTCGGTGTCAGGCGCATCGGCGCCGGCTCGACCTGCCCGTGAGCGATCAAGGCGCGCCGACAATCGACGCAGAAGAAAGACCCGGAGCTTCACACTCGCATGCCCAGCCCCTCCAACCCACCGCGCGCGCAGCGTCTCCTCGCCAAGCTGGCGCCACGCATGCGCTTGCCGATCATTGCCGCGCCGATGTTCCTGGTGTCTGGCCCGGATCTGGTGGAGGCGGCGCGCCGCGCCGGCGTCATTGCATCGTTTCCGTTTCCCAACGCCCGCACGCTTGACGACTTGGAGCCGTGGCTGGACGGGGCTTGCCGCACACACGCAGGTGACGGCGCGCCGCTGGCGCCCTTTGCGGCCAACATGATCACCCACTCCTCCTATGATCGGCTGGGCGCAGAGATTGAACTCTTGGCGCGCTACAAGCCTGACATCGTGATCACGGCGCTCGGCGGCCCGCGGCCGGTGCTTGAAACCGTCCACGGCTATGGCGGCATGGTGTTCGCAGACGTTAATTCGGTGGCGTTCGCGCGCAAGGCGGCCGCCGCCGGGGTCGACGGCCTGGTTCTGGTCGCCGCCGGCGCCGGAGGCCACACCGGGGACATGGCCGGCTTCGCCTTCGTTGCGGCCGTGCGGGATTTCTTTGACGGCGTCATCGTCTTGGCCGGCGGCATATCCAACGGCGCGGCGGTGCGTGCGGCGGAGGTGCTCGGCGCTGATTTGGCCTACGTGGGCACGCCCTTCATCGCCGCCACTGAAA
The DNA here is from genome assembly GCA_964351895.1 of uncultured Caulobacterales bacterium. Classification (GTDB taxonomy): domain Bacteria; phylum Pseudomonadota; class Alphaproteobacteria; order Caulobacterales; family Maricaulaceae; genus CAYGQB01. The sequence continues at coordinate 19,020 of CAYGQB010000024.1, forward strand.
GTCTGGCAACGGACGAATATCGCGACATGGTGATCGCCGCCGAATTTGAAGACCTGGTCGCGTCTGACGCCCTCACCGGCGCGCGCGCCTACTACCTCAAGGCGAGCCTCGCAAAAATGGGCTATGATCCTGAGGCGCTGGGGCGCGGAAACGGCCCCGACTTCTCGCAGTCGCAAACCAGCATCAAGGCCTGGCGCGACGTTTGGTCAGCCGGACACGGCGTTGGCTTGGTGCGCAATGTGCGCCCAGCCGCCGCGCTGATTGACGACATTGCGCGCGACTATCACGCCGCAGCCGCGCGCCCCGCCTTTTCCCCGTCTCCATCCTTGTCGTTAGAGGAACACGCCTCATGACTCAGACCGCCCTTTCCTTCCCCATTCGGATCGATTCAGACGGCAACCCGCTTTTGGAAGGCGGCTATGCGCCGATCGAAGATGAGTTGACGCAAAAGGTGTCCGTGATCGAGGGCGAAATCCCAACGAATCTGAGCGGCGGCTATGTGCGCAATGGACCAAATCCGCGCTACCAGCCGCGCGGGCGATATCACATGTTCGACGGCGACGGCATGCTACACTCAGCCACGTTCGAAGCTGGCGAGGTCACCTATCGCAATCGCTGGATCCGCACGCGTGGGTTTGAGCTGGAAGGCGAGGTCGGCAACGCAATTTGGCCCGGGCTTCTGGAGATGCCGGACCGGTCACTGCCTGAGGGCTGGGGCTCGCATCACTGGCTGAAAGACGCCTCCAACACCGACGTTGTGCCCTTCAACGGCAAGCTTCTTACCACCTTCTACCAGTGCGGCGTGCCTTACATCGTCGATGCGCTGACGCTGGAAACCGTCGGTCCAATGGATGTTGAGGGTCTCAAGATGCGCCAGGTTTCCGCGCACTCTCGCACCGACCTCGACACCGGCGAGTTCATGTTTTTCGATTACGACGTGACGCCGCCGTACATGACCTATGGCGTGCTGAACGCCGACGGCACGTTGCGCCACTTCACCGAAATTGACCTGCCCGGACCGCGCTTGCCGCACGACATGGCGATCACGCCTAACTATTCGGTGCTGATGGACCTGTCGCTGTTCTGGAACCCGGAACTTCTCAAGCATGACGTGCACAAGGTGGAGATGCACTGGGACCTGCCAAGCCGGTTCGCCGTCTTGCCCCGCTACGCTGAGGGATCGCAGGCCAAGTGGTTCGAGGTCGACCCCTGCTACATCTATCACGTTGTCAATTGCTGGGAGGAGGGCGACGAGGTCGTGCTCGACGTCTGCCGCATGCGCACGCCAGAGCCGGCCGCGGACGCCCGTGTCGGAAACTCCAAGTACGCCAGCCTTCTGGCCTGGGCGAGTATGGACGCGCAACTCTACCGCTATCGCATGAACATGAAGACCGGCGATGTGAAAGAGGGCCCGCTCGACGACCAGTTCATTGAGTTTCCGACCATCAATCAGCATCGCCAGGGCAAGCCAAACCGTCAGGCTTTCGCCGCCTACATCCCGCAGGGCGAGGCGCTGCGCATGGGCGGCCTGGTCGGCTATGACATGCAGACTCAAAAGCGCAGCGAGTATGTTTATGGCGCGGGCGTCTACGCCAGCGAGCCGGTGTTTGCACCGTTCGACGACAGCGACGATGAAACCTCCGGCGTGGTGATGACGTTCGTGGAAGACATGAACGCTGAGGGCGCGTCCGAGTTGCACCTCTTCCAACCCGACGACATCGCCAGCGGACCCATCGCGCGCTTGGCCATGCCGCAGCGCATGCCGATGGGCTTCCATGCCTGCTGGTCGCCGGCCGTTCTGCGCCGCGCCTCTTAAGTGGGGCGCGCTTCGGGCGCGTTTGAATCCGACCGATTGAACGCACCCGAGGCGGCCGCCGACATGGGCGGCCGGTCACGCAGCTTGCCGCGCGCGCCCGACCTTGGGGTTGCCGCCATCACTGCGTGTCCGCCGCGCCTGAAGCGGGTGTTGCGCACATGGCGCACACCCGACCTCACGCCCTCCCTCTCGGTATGACTTGCATTGACGAACTCACTTGCATCGTCGTACCGTTCCGTCATTGAGCGAACCAAAACTCGGCTCTGCGCATCGCGACAAGCGCCGGACGCTCGTAACAGAGGGGAGGACCTCCATGCGTTTAACGACGGCGACTTCACTAATCGCGCTTGTCGCAGCGGCCGCGACGCCTGCTGCATCTGCCCAAGATGCTGAGCCGCAAGCGGGAAGCGGTGGCGGGCTTGAAACCATCACCATCACGACCCAGCGTCGTGAAACTGGGCTTCAAGATGCGGCTGTCGCCGTGTCTGCGGTCACCGGCGACGATCTGGAAGCCAGCAACATTGCCTCGTATGAGGATCTGGCCGGCAGCATCTCGTCGCTGTCTTTCACGGCCCTGTCGGTGTTTGACCACGAGTACAACATCCGCGGCGTGACCAACACGCGCCTGGATGCGCCCACGTCCGACCAGTCGATCGGTATCTTCGTGGACGAGGTCTATGTCGGACGGTCCGGCCTTCTGAACACCAACTTCTTTGACATTGAGCGCGTTGAGGTCGTGCGCGGCCCGCAGGGCGTGCTTCTGGGGCGCAACGTCGTTGGCGGGGCGATTTCCATCATCACCGCGGCGCCAGAGTTTGAACCCGGCGGTTCGGTGAAAGTCGGCTACGGCAATTTCAACGCGATCAGCGCCGAGGGGCACGTCACAGGCGGGCTCGGAGAGGGTATTGCGGGGCGGCTGTCATTCAACGCCATCGACCGCGGCGGCTACAACAAGGACGTCTTGAACAATCGCGAGCTTGACGATCTTCAGTCGGTCCAGTTGCGCGGCCAGCTCCTGTTCGAGCCGACCGGCGCCAACACCTCGGCCCGGCTGATCGCTGATTTCATGGACGACAAGTCAAACGGCGCCCACGCGGTTGCTGTCGCAAATCCGACCGGCCCTGCCGGGCCGCGGCCGTGGAGCACGTCGCGCGCCGCCTTGGCCGCCCTCGCCCCGAACGGTCTGGACGTGCGTGAAAGCGTCCCGGGCGCCCCCACGTTTAAAGGCGACGCCGCCCCCACCCCGCAGAAGGGTGAACGCACGGCGTTCGGTCTGACGCTTCAGGTCGACCACGCGCTCACAGACACGATTGAGCTGAACTCGGTCACGGGTTACCGCAGCGGCGAAGGGTCGAACTACTACTCGCAAACTGGTTTTGAGCCTGGCTTCGGCTTCCCTATTACCTCGGCCACGGCGTTCGATTCGTTCGTTTATGAGGACGAAGACATCACCCAGTTCAGCCAAGAGCTGCGGCTTCTGTCCAATCTCGACAACAGCATGTTCGACTGGATTGTCGGCGGCTATTATCAGAAAGACGACGTCGAGAAGTTCGATCGTTTCTGGGCGGCCAACGTCGCCGGTATCCCGGTCTTGTCCGGTGAATCGCATTGGGACAACAAGGGCGAGTCCCTGTCGTACGGCGTCTTCGGACAACTGGGCGCGCAGCTCACCGAACAGATCCGCGTCGTTGGCGGCGTGCGCTGGAACCGCGATGAAAAGAGCGGAACGGTCATTGGTACGGCGGTCGAAACCGGCGACCCGTTTAACCCCACAGACCCGGTGGCGCTCACCCCGATTGCGTCCACGTTCATGGAAGGTGAAAGCTTCACCGGCCTGTACGACGAATCCTGGGAGGAGGTCACGCCTCAGGTCACCATTGAGTACGCCGCGCGCGACAATGCGTTCCTCTACCTGACCTGGTCGAAGGGTTATAAGGGCGGCGGCTTTGAAGACACGCCGGCGAACGCGGCGGCCGCCGCCTTCGCCTACGATCCCGAAACGGTCACCAACGTTGAGATCGGAGGCAAATTCGACTTTGCCGACAATCGGGCGCGCCTGAACCTGGCGGCGTTCATGATGGATTACACCAACCTTCAGGTGACCCAGACGGACGCCGGCTGCTTGTGCAACATCACCGACAACGCCGCCGATGCTGAGATTATGGGTCTGGAGGCTGAGTTCTTGTTCGCCGCCACCGATGATCTGTTGCTGTGGGCGTCGGGCACGGTTCTGGAAACGGAGTACATCGACTTTGTCGACTCGGTCGGCCGGGACAATTCGGGCAACTTCCTTCAGCGCACGCCGGACTATCAAATCAACGTCGGCGCAGAGCTGACCACCGATCTGATGGACATGGAGGACGCGCTGAAGTTCCGCATCAACTACTCTCAGCAGGGTGAGATGTATTGGTTGCCGGACAACCTGACGACCGAGGAGGGCTATGGTCTTCTCGACGGTCGCATCACCTTGTCTCCGCCGGACGCCGAGTGGGCCTTGTCCATCTGGGGTCGCAATCTGACCGACGAATTGTACCGGGTGAACGTCATCCCGTTCTTCGGAGATGAAGTATCGCGGCTCGGTGCGCCGCAAACCTATGGCGTGGAGCTGTCGACGCAGTTCTAGAGACTGCTTCCCGCTCACCTGAAATCGGCCGGCGCAACGATTCAGCCGTTTCGCCGGTCGACTGGCCCCGACGCAATAGATAAGCGACGCAGGGTCTCCTCCCGGGTGTGGCGTGTTCCTCCCACCGCCCGCCCAAATAGTAAGCCGACCGAGGCGCTTGCCTCGGTCGGCTTTTTTTGGTTGTCGATGTGGCCGGTGGCCAGGTTGCGGCCTCAGCCTAGTCTCTAGCCTGGTCTCCGGCCTGGTCTCTGGCCTCGGCCGAAACCAAGACTCTGGCCGTCAAAAGCGACTGTAGGACAGGTCGCTCTCGTCCTTGGCGCCGAGCAGCATGCGCGGGTCGTCGGTGTTGAAAAAGCCGACGCACCAGGTCTCGCTCGTCGGCGCGTCGCGGTTCCAATCAAAGACGATCTTGCGGTGGGCGATCTTCCAAAGCCCGTCGCGCTTCTCAAAGCGATCAACGATACGCCCGCCGGTCAGCGTGTCCCAGGGCTCATCGCCCTTGGCGAAGCGGGCGAACGTCAAAACGTAGCTCTCCACCCGCGCCACGTCGCCTTCAAGTTCGATGCGCACATTGCACACGTAGTGCGCCATCACGCCCATCTCCTTCATGCGGCCGACGGCGCCGTCGACGTAGGCGTGGGCATTTCCGGTGTAGGACGGGCCGTGCTCTTCGATGGCGTCGGGGTGGTAGCAGGACTTCAACAGCGGCCCGTCGGCGCGATCGACCCCGCGCGCATAGCGCGTCAGCGCGTCGTAGATGTCTTGCTTGGCCAGCAAGGATTCTAAGGTGTTGGGCGCGTCTCCAACCTGGTCAGCGCCCCGCTCGGGGGACGCGGCGACGGTCTCTGGCATGGAACATCTCCTCTCAACTGTCGGCGCGGCCGCCCACCATGGGTCGGCGCGCGTGCTGGCGCGCCTACGGGGCGGTGCGGTCTTTGAAGCGCTTCGCCATGGCCTCTTCCAGCCCGTGCGGATCGCGGGCCATGTGGGCGCGCACTTCCATGGCGTGGGGGTCGGTGTCATGCTCATTGAGGTTGCGCTCAACGGCCCACAAGCCCGCGCGCCCAATGTCGATCGGCTGCGATTTTTCGCGCTGAACATGTTCGGACATGCGGGTTTCGACCGAACCAACGATCAGGTTGCACACATGCACCCCGAGCGGGGCCAATTCGGCCCGCAAGCAATTGGCGGCGGCGCGGGCGGCAAACTTGGACGGGCTGTACCCACCCATGTCTGGTACGGCCAAGATGCCCCCTGCGGACAGAACATTGACCACCGCCCCGCCAGCATTCTTGGAGATCACGGGCGCAAAGGCGCGGATCATGGCGATCACGCCGAAGCAGTTCACCTCCATCTCCTGGCGCATGGCGGACATGTCAGGCGCCCGCAGCAATGTCTGGTGTCCAAACACGCCGGCATTGTTCACCAGCAAGGTGACGTCCGGGCAGCTTTCGGCGGCGCGGGCGACCTGGTCTTCACGCGTCACGTCCAACTCGATCGCGTGCAAGCGATCTGGCGCGCGTTCGACGATTTGCGCGCCATCCTGGACGGAGCGCGCTGCGACATAGACTTTCGCCGCCCCGCGCGCGAGCAACTCTTCGACAAATCCCAGGCCAATCCCGCGATTGGCGCCCGTGACGAGCGCAACGCATCCTTCGATCTTCATGGTCAGCGGTCCGTACTTGAGGGGTGATAGAGGATGTCGTCAGGGCGCGCCGCGCCGCGCACGAGCGCGTCAGGGTCTGGTGCGATCTGTCCGCGCCCCCAAGTCTCGGCGAGCGGCATCTCGTGGTTCCACTCCCAGGCGATGCGCCGGTGCGCGATGGCCCATCGCCCGTCGCGTCGTTCAAAATTGTCCACGGCCCGCGCCAAGGTCAGGCTGTCGAACGCGTCTGTGGCGGTCTCGCGCCGCG
>CAYGQB010000025.1:0-12699 GCA_964351895.1 uncultured Caulobacterales bacterium
GTGGGGCGCAACGGGGCCGGCAAGTCCACGCTCTTGCGTCTTCTCAAGGGAGAAACCAGCCCGGAAAGCGGATCGGCCACGATACGCGCCGGCGCGCGCATCGGCGTCGTTGAGCAAGAAGCGCCCAGCGGGCCGACCAGCGTTCTTGATCTGGTTCTGGACGCCGACGAGGAGCGCGCCGCCCTGTTGGCGGAAGCCGAAACGGCGACCGACCCTGAGCGTATCAGCGACATTCAGCTGCGCCTCACCGACATCGACGCCCATTCCGCCGAAGCGCGCGCGGCTGAAATCTTGGTCGGTCTGGGCTTTACCCATGAGGACATGGGCCGCGCCTGTTCAGAGTTCTCGGGCGGCTGGCGCATGCGGGCGGCGCTCGGCGCAGTTTTGTTTGCGCGCCCGGATCTGTTGCTCCTCGACGAACCAACCAACTATCTCGACCTGGAAGGGGCGGTGTGGCTGGAAACGCACCTGCGCAAGTCGCCGAGCGGCGCACTGATCATCAGCCACGATCGCGATCTGTTGAACGCGTCGGTCGACATGATCATCCATCTGCGCGAAGCCAAGCTGTTCGCCACGCCGGGCGGCTATGACGAGTTTGAACGCCAGCTTGCCGAGCGCCAGCGCCTGCAGCTGAAGCTGCGCGATCGCCAGGACGCCGAACGCAAGCGCTTGCAAGCCTTCGTCGATCGCTTTCGCGCCAAGGCGTCCAAGGCCCGCCAAGCCCAGTCGCGCGTTAAGCGCCTGGAAAAGATGCAACCCGTTGCCACCATCGTCGACGATCCCGTCGCCCCGTTTGAAATCCCAACCCCTGAGCGTCGCATGGCGCCGCCGCTCATTCGCATGGAAGACGCCAGCTTCGCCTATGAGCCAGGCGTTCCGATTCTGAGCGGCCTCAACTTGCGCCTGGACGGCGACGACCGGATCGGACTTTTGGGGCGCAACGGAGCGGGCAAGACCACGTTCGCCAAGCTGATCTGCGGCGCGCTGCAGCCCACGAGCGGCGTGGCGCGCCGGCACAAGAAGCTCAAGGTCGCCTACTTCGCCCAGCATCAAATCGACGCGCTCAATCCGCTCGAAAGCGCAGCAGATCACGTCCGAGAGCGCCTCCCCGACGCCACTGAAGCCCAGCGCCGCGCGCGCCTGGGCGCCTTTGGTCTGTCGCAAGCCAAGGCCGACACGCCGGCGGGTGATCTGTCGGGCGGCGAGCGCGCGCGGCTGCTCCTAAACCTGATCACATTTGAAGGCCCGCACGTTCTGGTGCTGGACGAGCCGACCAACCACCTGGACATGGACAGCCGCGCCGCGCTCGCCGATGCGATCAACGGCTTTGAGGGCGCCGTGGTGCTGATCAGCCATGACCGCAGCTTGATCAACGCCTGCGTCGACACCTTGTGGCTGGTCGACGATGGCACGGTGTCGGCCTATGACGAGGACTTGGACACCTATCGACGCCAGGTCGCCGGGCGCACAGGCCGCGCCCGGCGCACCGCCGGCACCCCTTCGGCGGCCAAGGAGCGCGCCGAAGATCGTTCGTCCAAGTCAAAGACCAAGGTAAAACCAGGCCCGGCGTCGATCGAGGCCGGTGCGACCAAAGACAAGTCGCAACGGCGCAAAGACACCGCTCAGGCGCGCTCAAAGCTGACCCCCTTGCGCGAAGAAGCAGCGCGCTGGGAGAAAGAAGCCGCCCGGCTGACATCCGTTCTGGCGGTCATCGACAAGGGCCTGGCGTCGCCGGCCGCCTACACGGGCGATCCGGCCGCTGTCGCCGCGCTGGCGCAAAAGCGGGCGCGCGCCGCAGAGCTTTTGGATGATGCAGAAATGCGCTGGCTGGCCGCCAGCGAAGCGCTTGAACGCGCCGAGCGCGATTCTGAAACCGCCTAGACCGCTTCCGTCTTTAACGGAATCGGTGGTCGGCTTCTTTTCGCTCACAGCGCGCCGGCGGGCGCCGGCAGATTCCGCGGGGGCAGCCTCCGCGGGGGCGGCCTAACCGGCCGACGGGCCTTGCCCGGGGGAGCGTTTCCGCCGAGGGCGAAAACGCACAGGCGCAGACGCCTAACTTAAGGCGTCGCTACTCGCCGTCGAACGGCGTATCGACGCGCTCATCGACGATGGGCACGACGTCGGCGGGAGAGCCTGCCAAGTCATTGTCGTGCGGCGGCGCCTGCTCGAAATCGCGCTGGGCGCGTCCGCCGTCATCGATCGCCCCAACGTTTGAGATGCACGCCGACAGGGCGGGCGCCCCGCCGAGAATTGCGCAGACCGCCACGGCGCGCATCCATTTTCCTGTCATCAACTTCATGGTCTTGTCCCAGCCCAGCTTTCTAGTGTCCCAGCTCAGTCGCGCGCCGCGTGCGCGCGCCTTGCCCCGCCGCGCACGCTACGCTTTTCGCACCTGCGAAGGAATGCCTGCGTCGCGGAATTTCCACAGCGTGTCGCACCGGATGGGCAACCTGCTAGCCGCAGCGCAGCCGGGTGATCTTGCGGTCTTCATCCAGGTAAATGTTCAAACGCCCCGGCCTGAAATCGCGCGTCACAAGACAGCCCTTGCAGACCACGCGCGCGCGCGGTGGCAAGCTGTCGGGCTCTATGAGGTCAACGGATTGGCCAATCAGGTGAGAAAATTCAGCTGCGCCGCAGGTCTGGGGTTCGGGTGGGCGATTGCGCACGCGGGTCCCATCCTCATTGACGGCGTTGACATCTGCGGGAGGAGCGCCTGCGCCGCGCGCCTCGCGGGCGTCACGCGGGTCTGGGCTGGTCTGGGCGGCCTCAGCATCGGCGGCCTGCGGCGTCGCCAGCGTGGGCGCGCACGCCGATGCAATCAAGAGCGCGACCGCGCCCATCGCCGCCCGCGCGATCAGCGCTGGGCGACATCCTATCGTTCGCGTTTCCATCCGCCGGCTTCTCCTTGCACCCAGTACGACGCTTGCGCGCCAGACTTGGCGACCGTCTTCCACAGTGCGCGGGCCGCCTCCATGTGCGCCGCGCTGGCGCTGTCGAACATCACCAGGCAACGCTCTAGTCCGTGCGCATCTTGGGGCGGCTCGGCGCCATCCAAGAGAATCATCAGCTGCGGCGTGTTGCGTTGTTCCTCGGCAGACGCGGCCAACAAGATGGGCTGGCGCTCGGGCGCGGGCCTATCTGCGTCCGCGCGCCCGTGGGCCAAGAAGCTGTCGTCGCGATAGGTCCATAGCCAGTCGTCTAGGTCTTCAAGCCGCGCGGCATCCGGCGAGACAACCACGGCGCGCCACTCACGCGCCCTTGTTTTCTCCAAAAGGCTCGGCAGCACCTCTGAGACCCCTGACCGGTCCAGCCGATAGAACCAGTACTCAGGTCCTGGCTTAGGACCTGAGTTAGGATCTGGCTCTTCACCCGCGCCTGGGCCCGTGCCTTCGCGCCCCGCCATCAGATCACCGTGCGCCCCCTAGCTTTCAAAATTGTCTGCAACCAGCCGATCGAGCAGCCGCACGCCATAGCCGGTCGCCCAGCCGGGCGTGCGCGGATCGGTGTTCTTGGATTTCCAAGCTGTGGAGGCGATGTCCAGGTGCGCCCAAGTGGCGCCGTCGACATGACGGGCGAGGAACTGGGCGGCCGTGATAGAGCCGGCTTCGCGCCCGCCGATGTTCTTCATGTCCGCGTTGGGCGTGTCGATCATCTTGTCATAGGCCGGCGTCAGAGGAAGCCGCCACACCGGCTCGTCAACCGCCGCCGCCGCCTTGGTGATCTGGTCAGCCAGCGTGTCGTCGTTGGAGAACAGGCCGGCGAACTCATTGGCAAAGGTCAAAACCACTGCGCCGGTCAGCGTCGCCAGGTCGATCATCGCGCGTGGTTCAAAGCGCGTGCGCGCGTACCAAAGCACGTCGCAGAGCACCAGCCGCCCTTCCGCGTCCGTGTTCAAGATCTCGATCGTCTGGCCTGACATCGACGTCACAATGTCGCCGGGCAACTGGGCGTCCCCGTCCGGCATGTTTTCAACCAGCCCCACCAGGCCGACAACATTGGCCTTGGCCTTGCGCGCAGCCAGCGAGATCATCGCCCCGACAACCGCCGCCGATCCGCCCATGTCGCCGCGCATCTCATCCAAGCCCGCGCCGGGCTTCAAGGAAATGCCGCCGGTGTCGAACGTCACACCCTTGCCGATCAGGGCGAGCGGCGCTTCCTCGCCGCCGCCCGACCAGCGCATCACCACCATCCGGCTGGCGCGCCGCGATCCGCGACCAACACCCAAGAGCGCGTTCATGCCCAGCTCTTCCATCTGAGCTTCATCGAACACTTCCACCTCAAGCCCTGGAATGTTGAGGTTGGCCACGGCGTCGGCGTAGGATTCGGGATAGACGGCGTTGGGCGGCGCATTCACAAAGTCGCGCGCGGCAATCACCCCTTGGGCCACCGCGGCGCCGGCCAGGTCGGCGCGCGCGCAGGCCTCACTGTCATTGACCCCGAACGACACCTCCACCAAGGACGCCTTGCGATGCTCTGGCGTCTTGGTTTTGTACGTCTCGTAGCGATAGCTCGCCAGGCGTGCGCCCAGAGCCGCGCCCGCCGCGCCTTCAACCCCAAACGCCTCATCGTCAAGGCGCACGTGCAAAGAGGTGGCGCCGGATCGCAACAGGTGGCGCACCGCGCCGGCCACCGCGCGCTCAGCGGCTTTCGCGGCCTTGTCGGCGTCGCCAAATCCGACCAGCAAGACCCGCGCGTAAGGGGCCGCCTCAGGGGCCAGTCCAAGCACTTCAACAATGTCGCCCGCCTTGCCGCGCGCGCGGCCCGCCTCCAGCGCACGGGTCAGGGCGCCGCCTGTCGCCGCATCCAGTTCTTGCGCGGCTGCGCAAAGCCTGCGGTCCGAAAACAGAGCCAAGACCAGGGCGTCGGCCGATTGACCGGGCGCGACAAACGACACATCCATGAAACACTCCAAGGGAAAGAATTGGCGCGCGTCGACCTCGCAAGAGGCGCCGTGCGCGGCTGGTGGGTCACGGTCGTATCTGATAACAGCCAAGGTGAGAAGCATCGGCGGGTCTGTCGCAACCAGCAGCCGCCACGTCTCACCCTCAACCGTCCACGGAGCGCCCCACCCGTGCTGCACGACTATGTATTCCGACGCGCCTTGACGCCGTTTCTGGCGTCAGTCGCGGCCCTGGGGCTGTTGGCGCTCTTGTCGCAGAGCGTTCAGTCGCTCGACTTGATCATTGATCAGCGCCAAGGGGTCTTGGTCTATCTCCAGATCTTGTCGCTGGCCTTGCCGCGGCTGGTGGCGCTGGTGTTGCCGCTCGCCCTCTTCATCACCGCCATCTACGCGGTCAATCGCATGCAGAGCGATTCAGAGCTGGTCGTTGCCTCAGCCGCCGGCATGGGACGCATGGCCATCGCCTCGCCGGTGATCAAGCTGTCGCTGTTGGTGATGGTGCTGCACCTGGTTTTGAACCTGTGGGTGCAGCCGACAAGTCACCGGCTCATGCGCGAGCGGCTCTATGAGGTGCGCACGGACTTGGCCGCCAAAATGGTGCGGCCGGGCGAGTTTCGCACCCCGACGGAGGGGCTGACAATTTACGCCCGCGACGTTGAGCCGGGCGGACGCATCACCGATCTCTTGATCCAAGACGCCACCAGCGAGGGAGCCCCGGTCACCTACCTGGCGCGCGAAGGCGTATTCACTGAGATCGCGGGAGAAGCCGCGCTGATCATGTACGACGGCTCGGTGCAGTCGATCGGGGCAGACCGTGCGCTCACGTTTTTAAAGTTCGACAGCTATCCGCTGGTCTTGACCAGCCTGATGGGGGCCAACGCGGCGCTCACTTACAAGCTGTCTGATCGGTATGTGCATGAGCTGTTGCGGCCCAACCCGTTTGAACTGTGGGCCTGGCAGCAGCGCGCAAAGTTTTACGCCGAGGGCCATTATCGTCTGGCCGCGCCGCTCTATGGGCCGGCGCTCAGCTTGATCGCGCTGGTGGCGCTGATCGGCGGTCAGTTTTCACGCACCGGCTACGGGGCGCGGATCGCTGCGGCAAGCGGGGCGGCGATTGTTGTGCGGATTGTAGAGTTTTCGATCCAGTCGGCGGCCGCGAACGCTGTTGATCTCAACTGGTTGCAGTACGGCTTTCCGTGCGCGCTCATCCTTGGGTGCTTAGCGGTTCTGGCGCGCGCGCGCGGGCGGCCCGGCCGATTGCCGCGTCCCCACACCATCACCGACGCGCCGCAGGAATCTTACGCCTGATGACCACACTCGTCTTTCGATACGTGATGCGACTGGTGGGCGGCGGCCTGTTGTTGGCGATCTGCATCATCATGTCGATGGTGCTCCTGGTCGATTTTGTCGAACTGACCCGCACCTTGGGCTCGCGATCAGACGCCAGCCCGGCGCGCATTCTGGGGCTCGCCCTGTTGCGCGCGCCCACCATGATCGAGACCACCCTGCCGTTCATTTTCTTGTTTGGCGTGATGTGGGGCATGTTCCGGCTCAACCGCACCGGCGAGCTCGTGGCGATGCGGGCGGCCGGCGTTTCAGCGTGGCGTTTTGTGTCGCCGGCCGTGGTGATTGCGGTGGCTGTGGGCGTGTTCGCCACCGCAGTCTTAAACCCGGCCGCTGCGCGCCTGAACGCCGCTTTTGAGCGTCAGCGCGCCGCCCTCTCTGACAGCTTTTCACAGAATTTCGACCTTTCAGACACCGGCCTGTGGCTGCGCGAAGCCGGCGAGTCTGGTCAGACCGTGATCAACGCCAAGCAAGCTCAGGACGGCGGGCGCGCCCTGAATGACGTGACCGTCTACATCTATGCTGACGCCGCCGATGGTCCGCCGGCGTTTGATCGGCGCATTGATGCGGCCAGCGCGGTGATGCGCACTGGCTTCTGGCAGCTGTCGGATGCTTGGGAGACCCGCCCCGAAGCGGCGCCCGTGCGCCACGAGACCATCGCCTTGCCGACCGAACTGAACGCTGGGCGACTGGTGGAAAGCTTTGGCGCCGCCACCAGTCGCAGCTTCTGGGAGTTGCGCGGCCAGGCGCGGCTTTTGCGCGAGGCCGGCTTTGCCGCCAGCGAATACGAATTGCGATGGCACCGCTTGTTGGCCACACCGCTCACCCTGGCGGCCATGAGCATCTTGGCGGCCGCCGTATCCCTGCGCCTAGCGCGTCGCGGCGGAGCGTTTCAGCTGGCCATGGCGGGGGCGATCCTTGGCTTTGGCCTGTTCTTCGCTGAGAACCTTTTGGCGGCGCTGGGATCGACCGGGGTTCTAGACACGGCGTCGGCGGCCTGGTCGGCTCCAGCTTTCGCGCTGGCGGGGGGACTGTCGGCCCTGGCGTGGATGGAAGACGGCTGACATCCATGGCGTGCGCCTGGTGGACGCGTCGGGCCAGCTCAGTTAACCATCGCAGCTCTCGGCGGCTTGCGCCCCACCTCTTGAGTCGGAGCAGCGCACATGAGCGGGACATCGGGCTCTCACGCATCGCTCGCCATTTTTGGCGTCTTTGCCGCCGCCGCCACCATCAGCGCGCCCGTCATGGCGCAGGACACGCCCGGGGAAACCGCCGAGGACGCCTTTGCCCGCGGCGCGGTCTATCTGGAAGCGGATGAAATCCTGACCGACGAAACCAGCGCGCGCTACATCGCCCGCGGGGCGGTTGAGGCGCGCTACGGGGCTCGGATCGTGCGCGCCGACGAGGTCATCTACGAACCAGATACGGGCCGCGTTGTGGCCCGCGGCAATGTGGTGGTGGTCCAGGAGGATGGGTCGGCCACCTTCGCCCAAGAGATCGAGCTGACGAACGATCTGTCGGAAGGGGTTATTGAATCCTTCTCTGCGCGCCTGGCCAATCAGGGCACGCTGGCGGCCGCCTATGCAGTGCGCGGCGCCGACGGCGTCAATGAGCTGGACGGCGCCTACTACACGGCCTGTAAGGCCTGCACGGCCTCTGGCTCACCCACCCGGCCAAGCTGGAAGCTGCGGGCGCGCCGCGTCACCCAGGACGGGGCTGAAGGCATGATCCGCTACCGCGACGCGGTGCTGGAGGTGAAGGGCTTCCCGGTTCTTTACGTGCCCTACTTTGCGCACCCCGACCCAAGCACGCCAAAGAAGTCGGGCTTCTTGTTCCCGAGCGTGGGCGAATCCTCAAAGACCGGCACGTTCGTTGACGCGCCCTATTACTGGGCCATCGGCGACAGCCAGGACATGACCGTGACGCCGCGGGTCATGAGCAACGCCGCCCCGCTTGTCTCGTTTGAACACCGCAGATCGTTCTTTTCCGGGCGCACCCAGTTCCAGGGCTCGATCACGCAAGAACGCGAGTTCGACCAAGACGGCGCCAAGTTCGGCGACCGCTCGGTGCGCGGGCACCTGTTCGGCGAGGGGATCTTCCAGCTTGCCGACAATTGGGTCTGGGGCTTTGGCGTCGAGACGGTTGGCGACGACCTGTTCTTTGAGCGCTACGAGATCGACGACACGGCCAAGCGGCGCGGCCTCTACTCGCGCGCCGATAAGCGTCTCTTGTCCCAGCTCTACGCGGTGCGCCACACCAAGAACACCTATGCCTCTGGCGCGGTGTTGCGGTTTCAGGGCCTGCGGGCGGGTGACGAGGACGGCCAGATCCCGTTTGTTGGTCCGCTCGCCGAAGCCCGCCACGTGTTCAAGGAAAAGTACCTCGGCGGGCGAGTGGAAGCGCGCGCCAGCATGGCGGCGATTGGGCGCTCTGAGGGCGTGGACAGCACCCGTGTGACGACCGAGCTGGATTGGAGCCGGCGCGGTGTGGCTCCGATCGGGCTGGTGGCCACGCCGTTCGCCTTCGCACGCGCTGACCTCTACGACGTGCGCGATTTCACCACCGACAGCGGCGATCCGGTCGACGAGAGCTTTGGCCGGCTCTTAGGCTATGCGGGCGCCGAATTGTCCTACCCGCTCGGGCGGCGGGCTGGAGGGGTCGACCTCCTGGTTGAGCCGGTCGCCTCGGTCGTGTACGCGCCGGACGGCGGCAATGACGAGCGCATCCCGGTGCAGGACGCGGTCTTGTTCGACTTCGACGAAGCCTCATTTCTGGACGCCAACCGGGCCCCTGGATACGACGTTTGGGAGGACGGGGCGCGCGCCACGGTCGGCGGACGCGCCATCGCCCAATGGAGCGCCAGCCGCGAGATCAGCGTGTTTCTCGGCCAGTCGTATCGCTCTGAATCGTCAAAGCTTTTGGGGCCGTCGTCGGGCTTGGACGGCACCACGAGCGATTTTGTCGGCGCGGCGCGCTTTGCCCTGTCACGCAACAACAGCATCGGCGCGCGGTTTCGCCTCAACGACGAGGATTACGACATCGAACGCCTGGATGTGGACGCACGCTCGCGCATCGGACCGGCCTACCTGACCACGCGCTATCTGCGCCTGGACGACGACGCCGTTACGGGGCTGGCCCGCGAAGAGCTGTCGGTGTCCACCGGCGTGGAGTTCACCCGCAACTTCGGCGCCTACTATGAGGCCAACCGCGACCTTGAAGCCGACGAAATGCGCGCCTCGTTCTTGGGGCTGGTGTACCGCGACGACTGCACCCGTGTTGAACTGGTCTACAAGCGTGAAAACACCCTCGACCGGACCATCGGGGAAAGCTCTTCGATCAAGCTGCAGGTGACGCTCGCCACGCTGGGCTCACTCGGCAAGCGTCGCTAGGGCGGGCGGCTGGTCGCCAGGCGCCGCTGAGCGTTGCACCAGCGCAACGTTGGGGTATGTTTGGCCACCCGCCGCCGCACTTTCGCCCTGCTCGCGGGATTTAATCTATGTTTCCAATGGTTCGCGCGGGATTGCCCATGACGCTTCGCCGGTTGTTTCTCGCCCTTGCAGGCGCTGCGCTTGTCGCGGTTCCCGCTCTCTCTCAGCAGATTGAGGCTGTGGCGGCGCGCGTCAACGATGAGCCCATCACCACCTATGACGTGCGCCAGCGCATGGCCTTGATCATCGCCTCAACCGGCGTTCAGCCGACCGCCGAGATTCTGCCGGCCGTGCAGCAGCAAGCCCTGACCCAGCTCATCAATGAGCGCCTGCAGCTGCAAGAAGCCGCCGAATATGAGATCACCGTCACGCGCGAGGAGCTTGACGACGCGCTCGACAATCTGGCCGCCCAGAACGAAGCCTCACGCGCTGAAGTGATCGCAGATTTGGCCCAGGCCGGCGTCGACGTGAAAACGCTGGAAGACCAGATCCGCGCCGAGCTGGCGTGGAACTATCTTGTCAGCGGGCTGTATCGCAGCCGCCTGCGGGTCAGCGACGACCAGATCGAAGACACGCTGTCGCGGATCGCGGCGGGCCTGTCCAAGCCGCAGTACCTCTTGTCTGAAATCGTCATCGACCCGCCAGCCGGCGTCAGCGCCGAACAGGTGCGCCAAGTGGTCGAAGGCATCTACGCCCAGCTGCAATCTGGCGCCAGCTTTTCAGCTCTCGCCCGCCAGTATTCCGCCTCAACGTCCGCTGCGGTCGGCGGCGACATTGGTTGGGTGCGCGCCGGCGAGGTGACTTCAGAGCTTGAAGCCGCCCTGGCCACCCTGTCGCCCGGCCAGGTGACGCCGCCAATCGAAACCACAGACGGCCTGTTCATTGTGGCGCTGCGCGACGTGCGCGCGCCCACCGAATCGATGCGCGTGACCATCAAGCAGGCCCTCTTTGAACCCGCCGCAGGCGCCGGTCCGGACGCCATGGCGGAGGTGGAGCGGCGCGCTGAACGCGCCCGCGAGCGCATCAATGGCTGCGGTTCGGTGGAACGGGCGGTGGAACGCTCCGGCGGCGCGACGGTGACTGAGATTGGCGATTTGGCCCCGTCCGACTTGGCTCCGATATTTCGCAATGCGGTGGAGGGGCTTGAGGACGACCAGACCTCGGCGCCGCTGCGCACGCCGGCCGGCGTGATGCTCGTGACCATGTGCGGGCGCACGTTGGCTGAAGGCGCCGGGCTGCCGTCTCGCGAAGCCGTCGAGAACCGCCTTCTGGACGAGCAACTCTCTCGCCAGGCGCGCACCCTGTTGCGCAATCTGCGCCAGGACGCCCTGATCGAGCCGATTGCAAGGTGACGCCGAGCGCCGGCGGCGCGCACGTTCCGTTGCACGCGTCCGGGAACGAGAAGCGACCTCAAACAGCGCGCGTCTTGGCCGTCAGCCAGGGCGACCCGGCCGGCGTTGGCCCCGACATCACAGGTCGCGCCTGGAAGGCGCTGCACGCCGACGGCCCCGCCTTCTTTGTGGTGGGTGACGCTGCGGTCATTGCCGAACGCGCGCCAAACGTACCGGTGACCAAAATCACGCGGCCGGATGAGGCCACCGGCGTGTTTCCCACCGCCCTGCCGGTTTTGCATCAGCCGTGCGCAGCGCCCGTTACGCCTGGGACCCCTAACAGCGCCAACGCCCGCCAGACCATCACCTGCATTGAGATC
Source organism: uncultured Caulobacterales bacterium (assembly GCA_964351895.1). Lineage (GTDB taxonomy): Bacteria > Pseudomonadota > Alphaproteobacteria > Caulobacterales > Maricaulaceae > CAYGQB01. Next base: position 11,384 of record CAYGQB010000025.1, read on the forward strand.
GCGGCTGAGATCACGCGCAGCGGCGCGGCGGACGCCGTCGTCACCAATCCGATCGCCAAATCCGTGCTCTACGCAGCCGGGTTTCGCCATCCCGGCCACACCGAGTTCCTCGACGAGCTGGCCGGACCAGATTGGCCCGCCGCGTCGCAGGACGGCGCTTGGGGACCGCGCGGCCCGGTGATGATGCTGGTCGGCGGCGGGCTGAAGGTCGCGCTGGCGACCATTCACACGCCCCTGCGCCAGGTGCCCGAAGCGCTCACCATTGAGGGCCTGGCGCGCGTGATCGAGATCACCGCACACGCCCTGGCGCGCGACTTTGGCGTAGGGACTCCTCGTGTCGCGGTGGCCGGGCTGAACCCGCACGCAGGCGAAGCCGGCGCGCTGGGCGACGAAGAACAAGCTTGCGTGATCCCGGCGATCGCGCGCGCGCAATCCGCGCTCGACCAGGCGCGCCTGGAGGCTCGTGTCACCGGCCCGTTCGCCGCCGACGCCCTTTTTCACGCCGAGCGGCGCGCCAGCTATGACGCCGTGGTTGCGCTCTATCACGACCAGGGCCTGATCCCGGTCAAGACGCTCGACTTCTACGGCGGCGTAAACGCCACCTTGGGGTTGCCCCTGGTGCGCACCTCGCCAGATCATGGCACCGCGTTTGACATTGCCGGAACCCCAGACGCGCGGCCCGACAGCCTGATCGCGGCCTTGAAACTCGCCGACGCCATGGCCGCTGCGCGCCGCGCCACCCCCGGGCTGACATGAGCAGGCTGGCATGAGTGGGCCGGCATGAGCGGGCTGGATGATCTGCCGCCCCTGCGCGAGGTCGTGGCGGCCCATGGGCTGAGCGCCTCCAAGAAGCTGGGGCAGCACTATCTGTTTGATCTCAACCTCACCGGGCGCGTGGCGCGCGCTGCGGGTCTTCAACCTGGCGAGGTGGTGATCGAGATCGGCCCAGGGCCAGGCGGCTTGACCCGAGCGCTGTTTGCTGCGGGCGCGGACTGCGTCATTGCCGTGGAGAAAGACACCCGATTTGCGCCGGCGCTCGCCGACATTGCCGCCGCCGCCGCGCCCCGACGGCTGATCGTGGAACCGGGCGACGCGCTCAAGACCGACCTCGCCGCCCTCGCCCAGTCCGCACGACCGGATGCGCCGGCCAAGATCGTCGCCAACCTGCCCTATAATGTGGGAACCGCCCTTCTGGTGCAGTGGTTGACCGGCCCGGCCTGGTGGCGCTCTTTGACGCTGATGTTCCAGCGCGAGGTCGCCGATCGGATCGTGGCGCCAGTTGGCGACCCCGCCTATGGCCGACTGGGCGTCTTGAG
>CAYGQB010000025.1:12709-25315 GCA_964351895.1 uncultured Caulobacterales bacterium
CTTCTCGCCGCCGCCCTAGGTGGAGTCCGGCGTTGTGCACCTGACGCCGCGCGACGACGCTTTTCCCGACGTGACCGCCCTGGAAACGGTGACCCGCGCCGCCTTTGGCCAGCGGCGCAAGATGCTGCGCCGATCCCTGAAGTCATTGGGGGACGCCGACGCCCTCTTGGACGCCGCCGCACTAGACGGCGACGCGCGCCCCGAGACCATTGCGCCTGAGGGGTTTGCCGCTCTCGCTCAAGCTTGGCGCGCTACTCAACCTTCCTCTCATCGATGAGGGTGCGGCGCAGGAGCGCCCCGTCTTTGAAGTACTGGGTGGCCCGCCAGCGCCGACTTGCGTCTGGCGACAGGGTGACGATCTCAGACACGGAGATGTTTGACCCGACGCGGAACCGCATTTTGAAGACCGAGGTCAGGCGATCCTCATCGTCCAGGCTGTCAGCGATCCAGCCGATTCCGCAAAGCCGCGCCCCTATGGGATCGCCTTCAGGGGCCCGCGCTCAGCTCTCGATCTGGCCGAGCCCGCGAACAAAGGCGCCCAGCCAGGGTTGGCGTTGGCGGCGCGCACGTTCGGCCCTCAAGATCGCATCGAGCGTATAGGCCGTCTCATCCACATCGTCGTTGACCAGGACATAGTCATACTCAAGCCAGTGGGTGATTTCTTCGAGCGCACCTTGAAGGCGGCGACGGATCACGGCCTCGCTGTCGGCGGCGCGCGATTCAAGGCGCCGGCGCAGCTCTTTCATGGACGGCGGCAAGATGAAAACGCTGACGACGTCTTGGTCGCGTTCCTGCAACAGCTGCTGAGCGCCCTGCCAGTCAATGTCGAGGAGAACGTCCGTTCCCTGCGCCAAGATCGCCTGCACCGGCTCCTTAGGCGTGCCGTAGAGATTGCCGTGAACCTTAGCCCATTCGTAGAAAAAGCCAGCATCGCGCAAGCGCTCAAACTTGGTCTCGCTCATGAAGTGATAGTCTTGGCCGTCGATCTCGCCGTCACGCGGGGCGCGCGTGGTCGCAGACACCGAGAGCGTCAGGTCGTCATGGCTCTGACGGATGCGATTGGAGAGTGTCGTCTTGCCCGCGCCCGATGGGCTGGAGATCACGAACAGAAGACCGCGACGCCGGCGCGGCGCGGACGCGTCATTCGACATTCTGCACCTGCTCTCTGAATTGATCGACAGCCGCCTTTAGCGCGAGTCCAGCGCCGGTCAATGCCGGGTCCGCCGATTTGGAGCACAGCGTGTTGGCCTCGCGCATGAACTCCTGGGTGAGAAAATCAAGCTTGCGCCCGCACGGCCCCTCCTGGTTGAGCAAGGCGCGCGCAGAGGCGATGTGTGCCTGCAGCCGGTCCAGCTCCTCGCGCACGTCCGCCTTGACCGCCAAGATCGCCACTTCAGCCGCCAGACGATCAGGGTCAAGCTCTCGATCAAGGAGCGCTGACACGGCGTCAGAGAGGCGCGCACGAATGCGTTCAGGCTGCGCGCCGGCCGTCTGGCCTGCGGCCGCCACGTGCGCTTCAATCTCGTTCAAGAGCGTCGTTAGAACGCCGGCGAGGCTGGCGCCCTCCTCAGCGCGCGCGTCCGCCAGCGCGTCCAAGGCCGCATCCAGCCCCTTCAGCAGCGCCGCCACCAGGCCTGCGCGCGTTTCGGCCTCGCCGCCGCCGTCATCTGGGGTCTCCATGACACCGCGCACCTGCAACAGCCCGTCCAGACGCGGCGCTTCCACGCGTCCCGCCGCCACGTGCGGCGCGAGCGCGTCCAACAGCGCCGCCAGCGCCGCCTCATTGATGACCGGAACCAGGCTCTCAGCTTTGCGGGTGAGTTGAAGATTGAGGGCGACCGATCCGCGCGCGAACCGCTTTTGCACCCGCGCCCGAGCGCCCGCGTCCAAGGCGTCGAGCCCTGAAGGAATGCGCAGTCGCACATCGAGCCCGCGCCCATTGACGCTGCGCGCCTCCCACACCCAGCTGGTGTCCCAGCCGGTGTCCCCGATGGTGTTAGCGTGTACACCGTCAGAGCGGCCAAAGCCGGTCATGCCGTTCAAGCCCATGCGTTCCCCCATACCGCGCCAACCACAACGCGAAAGACTGCGCGTTCTCACCTGGCGTGCGCTCAGCCGGCGCCAGCGCGCGCGGGCGGCGACGTCACTGATTGGCGGCCTGGCGCAGCGCGCGTCGACACCGGCGCCACTCGGCGCGATAGGCCTCATGCTGGCGCAGCGTCGCTGAAAAGTGGTGCAATCCGTCGCCCTCACAGCTGGCGACAAAATAGAGGATGGGCCGCGCCCCGTCAGGCGTTGGCTCGGGGTTGAGCGTCGCTGCGAGCGCGTCGCGCCCCGGGTTGGAGATCGGCCCGGGCGGCAGACCGTCATGGGTGTAGGTGTTGTAGGGATTGTCGGAACGATCCAGCTCAGGCCCCAGCGGCTCGACATTTAAGGGCCGCGAGCGGTCTTGCAGCCAGGCCCCATAGATGATCGTTGAATCCATCTGTAAGCGCATGGGACGGGCAAGCCGGTTGCGCACCACCGCCGCAACCCGCGCGCGCTCATCGGCGCGTCCGGTTTCCTTCTCTACGATGGAGGCGGCGATCACGGCTTCGTCGCGGCTTTGATAGGGCAGGTCATCGGCTCCTGCGTCCCATAAGGCGTCCAGCAAGGCGTCTTGCGCCTCGGCCATGCGATTGAGCACGCTCTGGCGCGTGTCGCCGCGCGTGATCTGATAGGTTTCGGGCAACAAGACGCCTTCGGGCGGAACCGCGTCGATCTCCCCGGTCAGCACGTCAGATGCGTTGAGGATCTCAACGATCTGATAGCTGGTGAGCCCTTCGGCAAAGGTCAGGGCGTGGGCGACCACGTCGCCCTCAAGCAAGATGTCGTAAATCTCGGCCATGCTGGCGCCTGCGGGAACGACGTATTCGCCCGCCTTCAGGGCGCGCTCCCCGCCGCGCAGCGTCACGCCAGCGCGAAACACGCGCCCGTCGCGCACCACGCCCGCCGATTGCAGCCGCGAGGCGATGACGATCAGCCCCGAGCCGCGTTCCAACTGCAGCGTCACGTCCTCGTCATGGGGACCGGCCTTTGAGAACTCTTGCGTCAGAAGGTGCAGGCCGCCCAGACCAACGCCGCCCGCCAACACGCCCAGGACAAGGGCCACCATCAGCATCGCGCCGAAGACGCCCATCCCTTTCTTGGGAGGGGGCGTTGCGGCGGGCTTGCGAGCCGGGGACGTCTTTTTGCGCGCCATGCCCGTGATTTCGCGACGTTACGACGGCGCGGTCAAGACGACAGATGCATTCGTGCCGCCAAATCCGAACGAGTTGGAGAGCGCGGCCTTGACCGGCTTTCGCACCACCGCCTTAGCGGCCAAGTTGATCGGCGTGTCGACTGAAGGATTGTCCAGGTTGAGGGTGGGCGGACAGGCGCCGTCTCTGATCGCCAGAACTGAGAACACCGCCTCAACCGCGCCCGCGGCGCCCAAAAGATGACCCACCGCCGACTTGGTCGAAGACATGACCAGCCCGTCGGCGTCTTTACCGAAGAGGCGTTCTACGGCGCGCAACTCAATCTCATCGCCCTTGGGCGTAGAGGTGCCGTGCGCGTTGATATAATCGATGTCGCCCGGCGCCAGGCCGGCGTCAGCCAGGGCCGCTGACATGGACCGGAACCCGCCGTCCCCGTCTTCAGCCGGTGCCGTGATGTGATAGGCGTCGCCAGACAGGCCATAGCCAACCACTTCGGCATAGATGGTCGCGCCGCGCGCCTTGGCGTGCTCGTACTCTTCCAGGACCAGCGCGCCAGCGCCCTCGCCCATCACAAAGCCGTCGCGCGCCTCGTCATAGGGCCGCGAGCCCTCGGTTGGGCGATCGTTGAAGCCGGTCGAGAGGGCGCGGCAGGCCACAAAGCCTGCAATCCCAAGCCGGGTGATGGCCGCTTCCGCGCCGCCGGAGACCATCACGTCAGCGTCGCCGCGCTGGATCAGGCGGGCCGCGTCGCCCAGAGCGTGCGCCCCGGTCGAGCAGGCCGTCACAACCGCGTGGTTGGGACCCTTGAACCGATGACGGATCGAGATCTGACCCGCGGCCAGGTTGATCAGCATGGCCGGGATCACGAACGGCGAGAGCCGGCGCGGCCCCTCTTCTTTCAGGGTGATGGAGGCGTCGTAGATGGTTTGCAGGCCGCCAATGCCCGAACCGAACAAGACCCCGGTGCGCAGCCGGTCGGCCTCGTCTTGCGGCGTCCAGCCGGCGTCAGCCACGGCCTGGTCGGCCGCCGCGATGGCGTAGAGTATGAAATCGTCGATGCGTCGCGCTTCGCGCTTGTCGAGGACCGCGGCGGGATCAAACGCGTGCGGGTCACCCGCACCGCCGCCTCGTCCATCAACGCGCGGCACGTGGCAGGCGATGCGGCACGCCAGATCGTCCGTTTCGAACCCTTCAATGGGTCCGGCTCCAGACCGGCCTTCAAGAAGGCGAGCCCAGCTCGGTTCAACCCCGTTCGCCAAGGGCGTGACGAGGCCAAGACCGGTGACGACGACGCGCCGCGTCATCTGACCGCTTAGGACTTGGCTGCGACGATGAAGGTCACCGCGTCTCCGACGGTGCCGATTTTCTCAGCCGCATCGTCTGGGATCTCGATGTCGAACTCTTCTTCGAACGCCATGACCAGTTCGACATTGTCCAAGGAGTCTGCGCCCAGGTCATCGATGAAGCTGGACTTGTCGGAAACCTTGTCCGCTTCGACGTCCAGGTGCTCAACAACGATTTTCTTCACTCGATCCAAGACATCAGAAGCGTCAGCCATGTGATTACCTCATTCTACGAAATTGCGGCCAGGAAGGCGCCGCACAGAGGAGAAAAGCCGTTCAGATCAGTGTAATTTGTCTATCGGCTCATAGGGTTAGGGGTCGGTAGCACACTTTATTCTGGAACACCATAAGCGCCAGGCGCCACCTGCGAATCCGCTGTCACACCATGGCCATGCCGCCGTTCACGTGCAAGGTCTGTCCAGTCATGTAGGCCGCCTCGTCGCTGGCCAAATAGACAACGGCGCTGGCGACGTCTTCGCCGCCGCCAAGGCGGGCGGCGGGAATGCGGCCCATGATCGCCTCGCGCTGGGCTTCGTTCAGCGCATCCGTCATCGGCGAGGCGATCATGCCTGGGGCGACGCAGTTGGCGGTCACGCCGCGCGCGGCCACCTCTTGGGCGATCGCCTTGGTAAACCCGATCATGCCCGCCTTGGAGGCGGCGTAGTTGGATTGTCCTGGGTTACCGGTTACGCCAACAACAGATGTCACGCCGATAATGCGGCCCCAGCGCGCCTTCATCATCGGGCGCATGGCCGCGCGCGCGAGACGGAAATAGGCCTCCAGATTGACCCGCAGAACGGTGTCCCAATCTTCGTCTTTCATGCGCATCAAGAGGCCGTCGCGGGTGACGCCGGCGTTCGCCACCAGAATGTCCAGGCCGCCCAAGGCCTCGATTGCACGCCCTGGCAGAGCGTCGACGGCCGCGGGGTCCATGAGATCGCAGGCCAGACCGCTCGGATTGCCGCCCATCTCCGCCGCCAACTCCTCCAGGCGCGCCGCCCGAGTGCCCGACAGGGCGACACTGGCGCCCTGGGCGGCGAGGGCCTTAGCGATGGCTCCGCCCAGCCCGCCAGTGGCTCCGGTGACGAGTGCGCGCTTGCCAGACAGGTCAAACATGGATGGGTCTCCTCAGGCGGCGTGCGTGGCCGGCGCTTAAACACGCCCGCGCCCCAACGCGCAAGGGTGCAACATCAATTGCGCGCAGCGTGCGTTCGCAATGCGCAGGCGTCTTTGAAGCGTGCGCCACCCCGTCAAAGCGACGCGGCGAAGGCCTCTAAGTCCGCCGGCGTGTTGAGCGCGGCGCCGACCGCATCTTTGGCCGTGCGCTTCAGCATCTGAGTCAAAACCTTGCCGGCGCCGGCTTCGGCAAACGTATTGACGCCGCCTGCGCCCGCCATCCACTCCACACTTTCGCGCCAGCGCACCGCGCCCTGAATCTGGGCGGCGAGTTGAGCGCGGATGATCTCTGGATCATGGGTGGGCTTGGCGGTGACATTGGCCACTACGGGCACGCGCGGGGGCGCGATGGCGACATCTGCAAGCACGGCCTCCATCTCTTCAGCGGCCGGGGCCATGAGGGCGCAATGAAACGGCGCCGACACCGGCAACAGCATCGCCTTGCGTACGCCCAGCTCTTTGGCGTGCTCCACCGCCGCCTCAACGGCCGCCGTGGCGCCGGAAATCACAATCTGGCCAGGCGCATTGTCATTGGCGACATCGCACGCCCCGTGCGCGCGCCCGGCCGCGCAGGCCGCGCCGGCCTGCTCAGCGTCGGCGCCCAAAAGCGCGGCCATCGCCCCCTCGCCGACCGGCACGGCGCGCTGCATCGCCTGCCCGCGCGCGCGCAAGAGCCGGGCCGCGTCCGAGACCGTCAAGGCGCCCGCCGCAGCCAAGGCTGAATATTCGCCGAGCGAATGCCCCGCCACATAGGAGGCGCGGGTGACCTCAATCCCATGATCGGCCCGCAACGCGGCCATCACCGCCAAGCTTGCCGCCATCAGCGCTGGCTGGGCGTTGGTCGTCAGCGTCAGGGCCTCGGCGGGGCCTTCAAACATCAAGGTGGACAGCGGCTCGCCGAGCGCCTCGTCGACCTCAGCCAGAACATCGCGCGCCGCCTGACTGGCGCCCGCCAATTCTTGAACCATGCCGGGCGCTTGGCTGCCCTGGCCGGGAAACACAAAGGCAAGCGTCGTTGAAGCGGCGGACATGTCAGACCCCTCGTGGCGGACAGTTGGGCGGTTGAAGCGCAAGGGATGCGCGATCCGCGCAGCTGGCGCAAGCGCGCGGCCATCGCGGGCGGACCGTTCGCTCCTGAGCAACAGGCCGCTTGCGTAAACTTCCGCAATTGCGCGTCGCCAGCTTGCTTTGTGAGCGCCCCAGCTTGCTTTTTGAGCGCCAATGCCACATAAGCCCGCGCTCTTGGGTGCGGTCCCGCCGATTGTCGGAGCCACGGGAGCCGCCGCGCACGTTCGTCCACCCTCCGGACACGCGCGCGCCGCACCTTGTTTTGGAAGGGACAGGCGACATGCCTCTCTATGAGCACACGCTCATTGCGCGTCAGGACATTTCTTCACAACAGGTCGAAACCCTGGTCGAAGAAATTGGAACGATCTTGGGCGAGCACGGCGGAACCATCGTCAAGAACGAATACTGGGGATTGCGCAATCTTCAGTATCGCATCCGCAAGAACCGCAAGGGCCACTACGCCCACCTCGGCATCGACGCCGCGCCGGACGCCGTCAACGAGCTGGAGCGCCGGCTGCGCATCAACGAAGACGTCTTGCGCTTCTTGACTGTGCGGGTCGACGAGATCGACCCCGATACGCCGTCCGCCATTTTGGCCAAGCGTGAAGAACGCAAGCGGCGCGACCGCGGCGACCGTCCAGATCGCGGCGATCGCCCGGAACGCTCCGACCGCCCTGACCGCAATTTTGAGGAGTAGGCCCCATGGCGCTCAAAGACATCAACATCACCAACCTGCCTGTGCGCCGTCCGTTCGGACGTCGCCGCAAGGTCTGCCCCTTCTCGTCCGACGTCTCGCCAAAGATCGATTACAAAGATCCCAAGCTTTTGCAGCGCTACATGTCAGAGCGCGGCAAAATTGTACCGTCGCGCATTACGGCCGTGTCGCAAAAGAAGCAGCGTGAGCTGGCTCGCGCCATCAAGCGCGCGCGATACTTGGCGCTCATTCCTTACGCCGTGCAGTAGGAGACGATCATGCAAGTCATTCTCCTCGAACGCGTCGACAAGCTCGGCCACATGGGCGACGTGGTCTCCGTTAAGGACGGCTACGCGCGCAATTTCCTCCTGCGCCAAGGCAAGGCCCTGCGCGCAACCGACGCCAACAAGCAGCGCTTTGAAGTCGAGCGCGCCGCGCTGGAAAAGCTGAACGACGAGCGGCGCGAAGCAGCCCGCGAGCGCGCCAACACCATCGAAGGCGTGTCGGTCATGCTGATCCGGCAAGCCGGCGAAAGCGGCCAGCTCTATGGGTCTGTGACCGCCCGCGACATTGCTGAAGCCCTGGCTGAAAAGGGCCACGCCGTATCACGCGGCCAGGTTGCGCTGCACGTGCCCATCAAGACGGTCGGCATTCACTCAGTGGATGTGCGCCTCCACGCTGAAGTGACAGCCCCAGTGGCCGTGAACGTGGCGCGCACGGCCGATGAAGCTGAACGCCAAGAGCAAGGCGAAGACGTGATCGCAGCCCAGGCCGACGAAGACCGCGCCTTCGCCGACGCGCAGGCGGCGGAACTGTTTGAGGCCGGCCAGGAAGTCCAGGCGGCCGCAGGCGACGACGACGAATAGGGCGCGAGCCGCACCCTTTCGCCACCATGACAAGCGGCGCGCTCCACAGGGGGCGCGCCGTTTTTCGTGGGCGAATCAAAGAGTTAACGAATCCTGTGCACAAGGTTGCCGCGTTAACGAAGACTTAACCTCGCGAACCCCTAATGTTCCCCGCCGACGCCCAAAAGAGGCGCGGTTCAGAACACGAGCAGAACAACACTGAGGAACTCAGCCGCGCCAGATGCGGACTGAGTCGACTGGGGCGCGCATGACCACCACCACTTCTGACGACCTTTCGGTGCTCACCGCGCCGCACTCAACCGAAGCTGAGCAGGCCGTGCTTGGCTCCATGTTGTACGACAACGAGCTTTACCATCAGGTCGCTGAGTTTCTGCGCGACGAGCACTTCTACGACCCGGTGCACGGACGTCTGTTCACCGCGGCGGCCTCCATGATTCAGCGCGCCGAAACCGCCGCTGACGCCATCACGCTGGCGCCTATGGCTGAGGCCGACGAGGGTGTGAAGGCGCTCGGCGGCAAGGCCTATTTGGCGGAGCTGATGGCCGCGCACACCTCCACTGCGGCCGCCCTCGACTATGCCCGCTTTGTCTATGATCTGGCGCTGCGCCGTTCGTTGATACAAGTCGGCGGAGAGATCGAGAAAGACGCTGCCGAAGACCAGGAAGCCACCGCCCGCGTCCTGATTGAGGTCGCTGAGCGCAAGCTCTTTGATCTGGCCGAAACCGGCTCGACACAGCGTGGCTTTGTCACCTTCGCCGACGCCTTGGCCATGTCAATCGACGCCGCTGCGGCCGCCTATGAGCGCGACGGCGGGCTTTCAGGGGTGTCGAGCGGTCTAACCGATCTCGACGAGAAGCTGGGCGGTCTTCACCCGTCCGATCTGATCGTGCTGGCCGGTCGCCCATCCATGGGCAAGACGGCGCTGGCCACCAACATCGCCTACAACATTGCCCGCCGGCACCGTCTGGAGACCGGCCCGGACGGGACGGCGCGCACCAGCGACGGCGGAGTTGTGGGATTCTTCTCCTTGGAGATGTCGTCGGAACAGCTGGCGATGCGCATCCTGTCAGAACGCGCTGGCATCTCTGGCCATCGCATTCGGCGCGGCGAGATCGAGCCTGATGAATTTGAACAGGTGCGCGACGCGGCCACGGAGCTGGCCTCCATCCCCTTGCACATCGACGACACCGGCGGCCTCTCCATCGCCGCTCTGGCGGCCCGCGCGCGCCGGCTCAAGCGCACCGAAGGGCTGGACGTCTTGGTGGTGGACTATCTTCAGCTCCTCACCGGTTCAGGCCGGCGCGGATCAGAGAACCGGGTCCAAGAGATCACCGAGATCACGACGGGGCTCAAGGCCTTGGCCAAGGAGCTTCAGGTGCCGGTGATCGCCCTGTCGCAGCTGTCGCGTCAGGTTGAAGCGCGCGACGACAAGCGCCCGCAGCTTTCTGACCTGCGCGAATCTGGATCGATCGAACAGGACGCCGACGTGGTGATGTTTGTCTATCGCGAGGCCTACTATGTGGCGCGCAAAGAGCCCAAATCCAAGCAGGGCTCTGATGAGTACGCCATCTGGCAAGAGGAGCTTGCGGCCTGCTACGGCAAGGCGGAGGTGATCATCGGCAAGCAGCGGCACGGCCCGATCGGCACGGTGGAACTGGCGTTCGAAGAATCTCTCACGAAGTTCTCGAACTTGGAGCGCTCTCCGCGGTATGAAGACATGGTTCGCCCAGACCCGGTTGGGTCGCCGCTCGCACGCTAAGTTTTGGTCACGTCACATCCGTCCCGAACGCCTGGGCCCGACGCTCGACCGCGCGCGCCTGACTTGTCGCTCGACGGGCCGACGCTGACCGTCGACCTGGATCGGGTCGCGCACAATTGGCGCGTGTTTGCAGCCCGCGGCGCGGCGGGCGCCGTTCTGAAAGCGGACGCCTACGGCTTAGGTGCGGCTCAGGTTGGCGCGCGGCTTCTGGCGGAAGGGGCGCGCGACCTGTTCGTGGCGACGGCGGCCGAAGGGTGCCGTCTCTATCACGCGCTTGCCGACGCGCCCGGCGCCCCTGTGTCTGACGCCCGCCTGTGGGTGCTCAACGGCCACGCCGACCTGCATGTCTCAGTGTTTCGGTCTCACGCCATGCGCCCCGTCCTCAACAGCTTGGAGGAAGCGCGTGTCTGGGCCCGCGAGGCGGATGGTGCGCCGTGCGCGCTCCAGCTTGACACCGGCATGAACCGGTTGGGGCTCAGCGCCTCGGAACTCGACGATCTGCTGGCTGAAACCGACACGCTTGGCGCTCTCAACATCGCCCATGTCATGAGCCATTTTGCCCAGGCGGACGGTGACAGCGCGGCCGACGCGGCGTGCGCCCGCCAGGCCGCGCGCTTTGAAGCCGGCGTTGCGCGCCTGCGCCCACATCTCGCCGACGGCGTCACGTGCAGTCTGGCCAATTCGGCCGGCGCGCTGCGCAGCGGCGACTATCTCTACGACCTGTCTCGGCCCGGCATTGGCCTTTACGGCGGCAGCCCGTTTGCCGATGCGGCCGACCCGCGCGGCGGCGATCTCCAAATCCCCATACGCCTGACTGCGCCAATCCTCACGGTGCGCGACACGCCGCCCGGGGAAGCAGTGGGCTATGGCGGCGACTTTGCCGCGCAAACCCCGCGCCGCATCGCCACGGTCGCGGCCGGCTATGCAGACGGCTTCTTGCGTTCAGCCGGGGGGGAAGGCTATGGCGTGCTGGCCGGGCGTCGCGCGCCGGTGGTGGGACGGGTCTCAATGGATCTCTTGGCGATTGATGTCACAGGCCACGGCGCGGCGGCGCGGCGCAACGCGCACGTGGAGCTGCTCGGGCCGTCTGCAGGCCTTGAGGAACAGGCCCGGCGCGCTGGGACCATTTCCTATGAGAGCTTGGCGCGGCTGGCGCCGCGGGTGATGCGCGTCTACGCCCCCATCGCTGGCCCCATCTCTGACGGCGAGCCGGCGCGATGATCTCCCGGCTCCTTGATCCGATCACCGGCATTGGCGCGGCGACACTTGCCACGCTGCGGGCCACCGGCGCGGTTGTTTTGTTCGCCGGGCGCGCCCTGGCGGCGGCTGCGACCCCGCCCTACTTCGGCGGCCAGCTTGTGCGTCAGCTCCTGCGCATCGGCTTTTTCTCGCTTCCCGTGGTGGGCTTGACGGCGATCTTCACCGGCGCAGCCTTGGCCCTGAACATCTACACCGGCGGCGCGCGCTTTAACGCCGAAGCCTTCGTGCCCAACATCGTGGTTGTCGGCATCACCCGAGAACTGGGTCCGGTGCTCGCCGCCCTGATGCTGGCGGGGCGCGTGTCCGCCGCCATTGCCGCAGAGATCGGCACCATGCGCGTGACCGAACAGGTCGATGCGCTGACCACCCTCTCAACCGATCCGTTCAAGTATCTGATCGCCCCGCGCATCATTGCCGGCGTCCTCGCCCTGCCCGTCCTGGTGGCGGTTGCAGACATCATCGGGGTCATGGGCGGCTTCATCGTCTCCACCCAGTCGCTGGGCTTTAACGGAGCGATCTACGTCAAGAACACGCTCAACTTCATGACCAGCGCGGATGTCACAACCGGCCTGATCAAGGCGGCGGTGTTCGGTTTTCTTCTGACGCTGATGGGCTGTTATCACGGCTATCACTCGCGCGGCGGGGCCCAGGGCGTCGGCCGGGCCACGACCAACGCCGTGGTCTCCTCGGCGATCTTGATCTTCGCCTCTAACTACCTGCTCACCACGCTGTTCGTGGAGCGCTGATCATGACCGCCTCTGCGCCCAAGCTGCGCGTCACCGGCCTGAAGAAGTCCTTTGGTCCCAAGCACGTCTTGAACGGCCTGGATCTAGACGTGGCCGCCGGCCAGTCGCTGGTCATCATTGGCGGTTCGGGAACCGGCAAGTCGGTGGCGCTAAAGTGCATCCTTGGGCTGATGCGCCCCGATGCTGGAACCATCGAGATCGACGGCGAAGACACCGTCGGCGCGACGGGCGCGCGGCGCGCCGCCTTGATGGCCAAGTTTGGCATGCTGTTTCAGGGCGCGGGCCTGTTTGACAGCCTCAAGGTTTGGGAGAACGTCGCGTTCCGCCTCATCAATGCGGACGGCGTTAAGCGCAACCAGGCGCGCGAACAGGCGATCGAGGCCTTGGCCCAAGTCAACTTGGGCGCGGATGTCGCCGACTTGCGCCCAGCTGAGTTGTCAGGCGGCATGCAAAAG
>CAYGQB010000026.1:0-24408 GCA_964351895.1 uncultured Caulobacterales bacterium
GCCGGATCGGAGTCCGCCACCACCCCGCCGCCTGAACGCGCTTCGGCGCGCCACACCCCCGCTTTACCGCCCTCCCTTTCACCGCCAACCGCCGGGTCGCGGCAAAAGGCGATGGTGCGGATGAGCACGCTAAAGTCGGCGCGGCCGTCGTCGCCAATATAGCCCAGCGACCCGCAATAGGGCCCGCGCGCCTCGCCCTCCAGCTCGGCGATGATCTGCATGGCGCGCACCTTCGGGGCGCCGGTGACCGAGCCGGCGGGAAAGGCGCTGCGCACCAGATCCAGCGCCCCGGTCTGCGGGCGCAATTGCCCGGTGACGGTAGACACCAGATGATGCACGTTGGCGTAGCTCTCCAGCACCTGCAACGCCGGAACCCGCACGCTGCCCGCCCGGCAGGCGCGCGCCAGGTCGTTGCGCATCAGGTCCACGATCATCAGGTTTTCCGCCCGGTCCTTCTCGCTCGCCGCCAAGCTCGCCGCCAAGGCCGCGTCGGCCTCGGGCGTGGCGCCACGCGGCCGCGTGCCCTTGATCGGGCGCGTTGTAACCTGCCCGTGTGCGTCCACGGCGAGGAACTGTTCGGGCGAATGGCTGGCCACGACGTGATCGGCGTCCAGGCGAAAGAAGGCGGCGTAGGGCGCGGGGCTGGCTTGGGTCAGGCGGCGAAAAACCGCGAACGGGGTGTCGCCGGGGCCAAGCTCAGCGTCAAAGGCGTGGGAGAGATTGACCTGGAACACGTCGCCGGCGTGGACATAGCGCACGGCGCGGGCGATGGCGGCTTCCACGTCGCTGCGCTGGCGACGCGCCGAGAGACCTGATCCGCCGCCCGGCGCGCGTGCGTGCGTGCTTGCGCCGCCCGATGCCTCCTGTTGAGGTCCTAAGCGTTCGGCAAGCCGGCGTGCGGCCTTGGGCGCGCCAATGACCATGGCCGCGCGCTTTTCGTGATCAAAGAGGGCCGCCGCCTCATAGCGCCCGAGAGCCACATCTGGCCACGGGCCGGGTGTCTCTCCCCCCGCGCCGGCCCTTGGGGTCAAGGCCGCGCCCAGTTCGTAACTCAACAGTCCCGCCAGCCCGCCGCGGAACGGCGCGCCGGTGGCCGCGCCCGCTGCGCCCTCGTTGTCTGGGTGGAGCAACAGAGCTGCGCTGGCGGCGTTTAAGGGCTCAAGGCCACGCCCGATGAAGGTTTCGGCTGGATCGGCGGCGACAATCGACCAGCGCCCCGCCCCGCCTGAGCCCAGAAGAATTGAAAAGGCGTCCTCGGCCAGCGGCGCAAAGGCGTCCACTGGGTCACGCCAGGCGATCTCCAGGCTCGTCGCGCGCGTGCTCGGCTTCACGAAGAGGCGGCCGTCTCCGCGCTGGACGCGGATGAGCCGCCGGGCGCGGTCGTGACAAGATGAGCGCGGACCGCCGCGAGCATGTCGGCCGAGACCCCAACGACGTCGCGCAGATAGTCGGCGCGGGAGCCGGAGCGCGCGTCGATGGTGGCAAAGGCCTGGTCAAGATAGTCGTCATGCACGGCGACCATGGGGCGCAATTCTTGGGGCGCGATCTGGCGACCGAGCTTTTGAGCGAAGCGCTCAGCCGCCAGCACCAAAAAGTCATCAATGGCCACCACGGCGTTGGTCAACAGATAGTCCGCGCGCACGTCGTCCGGCGACACGCCGACGCTGTCCAAGATCAGAGCGCACAAGACCCCGGTGCGGTCCTTGCCCGCCGCACAGTGCACGTGCAGCGGCGTTGCCCCGTCCGCCAGAGCGGCGAAGGTGTCGTGGAACATGGCCACATGGCGCTCTTCAAAAGGAATGCGCGCATAGGTGGAGACCATGTAGCCATGCACCGCCGCGGCCGTCAGCTCGTCGGCGTCGCGCAAGAAGCGCATGTGCGGCGGCAGGTCTTCTGCGTCGTCTTCGTCGCGCGAAATGATGCGTGGATGCGCGTCCTGGGGCCAGCGCGAGGGCTCGTTTACGCGCTCGCCGGCGCGGCGCAGGTCCGTGGACACCGCAACCCCCAGTGCGCGCAGGCGGTCCAGATCAGCCGGCGTGGTGCGATAGAGATTGGCCGAACGAAACAAGAGACCCGCGCGCACCGCCCCGCCGTCGCGGGTGCGATAGCCGCCGAAATCGCGAAAGTTATGCACCCCGTCAAAGGCGATGATCCGGTCGTCCACGTCGCGTCCATCCCTGTTGCGTCATGCGCCAACACGCCAAGCCGCCTGCGGCCCGCGTTTTTGCGTCCCCCTGGAGGTACGCCCCGCACCGCGCGGGGGCAAGACCGCAACGCCTCTGTGCGTGATTCGCTGAACCGCCGGGTTCGCGATGCTGCCGCCCCGCCTGGGGAGCGCAATCGCGCGGGCTAGCGGAAGGGCGGCTCGTCAATCGCGCGCAGCTTGCGCGAGTGAAAGCCCGCCGAGTCATTGCGGCGCAGGTCATAGCGACGAATGTGATCAATCGCCTCCATGCCGATCTTCAGGTGCTGCTCCACCGCGCGCTCATAAAAGGCGTTGGCCCAGCCGGGCAGCTTTGGTTCGCCGTGCAAGGGCTTGTCAGAGACGCACAAGAGCGTGCCGTAGGGCACCCGAAAGCGATAGCCATTGGCGGCAATGGTGGCGCTTTCCATGTCGATCGCGACGGCCCGC
This sequence comes from uncultured Caulobacterales bacterium, assembly GCA_964351895.1. Taxonomy (GTDB): domain Bacteria; phylum Pseudomonadota; class Alphaproteobacteria; order Caulobacterales; family Maricaulaceae; genus CAYGQB01. Next base: position 2,633 of record CAYGQB010000026.1, read on the forward strand.
GCCGCGTTAAACCGCTTCCATTCCTGGGTTGAGCGCAGCTCCCAGTTGCGATCCGCGTCGGTGACCACCGTGCCAGTGCGCAGGCGCTGCTTGAGCGCTTCGCGCGGCTCGCCCGTCACTGCGCCCGCCGCCTCTTGCAGCGCCACCTGGATCTCGGCAATCGCAGGGATCGGCACATCCAGCGGCACATATTCGTCCAGCACCCGGTCGCGGCGCAGATAGGCGTGGGCCAGCACATAGTCGCCCAGCTTTTGCGAATGGCGCAGGCCGCCGCAGTGGCCGATCATCAGCCAGCACTGGGGGCGCAAGACCGCCAGGTGATCGGTCATGGTCTTGGCGTTCGACGGGCCAACGCCAATGTTGACGAGGGTCACCCCGCCGCGCCCCTCAGCCATCAAGTGATAGGCCGGCATCTGGCGCCGCTTCAGGTCTTGGCTGGCGTTGACGGTTTCGGCCGCCCGCTCGTCGACCTCAGCCGCAGGCAGGAACACGCCAGGCGCGGCGATGCCAACATAGGGCGACGGGGCGTCGTCGGGCGGGTTCTGAATGGCGTCAGCGGCCAGTCGCACGAAGGCGTCGACGTAGCGGTGATAGTTGGTGAACAGGACAAAGTCTTGGAACTGATCAAACGGCGTGCCGGTATAGTGGTTGAGCCGGTTCAGCGAATAGTCGACGCGCGGCCCGGTGAACAAGGACAGCGGCCGCGCCGCGCCGGGCGGGGCGATCCAGTCGCCGTCGGCCACCTCGTCGCCAATGTGGCCCAGATCCGGGGCGGGAAAGACATCGGCCAGCACATGCGGATCGGCGGCGCGCAACAGATCGTCGTCTGGCCCCTCCAGGGCGTAGGGATAGGCGATTTCCTTTGCGCTCGGCCCCACCGAAACCGCGACCGGATAGCGCTCCATCAGCAGCGACAGCTGTTCCACCAAATAGGCGCGGAAAAACTCCGGCTGGGTGATGCTGGCGGCGTAGAGGCCCGGCTGGGTGAGCTTGCCAAAGGCCAGGCTCGCCGCCTCGACAGGGCCGTCTGGCTCAAATGCCACCCGCAGCTCGGGATAGGCGTAGGCCCCGGCGGCGCGCGCCGAGGCGCTGGGGCGCCAGCTTGGATCGGCGATGTGACGGGCGACATCGGCCCGCAGCCGCGCCCGCGCCTCTTGGTAGAGGCGGTCCAGGGCGTCGACGGCTGCGGCCGGCGTGGCGGCCGGCTCGCCGGGCGTCAGCTTAGGTTTTGCAGCGCGCGCCACGGCAGGTGTCCTTTGGCGGCCAGTGTGCCTAGGCGAAAGACCCGTCTGGACGGCGGGACGGCGTCCGGGTCCCTAATCGCCGTCGCGGCGCACGAAGGTGACGGCAAACAGCGGGTCGCCGTCAAACAGATCGGCGGGCGCGCCCACGTCTTCGATCATTTGAAACACCGCCGGCTCAATGCGGCCTTCCATGCGGTATCCCTTCTCGGCCATTTTGGCGCGATGAAACTCCATCGCGGCCGCCGAGAATGTTTTGGCAAGAATAGTGATGCGGTGCGGCGCGTCAGCCATGGTGTGGCGGTCTCCAAGAACGGTGCGCGCGAGGCGGCGCTGGAAGCAGGAGCGCTTGCAGCGACGCGGGGCGCGATGCGAAAGCTGTCACGGCGCAGAGTGGCTTACGCGCCCTCTGCGCCGGCGCGGGGGAACGGCCGCGCTCCATTTCTGGCTAGTCGCTAGACGCTTGTCACCTTGAGCCTCGACGCGGAGGCGGGAAAAGTCCCGGCGCGCGCCCTTTTGGCGCACCGCAAGCCCGCCCGATCTCGTCAGCGCCGGGCGCTAAGCTGCGTCCGCGAACCGCGGCGTGTCGCCAAAAGCGCCCATCAACGGCGCCAGAACGGCCTCGATGTCGCCGGCGCGCCGCAACAGGGCCGCGCCCGCCTTAGAGTCCTTGAGGATCTCCATCTTGGCGTCGGTGTCGGCGGCGGCGGCCACGCTGGCGGCCAGGTGACGCAGTTCAGATTCTGAGAACGGAGCAAAATCTTCCGGCAACAGACGGCCTTCACCGTCACCGGAGGGCGCGGCGGTTCTCGTGCGCGTGTACGCCATGGCGTGTTCCTCGTCGTCTTCGGTTCCCCGAACCAGCAAGGCGCCTCGCGCGCCCGCCGTTCGTTTGCGAATCTGACGCTGGATTCATTCGCGTTAACAGCTGGTTAACACCCCGCCGCCGGCTTTACGAATAGTCAACACCCGGTCAAGGCGGACGGACCAAATGGGGCCCGCCGCGTTAACCTTCGCAGCGCCGAACATGGCCGCGCCCTATCGTTGCCCCCGATGCCCCCCCGATGACCTCTTGGGCGCTAGGCGGGCGTGTCTTCTTCGGGCCGGCGCTCAACCAGCGAACTGGGCGCCGCGTCGCCGCGCCGGCTCAACATGGTGTCAAACGAGGCCCAAACCCCGTCCGCGCCATGCCAATCCCCGACGGTCGCGCCCTTGGAGTACTCGGTCGCGCGGGCTTCAAAAAAGTTGGCGTGCTCGACCCCGTTGAGCATTTCAGTGAGCCACGGGATCGGGTGTTCGTTCACGCCGAACACGGGTTCGAGCTTGAGCTGGCGCAGACGCCAGTCGGCGATGTAGCGGATGTACGCCTTAATGTCCTTAGGCGTCATGCCCTCCACGGGCCCCATCTCAAACGCCAGATCGATGAACGCATCCTCCAGCGACACCACGGTGCGGCAGCAGTCGACGATGTCGGCCGCGACCTCTTTGGTGACGCAGCCCGTCTCAGCGGCAAAGGCGTGGTAGAGCTTGATCATCCCTTCGCAGTGCAGGCTTTCGTCGCGCACCGACCAGGACACGATCTGTCCCATGCCCTTCATCTTGTTGAAGCGCGGGAAGTTCATCAGCATCGCAAAGGAGGCAAACAGCTGGAGGCCTTCGGTGAAGGCGCCAAACATGGCCAGGGTGCGCGCGATGTCAGCGTCTGAATCAACGCCGAACTTTTGCATGAAGTCGTGCTTGTCCGACATCTCCTTGTATTCAAGGAAGGCGGAAAACTCGCTGTCCGGCATGCCGATGGTCTCCAAGAGGAGCGCATAGGCGGCGATGTGGATGGTCTCCATATTGGAGAAGGCCGACAGCATCATCTTTACCTCGGTGGGCTTAAAGACGCGGCTGTAGCGCTCCATGTAATTGTCGTTCACCTCGACATCGGACTGGGTGAAGAAGCGGAAAATCTGGGTCAGGAGATTGCGCTCCTGATCGTTGAGTTTGGACGCCCAGTCTTTGCAGTCTTCGCCCAGCGGAACCTCTTCGGGCATCCAGTGGACTTGCTGCTGCTTCTTCCAAAAATCATAGGCCCAGGGATAGCGGAACGGCTTGTAAGAATAGCTCGGCGTGAGCAGTCCGCTGCGCGCTGGTTGTGCGTCCAAGGCCATCGTGTTCTCCCATCGTGTCCCGCACCGTAACTCAACATATGGTGGGCGCGAGCCATGTATCCACAAGATGTGGCACGCTCAGGAGATTCGATTTAACGAAAGATGAATCGCCGGGCGCACACTTCACCCCAGCCCTGAGCCCTACCCATGTGAGCGGCGCAGCCGCGATACGGGGTCAAACAAAAACAGCCCTGAGCCCGACCCATGTGAGCGGCGCAGCCGCGATAAGGGGTCCAACAAAAACAACCCTCAGCCCGACCCATGTGAGGCGCGAGAGCGCCGATACGGGGTCAAACACCCCCCCCTCACGCCGCGCCTTAGAACCGCATCGAAATGGTGCCGGCGCCAAAGCGGCTTGGTCCGTCTTGGGTTTCGAACTCTTCGGTGCGGTGGACATAGGTGAAGGTGGCGCGCATCCGCCCCAGGCGCACGGCAAGTCCGGCCTGGGCGTCGAGCACCAGGGGCTTGCGGTCCACCGACCGGCTGTCGCGAAAGGTGTTGCCGTCCAGGAAGATGGTGTGGGCAATGGCGCGCGCCTCAGCGCCGCCAAACAGGTACCAGCCCGCCCCCGTTGAGGGCCCATAGAACGACGCGCCGCCCAGCGCCGGCCGGATCCGAGGCGGGCCAAAGTCGCCGCCCAGATGACGCCCCAGCCGCGCGCCCAGCCCAAACGAGCCGCTGGTTTCCACGTTGCCCAGGGCGACGCCGCGGGTGAACTCGCCGTCGATTTCCACCGGTCCGAAATCTTTCAAGAGCCTGCGGGTCTGGCGCTGGAGGCGCAGCACCACCCCAGGCTCGTCTTCGATCTGGAAGCGCCAGCCGCGCGGGTCTTCGCCGTCGATGAGCTGGTGGAACTCTGACTGCACCCAGGCCGCCCCCGCCCCGTCGCCGACAACGCCAACGCTCAGCTGCGCCGTGTCCAGGCCGCGCACGCTCGGATCGCGGTCGATGCCCCAGCGCTCGCCATAGAACGCTAAGGAGCCATAGGCCCAGCCCGCGTACGGGCGGTCGGTGGGATCTGGGTCAGGCGCGGAAATGTCTTCGGGCGTGAAGATGGCGTGGCCAAAGCCCAGCCCTGTGCGCCAGCTTGAATAGCCCTGGCGAAACCGTTGCGGCATCACGCGCGCGACCAGCGGCAGCGTGGTTGACGGGCCGGAGGTGAATTGGAACTGCACACCGTTTGAATAGTTTTGGTCGGTGCCGCCGAAGATGTCGTTCTCCCACACGAACGACGCCGCCCCGCCGGCCAATTCCAGGCCGCGCGCGCGGCGCTCGCGCTCATACTCTGGGAACACGCCGCGGGTGGAGACTACACCGGGCGCGGGACCGGGCGCGGGCGCTTCGGGCTCCTGAAGGACTGGGCCGGCCGGCGCACCCGGTTCGGTGGGCGCTAGTGTCTGCGTCAGGGACACATGGGCCCACTTTTCCGACGTCAGCTCTGACTGGCTCACGGCCAAGGGCTGTGCGCCCGCCACGGCGGAGATCGCGCCCGCCAGCACCAGCCCAACGACTGGGGCGGCCATTGGGATCGAGCATGGCGTGGCCCGAAGCTTGAGCTCTCGGTGTGTGTTGCGTGTCATGGCGGCCCCCGCCCCCTTGTCCCCCGTCTTCTCGTCGGGGGCGCAAGTGTAGGGCAGTTGTCGCGCCATGGCTTGGTGCAACTCAAGGCCTGGGCTGACGCCCGCGCGCGATCAGGCGTGCAGCGCGGCCTTGGCGCCACACTGACCCGGCACGTAAGAGGCGCATGTCCGAGCAAGGCCCGGGTGTATTGGAGTGTGGCGGACTTTGAGAGTGTGGGAGCCGGACGGCCTGAGCGGCGCAAACCCGCCCTAGCGGCGCACCTTAAAGGTCACGCCGCCGAACTGCTCGTCTGCGCTCACGCCATTGCTTTTGATTTCACGGTGCACAAAGCCCACCGCCAAATCGCCGCCGCCCATCTTGATCGCCACGCCCGCCTGAGCGTCGCCCACAAGTTCCTTGTCCTCGACCCGCACCGCAGCGCCGTCAGCCAAGGGGCTGCGGTCCAGCTTCCAAGTCACGGCCTGGGCGTCCGCGCCAATGAACATGTGCCAGCCTTGAGCGTCTGCGCCGGTGCGCGGGTCTGAAAGCCCTTCACCGAAACGCACCACGCCGCCGAACCCGGCGGTCTGGCTGAGATCGTCTGATTTCACGCCGGCGCGCGGCGACACCTGAATGCCCAGCGCCGCGCCCGCTGAAGACAGCATGTAGTCGCCGCCGCTGGGCGTCAGCCGATTTCGGTCGCTCAAGCCAGGGTTCACCGCGAACGCGCGCGGATCGCGCTCCAGCATGCCCGCCACGGCGGCCACGCCCGGCAGCATCGGATGCGCTGCACCGCCAAAGCCTGTTAGATCGAGCGGGTTCATCGCCGGCGCGGCGCCGGCCAAGGCCAACAAGGCGTCAGCATCGCTCATGGTCGGGCCGCCCGGGGCGCCGGCAAAGGCCGCCGACCCAGCATAGGCGTCCGGAACCATCGCGGCGCCGGGCGTCTCTTGCGCGGCTGCGGCGATCATCACGGCGGTCGCGGCCACAGGACGCATGTCACCTGCTGGGCGTGGATTTGCGGTTGTGCGCGGGTCAGGAGCCGGCGCGTCAGATCGATGGGGTGCGCTGCTCTCTTCTTGTGTGCGCAGCGCATCTTGCGCGTCTGACCGGCGCGTCAGCGCCGCCAGCAAGACTTCAGGAGCCGCATCTAGACTGAGGCCAGCCGTGGCGGGCGTTGCGCACCCGGAGACGGCGCAACAGGCGGCGGCAACCGATGACACTGCAATCACTCGACGTTGCATCATTGTGATCAGCCTCTGGCTTGACTCCGATGGCTCCAGTATAAGCGATTCGGTTGCACTTTTGTTACCGCTTGTGCGCGGTCTTGTCGCACCTTTAAGTCGAAGGGCGAGGCGTTTCCGCCCCGCCCTGACTTAGTCCAGCGAATACAAAGAGATGCGTAACTGGCTACCGCCTACTGGCAAGCCAAACATTCTTCATAATCTGTTTTTTCTGGCGCTGTGACGCCTGAGGTGTCCGCCCCCTTGGCGTCGTCAGAGCCGGCGAACGCGGCCCGCTGCACTGATTTTGAGCGGCAGTAGTACAGCGACTTCACGCCGCGCTCCCACGCCGACCAGTGCAGCATGTGCAAGTCCCACTTATCGACGTCGCCTGGGATGAACACGTTGAGCGACTGAGACTGGCAGATGTAGGGCGTGCGGTCGGCCGCCAGCTCAATCACCCAGCGCTGGTCCAGCTCAAACGCGGTCTTGAACGTGTCTTTCTCGTCCTGCGACAGCTCGGTCAGGTGCTGCACCGACCCCTCGTGCTCCAGGATCGACGTCCAGATCGCCGGCGTGTTCAGCCCGCGCGCCTCCAAGACCCGTTCAAGGTGCGGATTGCGCACGCTGAATGAGCCCGACAGCGTCTTGTGGGTATAGATGTTGGCCGGGATCGGCTCGATGCCGGCCGAGGTGCCGCCGCAGATGATCGAGATCGACGCGGTGGGCGCAATGGCCAGCTTGTGGGAGAAGCGGGCCATCATGCCGCGCTCCTTGGCGTCCTCGCACGGGCCGCGCTCCTCGGCCAGGGCCACAGAGGCGGCGTCGGCCGAGCGCTTGATGTGCTTGAACATGCGCAGGTTCCAGGACTTGGCCATGGCGCTCTCCATCGGCACGCCCTTGCCCTGCAAGAACGAATGAAAGCCCATCAGCCCCAAGCCCACCGAGCGCTCGCGGATGGCCGAGTAGACCGCCCGCTCCATTTCCGGCGGCGCCCGGTCGATAAAGTCCTGCAGCACATTGTCGAGGAAGCGGAAGATGTCCTCAATGAAGTGAGGGTCGTCGCGCCACTGCTCGAAGGTCTCCGCGTTGAGCGACGACAAGCAGCACACGGCCGTGCGGTCATTGCCAAGGTGATCGCGCCCGGTCGGCAGCATGATCTCTGAGCACAGGTTCGACTGGCGCACCCGAAGGTTCAACTCGCGCTGATGCTTGGGCAGGGCCCGGTTCACCGTGTCCGAAAAGATGATGTACGGCTCACCCGTTTGCAGACGCAGCTCCAGGATCTTCTGCCACAGCTTGCGTGCTGAAACCGTGCGCACCACTTCGCCCGACTTGGGCGAGCGCAGCGCAAAATCTTCGTCGGCGCGCACCGCCTCCATGAAGTCGTCGGAGATGTTCAAGCCGTGGTGCAGGTTCAAGGACTTGCGATTGAAGTCGCCGGACGGCTTGCGGATCTCCAAAAACTCTTCGATTTCCGGATGGTGCACGTCCAGATAGACCGCCGCCGAGCCGCGCCGAAGTGAGCCCTGGCTGATAGCGAGCGTCAGTGAATCCATCACCCGCACGAACGGGATGATGCCGCTGGTCTTGCCGTTGCCCCCCACTGTCTCACCGATCGAGCGGACATGGCCCCAGTAGGTGCCAATCCCGCCGCCATTGGAGGCCAGCCAGACGTTCTCGTTCCAGGCGCTGACAATCCCGTCGAGAGAATCATCAACCGAATTGAGGAAGCACGAGATCGGCAAGCCGCGATCGGCGCCGCCGTTCGACAGGACAGGCGTGGCGGGCATGAACCACAGATTGGAAATGTAGTCGTAAAGACGCTGGGCGTGCTCGGGCCCATCGGCATAGGCGGCGGCCACGCGCGCAAACATGGTCTGATAGGTTTCGCCCGGCAGGAGATAGCGATCTTCCAGCGTCTTCTTGCCAAAGTCGGTCAGAAGCGCATCGCGCGACGGGTCGATCAAAATCTCTTCGGCGTTGACCCGGCGGCCCTCGACAATCCGAGGCTTCCAGGCCGCCGGCTTGCCGCGGCGCTTGGGGGCGTCAGCGGGCGACGGGGCGGGCTGGCTGAGGGCGGCGGTGTTAAGCGCCTGGCTAGAGGTGCTGGCGTCGAACGGCGTCATACTCGTTACTCCTCGCTCGGGCGCACCTCGCCTGTTCGCGCTCCAACAGGTTGGAAGCGCGATGGCGTTGTCGGCCGGCTCTTGATTTCTGCGGGCTCTCACCCGTGGACGCTACATATAGTGCCCGGGGCGATGCGGTGGTCAATATGTACGTATGGAGAGGCTGTGGGTTTTTCGTTACCGGCAGGTTAACGCGCCCTCTTCAGCGCAGGATTCCGTTAAGCGGCGGACGCCAAATCAAGCCTCCTGAGCGGGTTCGGCGCCCATCTAGACCCGTGTGCTGGCCGCAGATCTGGTCATGTCGTCGGCGCCATCGATTTTTCCCCGGCTCCTGGCATCTGGCCCGGCTTCCAGATTCTGGACGTGCTCTTGGACGCGCGCTCGCCTAAGTTGGCGCCTGATCCAACCCGCCTTGCCAGCGCGGCCTGCGCCATGACACCCCGTGCGCTTGGGCCCTTTGTGCACTAAGGCGCCAACAGATTTCAGGAGGCCGCGTGACCGCGACACCCCCGCCCAAGGCGCCGTCGACCGGTGACGCGCCGCCGCCCGCGAATCACCCAGGAGGCGAATCGCCCTTGCACAGCGCGGCCCCGCGCGGCGCAGCCCACGCTCTGCCCCAGCGCACCATGCGCGTGGTGCTGGTCACTGACGCCTGGGAGCCGCAGGTGAACGGCGTCGTGCGCACCCTGTCACGGGTGGTGGCTGAACTGCGCGACATGGGGCACGAGGTTGAAGTCATCGCGCCCAGCGACGGCTTTCGCACCATGCCTCTGCCGACCTATCCAGAGATCAAGCTGGCGCTTGGCGCAAAGCCGGTGATCGAGGCGCGCATCCGCGCCTTCGAACCCGACGCGGTGCACATCGCCACGGAGGGCACGCTGGGCCACGCCGCGCGCGCCATCTGTCTGAAGTGGGGCTGGCCCTACACCACCGGCTATCACACCCAGTTCCCAGAATATGTGCACGCCCGGTTTCCGATTGTGCCGCTGAAGGCCGGCTACGCCTTCATGCGCCGCTTTCACAACACCGGCGGGCGGGTGATGGTGGCCACGCCTACCATGCGCGACGCGCTGGAAAAGCGCGGCGTCAAGAACCTGACCGCCTGGTCGCGGGGCGTGGACACCCAACAGTTCAACCCCGCCCTGCGCGCCGAGCGCCCCGAAGACAGCGTCTATGCCGGGCTTGAGGGCCCGATCTTTCTTTATGTGGGGCGCGTCGCGGTCGAGAAGAACATTGAGGCGCTGCTCACCGCAGACCTGCCGGGCTCTAAGGTGATTGTCGGCGACGGACCACAACGCGCCGAGTTGGAGCGCCGCCACCCGAAGGCCGTCTTCTTGGGACCCAAGTTCGGCGAGGAGCTGGCGCGCTGCTTTGCTGATGCGGACGTCTTTGTGTTTCCCAGCTGGACTGACACCTTCGGCCTGGTGATTCTCGAGGCCATGGCCTGCGGCACGCCGGTCGCCGCCTACCCTGCGCCTGGTCCGATCGACATTATCCCGGGCTCAAACGCCGGCGTTCTGGACGAGGATCTGACCAAGGCGGCCCTAGCCGCCCTTGACCTCGATCGCGGTGTGACGCGCGCCTATGCTGAGCAATATTCCTGGCGCGCCTGCGCTGAGGAGTTCTTGATGAACCTGGAAGTGCCGCCCCAGCCGCAGCGCCGGCGCTTCTGGAAGCGCTTGCGCAGACTGGGCGGCCGGGTGCGCCCGCCGGTCGTGAAGTGGTATCGCGCCGCCCGCGCAGCGCGCGCCGCCCGGATCGGACGAGGCCCAACAGACTCAGCCGGCGTCAATAAGCCCGCCGCCAAGCCCACCAAGAAGCTCGACTAGGCCGCTTACGGCAAAGACAGACGCGGTCTAATCGCCCCCGCCGTCCGCCGGTCCACGGCGCAAGGCGCTCGGCACCGGGTCACGTGCGGGCTCATCCGCCGATTCCAGTTCCCCATCAGGCCCCGCCTCAGCGTCTGCCCCGGATTCTGGGTCGGCCGGCATGGCCGCGCTCGTCGGCAGGTCGTCTGGCAACTGGACATCTGAGGCCTGGACATCTGGGGCCTCGAAAATGTCCGCCGTCAGCGTGGTCATCTGTGCGACCCGATCCGCCATGGCCGCGCGCTCGTCATCGGGCAGCGGGATCAGGCCACGTTCAGCCAGGTAACCAAATGGTCCAGCCGCCGCCTCAGAGACGAACTCGTCGGCAAAGCCGCGCAAGCCCGAGACCAGGTCCAGGTGCTCTTTCTTGAGATAGAAGAACAGCGACCGCGAGACCGGATACTCGCCCGAGGCGATGTTCTCAAACGTTGGCGCAGCGCCATCAACGCTCGCCCCGCGCATGCGGTCTGAGTTCTGATCAAGGAACGAAAAGCCGAACACGCCGAGCGCCGACGGCGCCTTCAAGAGAAGATTGACCAGCGCATTGTCGTTCTCGCCCGCGTCGATCCAGAAGCCGTCTTCACGCAGGCGGTGGGCGACGTCGCGGAAGGCCATCTCGTCGGTTTCACGCAAGTCGCGCAGACAGCCATAGGTCTTGGCGCCGCCCTCCATCGCGATCTCGACGAAGGCGTCGCGGGTGCCAGACGTCGGCGGCGGGCCATAGACCTCAATCTCCACATCCGGCAGCTCAGGCGAGATCTGCGACCACACCTCATAGGGATTGGGCCTCAGGGTGCAATCGGTGTCGGAAGTCGGCAGCTGGGCCGCCAGCGCGTCAAACACGTGACGGCGGGACAAGACAAACACCGGCGCCGACGGGTCTTGCTTGGTGTTGGCGAAGACAATCCCGTCATAGCCAATCTGAACTTCAACAATCTCGTCCACGCCATTGGCTTGGCAGGTTTGCCACTCATTGGCCTTCAGACGCCGAGACGCGTTGACGACGTCGGGAAACTCCTCGCCGACCCCACTGCAGAAGAGCTGAACCCCGCCGCCCGTGCCTGTCGCCTCCACCACCGGCGTGGGGTCGGCCGCCCGGGCGCCATACTGTTCAGCCACGGCTTGGGCGAACGGAAACACGGTCGACGAGCCCACCACGCGCACCGTCTCGCGCGCGCTTGCCGGCGCGGCAAAGGCGGCTGCGCCGATCGCCGCCCACAGCACGGCTGAACTGACGGCCGCCGCCACGCCTGTCTTGGCGCGAGGAAGCGCAGCGCCGGAGGTGTGGTCACTGGCGGTCTGGTCACTGGCGGGCTGGACGCCGGTGATCTTGGCGCGGGAAAGAGATGTCATCGAGGGCCCCTTCGATCCGAAAACAGGTTCGGAGCACCGCGCGCCTGCGCGCCGGTGATTTGGTCAGTTCCTGCGCTCTGGAAATGGCGGTAATAAGGCCAACGCCGCGCGCCATCTCGCGCCTCCCCCTCCCTCGCCTGTGCGATGACGCGAGACCGCAGCCATGCCCCAGCCCAAGCCCTCGCCAGAGACGACGCCCGACACCGGCCTGCGCTCCTTTGACAGCGTGCCGGCGTTTCTCGCCGCGCACGCCCCCGACCAGCCGGTCGCCTGTGTGCGCCCGCACGCCGCGCGCGCCGCCGCCGCTGCAGTTCTAAGCGCGTTTCGGGCCGTCTCGGCGACGCCCTACTATGCGGTCAAGTCCAATCCCAGCCCGCTGCTGCTCAAGACCCTCTTGGACGCCGGCTATCGACACTTTGACGTCGCCAGCACAGTGGAGCTTGAGACCGTCGCCGCGCTCGGTCCGCAGGCGCAGCCGGCCTACTTCAATCCCGTCAAGTCGCGCGCCGCGATTGCCGACGCCTATCAGCACCACGGCGTGCGCGTGTTCGCGCTCGATCATCTGGACGAGCTGGAGAAGATCAACCAAACCGTGGGGGCCCAGTCGCCGCTTGATCTTGTGGTCCGCCTGGCCGTTTCAAACGACGGGGCCGCCCTGCCCCTCGCCGGCAAGTTTGGGGCCTCGATGTTTGACGCCCCGGCCCTCTTGCAGGCGGCGCGCGCGCGCGTCGATCGGCTGGGCGTGTCGTTCCACGTTGGAAGCCAGTGCATGACGCCAGACGCCTATGCGCGGGCCTTGCGTGAAACCGCCCGCCTTGTTGAGCGCGCCGGCGTCGCCATCGACATCGTCAATGTCGGCGGCGGCTTTCCTGCGCTCTATCCGGGCATGGAGCCGCCGCCGCTTAGCGCCTATGTGGCGGCCATCGCGCGCGGGCTTGATGCGGCGCCCGCCTTCGCCGGCGCTGAGCGCTGGTTTGAGCCCGGCCGCGTCGTGTGTGCTGATTTTGAATCGCTGCTGGTGCGGGTGGAACTGCGCAAGGGCGACGCCCTCTATGTGTCGGACGGCGCCTATGGCGCCTTGTTTGACGCGGCGCACTGGCGCTGGCGCTTTCCGGCCCGCGCCCTGCGGCCCGGCGGGGAGCTGACGGGCGCGCCTCAGCCCTATCGCCTCTTTGGTCCCACCTGTGACGCAGGCGACGCCATGCCCGGCCCTTTCCACATGGCCGCAGACGTGCGCGAAGGCGATTGGATCGAGTTTGGCGCGCTGGGCGCCTATGGCCGCACCATGCGCACGCCCTTCAACGGCTTTGGCGCCTTTACAGAAGTTGAGATGCGCGACACGCCCTGGGCCTCTTATCATGATACGGATTATCAGCCGAGTGACGACGCCGGGATCGCGCCTCGGGCGCGGCGGCGCGGGCGCGGGGTTGGTGAAGCCGAAGGGCGCCGCGTGCCCACCTGACATCCAGTCTATCTGTTTAATGATTATTCTCCTTACAGCCCAGGACATAGACGCCGCTTCATCTTCGTAGCGCAATGCCTGCTCACGACTGGGGCGCGCATTGCGGCGTGTCATCACTTGCGGCGTGTCAGCGATTGCGACGTGTCAGCACGGGGCGCGCCCTCGCGTCGCACAGGCCCAAATTTGTGCGCCGCAGCAATTTACAGTATAGTTACCAAATCGGCTCGACCCTGGCGTCAACGGATGGCGCGTTGGGCGCCGCAGAGCCTCTTGGAGCACCCCGTCATGTACGCCTGGTCGTTTTCCCCCGCCGGCGCCGCCACGGTTGCTGATGCAACACGTGCCTGGGCCAACGCCTTCACATCTTGGGGCGCGGTGAGCGCGCATCTGGCGGATGTGGCGCGCCCGCACGCTGACACGCCGGCAGAGCTGCCGGCAGCCTCGATGGACGCCATGGCGCGCTGGCAAGAAGAGTACGCCCTCCTGATGATGCGCGCCTGGCGCGACACCGGCGAAGCGATGACGGCGGGCTTGACCGCCGCCTCCGCCCCCTCCAGCGCCAACCTGGAAAACAATCCGTTTGGCTTGACCGGGCTGTTCACCAGCGCGCGGGCCCACGCCAAGGCCCCTGCCTCCAGCCCGCTGAGCGCCGCCGTGGCCGAGGCGAAAACCGAAGCCAAGATCAGCAAGAAGCCGATCGCCAAAAAGCCCGTCGCTCCGAAGACCAGCGCCCCGAAAACCGGCGCCAAGGCCAAGCCGACCGCGAAAGCCAAGCCCGTCGCTGAGGTCAAGGAGGCGGCCGTCGCCGCCAAGTCGAAATCGACCGCCGCAAAGCCGGTCAAGCCCGGCAAGGGGACCAAGTCGACGAAGACGGCCAAGGCCGCCGCATCTGGCGCCAACACGCCCGACGTTCCCGCCAAGACGGCAAAGAAGGTCAAGCGCGCCAAGGTTCTGGAGCCGAACGCCGCCGCGCCGGACGATCTGACCAAGATCAAGGGCGTGGGCCCGAAGCTGCAAGAGGCGCTCTATAGCCTCGGCATTTTCCACTACTGGCAGATCGCCCAGATGACCAAGGCGGAAGCCGAACAAGTCGATACGCGCATCAACTTCCCAGGTCGGATCGCGCGCGAGAAGTGGATCAGCCAGGCCAAGGCTCTGATGGCCGACGCGTAGCGGCTGCGCGCCAGCCCACATAACAAACCGGGGGCTTGCACCGGGGGAGCTTTTGGGGAGACGTCATCTGACGTTGACCCTGAAGGCGCGCCCGGTGCAAGTGCTGCCCCATGACGAGCAAACCGCCTGCGCCGCCAAACCCGTCGCGCGACCGCCCGCGCGTATCGGCCATCGTGGCCACCTACAACTGGCCCGAAGCGCTGGACCTGGTGCTCGACGGGCTCGCCGGCCAAACCTACCCCAACCTTGAAATCGTGGTTGCCGACGACGGCTCGCGCTCGGACACGCGCGACCTTGTCGAGACCTGGTCGCAGCGCTCGCCCTTCCCCATCGTGCACTCGTGGCAAGACGACCAGGGCTACCGGTTGGCGCGGTCGCGCAATCTGGCCGTATCACGGTCGAGCGGGGACTATCTCATTCAGCTGGACGGCGACGGTCTGGTGTTCCCCACCTTCGTTGAAAAGCACATGGCGTGGGCGCAGCCGGGTTGGTTTACCGCCGGGCGGCGCTGCTTCATGCGCGGATGGTCGACGCGCGCCGTCCTCAGCGGGACGCGCCGCATTCACACCTGGCCGCGCGCTGTCCTCACGCCGCTGGCGCTGCTTGGCGGCTCCAATCGCCCGTTTCAGCTGGTGTCGATCGAGTTCAGCGACGCGCGTCGCAAGAACCGGCCGACCGAATGGAACAAGGCCCAGACCTGCAATCTTGGCGTCTGGCGCAGCGACTTTCTGGCCGTCGGCGGGTTTGAAGAAGGCTTTGAGACCTATGGCCTGGAGGACACCGACTTCATCGTGCGGCTGATCCGGTCCGGCGTGCGCCGGATCACGCTAGAGCACGCCGACCCGGTCTTGCACCTGTTTCACGGCCGCCGCTCCATCCCGCCCGACAATCGCGCCAAGCTAGAAGAGGTCATGGCCAGCGACCGGCTGTTGCCAACGCGCTCTCTCTTGTTGGAACCGCCTAACACCTAGCCTGAGCCCGAACCCGAGCCGCCGCCCTCGGTCAGTCGGCCGTAAAGCTCAGGTCGGCGGTCTCGGAAAAAGCCCCAGCTGGAGCGCGCCGTGGCCAGCGCGGCGCGGTCAAAGGTCGCCAAGGCGCAGCCCTCTTGCGTGCGATCCAACTCAGCGACGATGTCGCCGGCCTCATTGGCAATGAAGCTTGAGCCATAGAAGGTTTGCCCGGCCTCAGTCCCCACCCGATTTGCCGCGGCGACCGGCATGCAGTTGGCGACCGCGTGTCCGACCATGGCCCGGCGCCAGCGCGCGCCCGTATCAAGGCTTGGATCCTGAGGCTCGGCCCCAATGGCGGTGGGATAGACGAGCACCTCTGCGCCCATCAGGGCCATGGCGCGCGCCGCCTCGGGGAACCATTGATCCCAGCACACCCCCGCCCCGATCACGCCGGCGCGCGTACGCCAGACGCGAAACCCGGTGTCGCCCGGCTTGAAGTAGTACTTCTCTTGATAGCCCGGCCCGTCGGGGATGTGGCTCTTGCGATAAACGCCCAGCGCCGCCCCGTCGGCGTCGATCATCACGAGGCTATTGTAGGTGTGCGGACCATCGCGCTCAAAGATCGACACCGGAACCACCACGCCCACCTCGGCCGCCACCTTCTGCAGCGCCACCACGCTCTGATGCTCCGTCCACGGCAGAGCACGCGCGAAATGGTCTTCGTCTTGGGTCTTGCAGAAGTAGGGCCCTTGAAACAGTTCTGGCGGCGTCACCAGATCAGCGCCCTGACGCGCGGCGTCACGCACCATCTCGCACACGCGGTCCGTGTTCGCACCAAGGTCGTCGACCTCGAATGCGGCCTGCAGGACGGCGACGGTCAGCTTGCTCATGCCCGCGCCCCAGGATGCGGGCTTTCTACGCTGGCGCAATGGAACGCGCCGCCGCCGGCCACGAAGGCGCGCGCCGACGCGGCGACCACCTCACGATCGGGGAACAGGGCGGCCACCTGGTCGCGCACGCCCCCATCGCCCGCATCGCCCCCATCACCCGCTGGGCCATAGGTCGGCAGCACCAGGCGCTGAGACGAAAATACCCAGTTGAGATGACTGGCCGGCGCCGGCCGACCGTCGGCGTCGCGCACCAGGCCGGGCGACGGGATGCGCGCCACGTCCACTCGCCGACCGTCAGCGTCGCGCGCACGGTCGAGGGTGCGCGCAATCTCGTCGAGCACGCGCGCATTGGGATCGTCGCGGCCGCTGGGCGCCATGCACGCCACCAGGCCAGGGCGCACGAACCGGGCGATGGTGTCGGCGTGACCGTCGGTGTGATCGTTCAACAGCCCTTGTTCAAGCCAGATCACGCGCGCCACGCCGAGCCGCTCAGACAGCTCCCGCTCCACGTCCCCCGCCGTCCAGCTCGGGTTGCGATTGGCGTTCAAGATGCTGTCGCGCGTGACAATGGCCGTTCCCGCCCCGTCAAATTCCAGCGCCCCGCCTTCTGTCACCAGGGGGCTGGTCTCCAGCCGAATGTCCGCCAAGCCGGCGATCTGGCGCGCCACGTCCTCATCGCCGGGATAGACGTACTTGCCGCCCCAGCCATTGAACGCAAACGACACCGCCACCGGGCCGTCGGGCGCCAGCGTAAACACCGGGCCGGTGTCGCGCAGCCAGACGTCGCCAAGCTGCGCCTCGCGCACCACAACATGATCGCGCGCGGCGTCTGGCGCGTGGGCCTCAGCGATCTCAGCATCTCGGAGGACGGCGGGGTCTGGGTCGGCCGCCGGATCGGCGTCGAGCGCGCGCAGTTCAGCGTCCGCGCCGTCGGCAAGGCGGGGCAGCGCCAAGAGCTGAACCGGGTCCGGCGCCAAGGCGGCGGCCAGTGCGCGCGTTTCGCGGCGCGCCGCATCCAGGTCGTCGCGCCAATCGGCGTGATGCGGCCAGGCCAGAAAGCGCTGGTGCTTGGGTTCTGTTTCGTGGGGTGTGCGCCGGGTCATCGGCTTGCCCCTAGCATGGCTGTGACGACGCGCACAGGGGCCCGAATGCGCGCCTGTGACCGCGCACAGAAAAAGGGGCGGCCCGAAGACCGCCCCTCCCCCTCATGTCGCTATTTGGCGCGCGCCTAGAACTCGTAGCGCAGGCCGACGCGGATCTTGAAGACCGAGTCTTCCAAGTCGCGCTGGAACGGCTCACCGCCAAAGCCCGTGTCATAGACGTAGACACAGTCGGTCGCCTGCTTACACAGCTGGCCGCCGGCGGATGTGGACAAGAAGTTGTCCGACAGCGCGTTGGTCAGCGTGCCATTGCGGAAGGCGTCGGCGGTGGCCGCCGTCACCAGGCGCGCCGACACCGGCGACAGGCTGTCAAACTGTGCGTCGTCGTACTGCGTGCCCCATTCGTCGTTCAACAGGTTGGCCACGTTGAAGATGTCGACCGTCAGACGCAGCTGATTGTCGCCGACCCACTTCTCAGCGCCCGGAATGCCCGGCAGCTCTTGGCTGAAGCCAAGGTCAAACCGCTGGTTCCAAGGACCACGCAGACCGTTCTTCTCCACCACGCCGCCAGCGTCGCTGAGAAGACCGAGGTCACGCAGCGTGCTGAACACGGCCGCCTCATCCGCGCCATTGGCGAAGATGACCTTGGGATCGTCGAACAGGCCCTGGCCGGCTGGCGCCAGCATTGGGACGTAGAGCTGATCGACGCCCGAGAACGGCGAGCCGCCCGCCGCACGACCGAAGATGCGGTTGTTGCTGGACGGGTAGGCATAGCCCGCATTTGACACCGGACCGCTCTCAAACACGCCTTTCAAGACCACCTGGGTTTCCAGGTTGGCGATGAAGTCGCGCTCGAACTTGGTCTGGAAGACGAACCGGTCCTCAACTTCGAACACCGACGTGCCAGCCGGAGCCGCGGAGTTGCGATCGGTGGTCACCAGCGAACGATAGTTGGAGATGTGGCGCGACGAGGACCCCGGCAGCAAGCGCTCGCTGTCGGTGAAGGTGTAGGCGCCGTAGAACGACACGCCATTGTCCCATTCCTTCTCCGCCGCCAACGACACTGAGAAGGACGAGCCTTCGTCAGTGTTTGTCAGCTGGATGGCGTCGCCGGTTGACCGCGCGTCGGCGTAGATCGGACGCCCGTCTGGAGCGACGCCCGTGTTCGCGGCAACCTGAGCCGACAAGGCCGGATCGACGATTTCGCTGGCGATCTGAGCCCGGTTGATGAAGGCCGCGCTGTCTTGCACCTGCGAGTAGGCCACCTGCACGCCCAAGAGCCAATCAGGGCCCAGAACCGGCAGATCGAACAGCTTGTCAGCGCTGATCGACGCCTTCCACAGGGACGGGATGTTAAAGCCCGGATCGATGTGGTCGTAGTTGAACGGACCGGCGTTGGCGGCGGCCTGAGCTTGCAGCGCAGCCGGCACGTTCAAGAAGTCGGCATAGTCGGTGACATCGCCGGTCCCGATCGAGGCCAGAGGCGAGTAGGCGTTGGAGAACCACACCACCGGGTCGCCGCCCGAGAACAGACCAACGCCGCCTTGAACGCGCGTTTCATAAGGCGCGTTCCAATCAAAGCCGAAGCGCGGCTGGATCACGTCCAGGCCGTCCAAATCGCCCGACGTGTTGGCGCCATACTCTGCGGCGAAGTTGCCCTGTGGGGGCACTTCATCGTCCGTCGAATAGCGCTCATAGCGCACGCCATAGTTGATCGACAGGTCTGGGGTGACTTGCCACTCGTCCTGGGCGAACAGGTCCAGCTTCTGATAGCCCCACTGGGCGCGGCGATCCGCACACGAATTGGTGGGCGTGTTGAGGTAGAAGACCTCGGCGTTGCCAGCCAGAACGTCGGCGATTGAACTGAAGGTATACTCGCCGCGGCAAGACTGACCGAAGAGGTTGTCCAGCTCATAGTCCTGATATTCACCGCCGAAGGTGAGGATGTGATTGCCCATCACATAGTCGGCCGAACCAAAGACCTGAAGCTGCTCGTCTTCGAACGTATTGGCCTGACGGAACGGGTCCGGCCCGGCCGCGACGTCGTTGCCCAGGCCCGTGCCCTCAACCACAAACGTCGGGAACGTGGTTGCGCCACCCGACACTTCCGTACGCGGAATCTGGCCGGTGTCTTGCTGCTTGTAGATCACCCGGAACGTGGTCGACAGGGCGTCGGTCCAGTCTGAGGTCAGCTGGCCATGGTAGAGGTCCATGTCCACGGTCTTGTCGTAGAACGCGGTCGGGAACAGGAAATCCAGGCCGTCGGTGTTCTGCAGGCGCGCATCCTTGGCCTTCAGGTACCAGGCCGACGCGCGATGATTGTCGGTGATCAGCCAGTCGAGCTTCAAGAAGGTGCGCTCAGACGTGGTTGTGTCGCTGGCGATATTGGACTTCACGCCCGGATCAAAGCCGCCGTAGCGCAGATTTCCAGCCGCATCGGTCGCGGTCAAAAAGGCCTGACGAACTTGCTCGAACACCGCCAGTTCGGCAGTCGAGAAATCTTCGATGACCGGCGTGTTGGCCTCGAAATCTTCGTAGTTAAAGACAAAGAACAGCTTGTCTTTGACGATCGGTCCCGAGACGGTCAGGCCGTAGTCGGTTTCTTCAAACTCATTCCCGAACACCTTCTCGCCAAACGGGCGGTTGCCGGTGAGACGGTCATCGCCGAAGCGATAGTAGAGCGTCCCGTCAAACTCGTTGGAGCCCGACTTGGTGACGGTGTTGACGAGGCCGCCCTGAGCGCCCGTGGTGAGCACGGAATATTCAGAGAAGGTGGCCGCGGCCGCTTCCAGAACATCGATTGAAACCGGCTGGCGCAGCGTCGGATAGAAGGCTTCTTCCAGCTTGAACTTGTCGCCGATCAAAGCGCCGTCAACGACAAAGCCGTTGAGACGCGGCTCGATGCCGCCAAACGAGATCACGCCCAGTTCGCCCGACGAGCCGGACACTGAAACCAGCGGATCAAGCTCCAGGATGCTGGTCAGGTCGCGGTCAATCGT
This sequence comes from uncultured Caulobacterales bacterium, assembly GCA_964351895.1. GTDB lineage: Bacteria > Pseudomonadota > Alphaproteobacteria > Caulobacterales > Maricaulaceae > CAYGQB01. The sequence continues at coordinate 22,737 of CAYGQB010000026.1, forward strand.
CGGCGTGTCGGCAATGTCTTCGGCCGAGAACACCGTGCCCGCGCCATTGGCGATGTCGATCGCGCCTGAACCAGCCGTCGCCGTGACGACGATGGTCTCGCGCGTGGCTCCGTCCAGCGACAGCGTAATCGGGGCGTTTGAACCGATGGTCAGCGAACCGATGTTGACTTGGGCGGCTTCAAATCCGGGCGCTGTCACGGTCACGGCGTAGGGGCCGCCGACGCGCAGGTTGGTCTTTGCGAAGTTGCCCTGCGCGGAGGTGCGCGCCGAGGACACGGCGTTGGTGCGCGTGTCCAGGATGGTGATGGTGGCGCCAGAAACCGGGGCGCCGCTGGCGTCCACGATCGATCCGCGCAAGGTGGCGTCAGTTTGTTGCGCTTGCGCCTGACTTGCGCAAACCAGCGCCAGCGACACGGCGGCAACGCCGCCTAGAAGACGTGATGAAAGCATGCGTGCATCCCCCCAGGGAAAACAGCCCGCAGCAGGGAGGCGCGGGCCAATGAGGCTGCCCGACTAACGATTTTGTGCAACGCACCTAAGACGAGTTCGTGAAAGTTTTAACGCGCATTAACGACGGTTAAGTGATGCTTAATACGTGGAAGGAGCACGCCTTATTCTGCCCACGGAGTGCGGGGTTTCTCGCAAATCTTTGCTTGAATAGGGCAACTGGGCGTTAAGGCGTCTGGCTTAAGCTCCAAGCCTTCTCTTGCAACGCAGTAACGTCAACATGAGCCAGCGCGACCTCGCCCTCGTCATTGATGACAGTCACACCATGTGCCTGGCCATGTCGCAGGAGTTTGCCAAGGCCAAGGCCGACTGCCTGATCGCCCAGTCGCCGCCGCTGGCCATCGATGCGTTTTCCGGCGCCCGCCCTGACGCGGTGTTTCTGGATCTGGTCCTAGAGGCTGCTTGCGGGGTCGAAGCCGTGCCCAGCGTGCGCGCGGCGTGGCCGGGCGCTCCGATTGTGGCGATGACCGGCGAGACGACGCCTGATGCAACCGATGCGCGGCTTGGCCGAGCCCGGCGCGCCGGCGTTGATTTTCTGTTGCCCAAGCCGTTTCGCGCTCCCGCCCTCTTAGAGGTCTTTGCCGACGCATGCGCGGTGCGGCGCGGCGGCCCGCGCCCCCCGCGCGCGCTTGTCATCGACGATTCACGCACCGTGCGCGCCTATTGCGCGCGCGCGTTGGAGGCGGCCGGCTGGCGGGTGGCGCAGGCTGACACCATGGATGCCGCCCTCCTCGGGTTGGACGCGCTCATCCTTGACGTGGTGATCACCGACATCTTCATGCCGGGCATGGGCGGAATCGAGGGCATCATGGCGCTGCGCGCGGCGCGCCCGGAGCTGGGCGTTGTGGCCATGTCCAGCGGGCTGGACGCGCGCATGGCCTGCGACACGGCCCTCGCCGCGGCGCTGAAAACCGGCGCGACGGTGGCCCTGCCGAAACCGTTCAAACCTGAAACCCTGGTGGAGGCGGCCCGCAGCGCCTGTCAGAGCCGGGTGAAGCACGGCCAGGGCGCACACGCCTCAGCCAGGCCCATTACACATCCCTAATCGCCTAAAAGACAGGCCTAATCGCGGATCAGCCAGGCGGCCCAAGCCAAGGGACCGATCACAAGCGTGGCCGGCGCCAGGTGCATAATGACGAACCCCGCCATCGGAGCGCTGGGAAAC
>CAYGQB010000027.1:0-23647 GCA_964351895.1 uncultured Caulobacterales bacterium
CCCGCGCGAGCGGATCGTTTGACCCGTGACGTGCGGCCGCCTGCGCTGCACGTCTTAACCTTCAGTTTACATGTCTGACGCTCAGAAGCGAGGGGGGAAGCGCGCAGCCTGCGCCTGAGCCGCAGTCCGACGCCGTGGCCAGCGCCCCGATCTGCGCCCCCATCAGCGCTTGGGCCTGTCGCTCGCTGCAGGGTCCGCTCAGTCCGCTGAAAGGCGCAGCTTAGGGGGCGCGTGGAGGCCATTTGCGCGCGCGCCGTGCGCTCCCTATCTTCTGGTACCCTCGCCGCCTGCCGAAAAGGCCCGCCGCCATGATCTTTTCAGCGTCCTCTAAATCTCGCCTGCCGACCCCTGACGACGCCCTCCCCGGCCGCGACACGGCGATGGCCGTCGCACGCGATCACTTCGTGTCAGGCCGCCCGCTGGCGGGCCCGCACCCAGACGGGGCGCGCATTCTGGACGTCGGCATGGGCTGTTTCTGGGGCGCCGAGCGGGCGTTCTGGCAAACCCCGGGCGTGTGGGTGACGGCTGTGGGCTACCAGGGCGGGTCGACGCCCCACCCGACCTATCAAGAGGTCTGTTCAGGGCGCACCGGCCACGCCGAAGTCGTGCGCGTGGTCTATCAGCCCGAGCTGATCAGCCTCGACGCGGTTCTGAAGGTGTTCTGGGAGGGCCATGACCCGACCCAGGGCATGCGCCAGGGCAATGACGTGGGCTCTCAGTATCGCTCAACGCTCTATGCGCACAACGCGGCCGATCTGGCCGTGTGCCAGGCGTCGGCCCGGGCCTATCAAGACGCCCTCTCTGCGGCGGGGGCGGCGGCGGGAGTGGCGTCTGAGATCACCACCGAGATCACCCTGGCCGGCCCGTTCTACTTTGCCGAAGACGCCCACCAGCAGTACTTGGCCAAGAACCCGGGCGGCTATTGTGGGATGGGGGGAACCGGCGTCGCCTGCCCGATCGGGACGGGCGTAAAGGCCAGCCCCGGAGATGCAGGAGCCTCAGGAGCCTCAGGAGGCGCGGCGTGACGCCCGAGGCCTTGCGCGCCGCCGCGCTCAGCCTGCCCGGCGCGGTGGCGACCGAGAAGTGGGGCCTCAAAGACGTCTTCACAGTTGGCGAGAAGATGTTCGCCGTCTTGAGCACCGTTCAGGTCAAGGGCGACGCTGAGACGGCGGACCTGCGCCAAGGCGTCAGCTTCAAGGTCGACGACATGACGTTTGATCTCTTGAGCCAAGAGCCGGGGGTGCGTCCGGCGCCCTATCTGGCGCGCGCCAAGTGGGTGCAGGTGACCGATCTGGACGCCATGAGCGATGAAGAGTTCATCGCCCGCCTCACTCGCGCCCACGCCCTGGTGGCGGCCAAGCTGACGAAGAAAGTGCGGGCCGAATTGGGACTCGCCTGAGGGCTCAACCGCTCTTGCGACATGAACGGGAGTGCGGGGCCTACTCGGCCGCTCGGGTTCCGGTTTGCGCCAACAAGCCCTGGGCGCGCTCCAAGTTGCGTTCAGCCAACACGGCGTAGCGCACCTCGCCGGCAAGCCGGAACACGCCGAGCGCGTCGCGATAGGCGGCCACGGCGTTCTGCAGGTGATGGGGATCGCGCAGCCGCGCGCCTAGCGTGGTCAAGACCAGCCCGATATTGTTGCGCGTGGCCGCCCAATCGATGCGCGAGCGGTCCTTGGTGCGCACCTCCAGCGCCCGGGTGTGCGCCTCCAGCGCCTCCTCCAGCGCCTGCACGCCCTGGCTGCGCTCGCCCAAGACATGCAGCGCATTGCCCAGATTGTTCAGGCACCCAGCCCAGTCGAACGGATGGGCGTCTTTGGTAAACACCGTCATCGCCTCGCGATAGGCGGTCACTGCCGCCTCCACGCGCCAGCGCTCGCCGGTGCGCTCGCCCAGGGCCTGATGCACGTTGCCCAGATTGTTCTTCGTCTGCGCCCACAGGAGCGGACTTGCGTCCCGGTCGCGCTCCAAAAGCGCCTTTTCATACGCGGTTACGGCGTCTTCCAGCGCCCCGGCGCCGCCCTCCATACGGCCCAGCCCATAAAAGGCGTGGCCCAGCTGATCGAGGGTTTCAGACCATTCGGCGGGCGCGCTGTCGCGGGTGCGTTCTTCCAGCGCCGACACAAACGCCTGGATCGCCTCGCGGTAGCGCTGGGCCTCGTTGGCGACCGCCGCCAGGCCGGCGCAAGCCAGTCCCAGCTCATGCTGAGCCCGCGCCCAGCCGACCGGGTCGATGGCCCGGGCCCGATCTGTCGCCGCCAGCCGGTAAACGTCGACGGCCTGCTCCATGACCTCTGAATCGCCCGTGATCTCGGCCAGGCTGCGCAGGGCGCGCGCCAGGCCCCGGCGGGCCCGGTCCAGAAAGCGCGGATCGCCGTCAGGGGCGATTTTCAGGGCGGCGCGATAGGCCTTGGCTGCTGCATCCAGCCGCCCTTGCGACTGATCGATCGCCGCGCTGGCCGAATGGGCCGCCGCCAAATCCAAGAGCGCCACCGCCCGCGCGCCGCGATTGTCTTCGCCCGACAACATCTCGGCGGCTTCCGTGAAGGCCTCGACAGCCGCGTCAAGCCGGCGCGCGTCAGATTCCGCCTCGCCCAGCGCCAGCTGAGCCCGGCCCAGATCGGCCCGAGTCAGCGCCCAATCGAGCGGGTCGTCGGCCTTGTCGATTTCCGCCAGCAGACGCACCCGCAGCCGCGAGGCGCGGCGCAAGATCTCGCCGTCGCCCAAGCGCCGACCGATGGAAATGGCGATCTTGGCGGCGTCTTCGCGCAGCAGGCGCTCAAACTCGGGGCCGATGCCGGACGGCGGATCGGCCGCCAGCTTGTCGAGCGCGTCCAGAACCGGCTTCAGCTTCTCGGGCCGGAAGCGGTCAGCTTCGGCGGCGCACGGCAGGGCGGTGCGGGCAAACAGGTAGGCCACGCCGGCGGCCAGTCGATCACGTTCGGTGGGCGACAGGGGCGGCTCCAGACGCACCTCCTGCACCGGCCCGTCGTCAGAGCGCGCGCGGGCGGTCAGGAAGAACAGCCGCATCAGCGTGCGCCGACCGGGCCCGCGCCCCCACACCACCAGGTCCGCGTCAGACCGCGTCGACCAGGTCCGCGCCTCGTCAGCCGAGCCGGCGCCCGACAGGGCAATGCGCGGACGGGCAATCTCAACAGAGCGATCAAACAAGAAGGCGGGCGCATGCACCGAAAGGGCGCGCTCAATGATCTCGGTCGCCACGCCGCCGCGGTCAGATTCAATGGGCCCCAACAGCACCGCAAATCGCGGCCCGGAGCGCTCGCGCAGGCGTTCAGCTTCCCGGCGCGCCTTGGCGTGCGTGTCGGCGCCCGCCCAGGCCTTGAGGCCCTGCACGCTCGCCTGCACCAGGCCCACCACGAAGTCACCCGCCAGCCAGGCCAAGCCAATGACCGCGGCCAGCGCCAGCACCGGTTCGCCATCGGCCAAGGCGCGCAAGGGTGACGCGTCATACGTCGCCCAGGCGCTCATCGCGAGCGCGCGCCCCTCTTCGATGATCGACTGAACCGCCATGTGCTCCCAACCTCTCGGCCGCGCCTGCGCGTCCACCTGCCCACGCGCGCAGCAATCAGCGCGCCACGACCGGGGCTGTGGGACGACCACACGACCTTCACCTCAACGAAACCAGACAAAGACGACAAAATGAAGTCGAAAACCGGTCGCGAACTCAGGCGCTTACCGCTTCGCAGGGTTTGCACGCGCACTGGCGCGTCGCGGCGCGCGCCGCCATCCAGCGCCCGCGCCGACGGTCAATCGGATGGAAACGACACCCGCCTGACGCACAATGCGCCGCTTTCGCACACGTTGTGCGCGCCTAAGCGCGACTTAGACCACCCAGAGACACACTTTGCGCACCCGATGCGCATCTTAGAGCACATGATGCGCGCCTTAGACCGCGCCATGCGCGCCCGATTGCGGGGACAGGCCAGGCGCCTCTCCACCGGATAAGAAGGCCTTGACCCACCCGCGCCCCTTATCCCTCATCCATCTTCAGCGCCTTGATGAAGGCCTCTTGAGGAATCTCGACCCGGCCAAACTGGCGCATGCGCTTTTTGCCCGCCTTCTGCTTGTCAAGGAGCTTGCGCTTGCGGGTCGCGTCGCCGCCATAGCACTTGGCCGTCACGTCTTTTCGCAGCGCCGCAATGGTTTCGCGCGCGATCACCCGGCCGCCAATCGCAGCCTGAATCGGGATCTTGAACATGTGTCGCGGGATCAGCTCCTTGAGTTTCTCACACAAGGCGCGGCCCCGGCGATCAGCCTGCGTGCGGTGCACCAGCATCGCCAAGGCGTCGACGGGCTCGTCATTGACCAAGATCTGCATCTTGACCAGGTCCCCGGCCTGATAATCGGAGATTGTATAGTCAAATGAGGCGTAGCCCTTCGTCGCTGACTTCAGTCGATCGTAAAAGTCAAACACAACCTCGTTCAGCGGCAACTCATAAACAACCATAGCCCGCGAGCCGACATAGGTGAGTTCTTTTTGGCTGCCTCGGCGTTCTTGGCACAGCTGAAGAATGGGGCCCAAATACTCGTCTGGCGTCAAAATTGTTGCCGTGATCCAGGGCTCCTGAATTTCAGCCACCTTGACCACGTCTGGCATGTCGACCGGATTGTGCAGCTCCACCTTTTCACCGTCCGTCAGCGTCAGCTTGTAAACGACCGATGGAGCTGTTGCGATCAGATCAAGATCAAATTCGCGGCTGAGGCGCTCCTGTACAATTTCAAGATGTAAAAGCCCGAGGAAGCCGCAGCGAAAGCCAAATCCAAGCGCGGCAGACGTTTCCATTTCATAAGAAAAACTAGCGTCGTTCAGACGCAGCTTTGACATGGCCGCCCGCAAGTCTTCAAAATCATTGGCGTCAACTGGGAAGAGGCCGCAAAACACGACCGGCTGGGCGGGGCGAAACCCGGGCAAGGCGGCGGCGGTCGGCCGACGCTCTTCGGTCAGCGTATCGCCAACGGCCGCATCCGCGACCTCCTTGATCGACGCCGTCAAAACGCCAATCTCGCCCGGCCCCATGGACTTCAGCTCCACCAGCTTGGGCGTCAGGGCGGCCACGCGGTCGACCACATAGACCGAGCCGTTCGACATCATGCGCACCCGCATGCCCTTTTGAACCGTGCCCTCCACAATCCGAAAAAGCACAACAACGCCAAGGAATTGATCGTACCAGGCGTCGACCAGGAGGGCCTTCAGCGGCGCGTCGGGATCACCGTCCGCCGGCGGCGGCAGGCGGGTCACGATGGCCTCCAGCACGTCGCCCACCCCCAGACCCGTCTTGGCTGAGATTTCTACAGCGTCGGAGGCGTCGAGCCCGATCACGTCCTCAATCTGAGCCTTGACCCGCGCCGGCTCGGCGGCCGGCAGGTCGATTTTATTGAGCACCGGGACGATCTCATGGTCGCGCTCGATGGCCTGGTAGACGTTGGCGAGCGTTTGCGCCTCAACGCCCTGGGCGGCGTCGACCACCAGGAGCGACCCTTCACACGCCGACAGACAACGCGAGACTTCATAGGCGAAGTCAACGTGCCCCGGGGTGTCCATCAAGTTCAGAATATACGTTTCACCGTCTTTTGCGGTGTAGTTTAGCCGGACCGTCTGAGCTTTAATTGTGATTCCTCTTTCACGCTCAATGTCCATTGAGTCCAATATTTGTTCTTTCATCTCCCTGGCTTCGAGGCCGCCCGTCATTTGGATCAGACGATCGGCCAGGGTCGACTTGCCGTGGTCGATGTGCGCCACGATTGAGAAGTTGCGAATGCGCGTCGTCGGGGTGGTCATGGCGGCGTTTGGTCTCAAAGGAGGAATCGATCGGGCGCGATCAAGAGGCGCGATATAAGCACGCCGCGCGTTTCGGCCAAGCCGAACCCGCACTGACCCCATGGCGGCCCAGGCGTCAACGCTCTATGAGTGGGGCCACGCGACCGGCAGCCTGAAACGGCGGCCCGCACCACTGGAGCTTGGCCATGACCCTCACCTTGCGTTCTCTTCCATCGCTGATGGCGGCCCTGGGCGCTGCGGTTCTGCTTGCCTCCTGCGCCTCTTCGGGCCCAACCGGTCCGTCTGAGCCCCAACGCCAGGCGGCGGGCGCCCCCAACGCGACCTATACGGCCGACGAAACCGTTGAGGCGATTGCCGATTGGCTGGGTGTGTCCGCGGAAACCGCAGGTTCGCTCGTCGAGCGCGCCTTCTCTGAGCACGGCCGCCCGAACGCCTACATCTATGGCGAAGAGGGCTCGGCTGCGCTCACCGTGGGCGTGCGCTACGGCAAGGGCCGGCTGGTGACCAAGACCGGCGAGGTGCGCGACGTCTACTGGCAGGGCCCGTCGATCGGCTTTGACGTTGGCGGCAATGCCTCAAAGACCTTCACCCTGGTCTACAATCTACGCTCTACGGACATGATTTATCAGCGCTTTCCAGGTGTCGACGGGTCGGCCTACTTCATCGGCGGCGTGGGCCTGAACTATCAAAAAGCCAGCGACATCGTGCTGGCGCCGATGCGCGCGGGCGTGGGCCTGCGGGCGGGCGCGAACGTCGGCTACCGGGCCTATTCACGCCAGCGCAACATCCTGCCGGTCTCGCGCTGGGCACCCTCGCCGCTCTGGTCACCCTCGCCGCTCTGGGCGCTCTGGGCGGCCGAGCGTCGCGACGCCTTGTGACCCGCCGCCTTGGCGGCCTCCAGCTCGGCCCGGCGCTCAATGAGCACCTCGCGGAAGGCGTTGGCGAAGATGCCGGCGGGCAGCGCCACCACGCCCAGGCTGAGGACCGCGACCACGGCTGAAATGATTTTACCGCCCAGCGTGACCGGCGGCGGCGCGCCTTTCAGCGTCGTCAGCTGGACGGCGCTGGCGTAGGTGGAGCGCAGAACCGAGCCATAGGCTTCAGGCTGCGCCGCGCTCTCCAAAAAGAACAGCATGAGCGCCAGAATGTAGAGAACCATGAACGAAATCAAGAACGTGGAGAGGATCTGCTGCCACGAGCGCTGCATCGCGATGAGCACCGTATTGGCGGCCTCAAAGTAGCGCATCATGCGAAACAGGCGGGCAAAGCGCAGCACCTTGAGCGCCGCCAAGTTTTCCGGGCTCGCGCCGCCCATCGCAATCACGATCAACACCAAAAGCTCGGGCAGAAAGCCCAGAAGATCGAACACCGCAAACGGCGTTGCGGCCATCTTCCAGCGCCCGTTCTTCACCGCAAAACGCGGGTTTTCCGGCGCGACCCAGAGCCGGCACGCATACTCGGCCGCAAACAAGAGCAAAATCAGGACGTTGGCGGCGCGGAACCCGGCCCCCAGCGGGGTCTCGCGCATGGTCGGCTCGGTCTCGAAGGCGAAGATCAGCACCGAGATCAAAATCAGGAGCGCTGACATCCGGTTGAGCGGCGACAAGCCGGGATGCGGCCACAAGGTGACGTCGAGATGCTCGGCCAGCTTGGCGCGCAGCGGCCGCGTGTCGCCCTTGTCGAACAGTAAGGTGATCATCGCTGCGCCCGAGTCCCCCAAGTGGCCCGCGTCCCCAAGTGGCGATGCCGCCTCGGCCGATCTTCTCGCCGAGTTGGACCGCCGCGCCCTCACCGTCTCGAAAGGCTTAGGCGCGCAGGCTGGCCCCGGTCGCCTTGCCGACCGCAGCGACAATCTTTGAGCAGACCGCTTCAATGGCCGCCTCGTCAAGCGTGCGCTCACGCGGTTGCAGCGTCACCTCCACGCCGACCGACTTATTGCCCGCGCCCAAACCCGGCCCGGCGAAGACGTCGAACACCGCCACATGCGAGATCAGGGCCGCGTCTGCGCCGGCTGCGGCGCGCACGATGTCGCCGGCCGGAACGTCCGCGTCGACGACGAATGCAAAGTCGCGGCGCAGCGCCATCAGGTCGAGCGCCTCAAGCGCCGGGCGCGCCGGGCCCGCCTTGGCGCGCGGGGTTGGTATGCGATCCAGATAGACTTCAAAGCCGACCACCGGCCCATCCACGTCAAGCTTGGCCAAGACGCCGGGATGCAGCTCGCCAAAGACGCCCAGGCGCAGCTTAGGACCCAGCTGAAGCATGCCCGAGCGCCCCGGGTGCCACCACGGATCAGCCGGCGCGGCGACGCCCAGCTTGTCCACCGTCACGCCCGCTGCGCTTAGCACCGCCAAAGCGTCCGCCTTGGCGGTGAACACATCGACGGCCTCGCCGCCCGCCCAATGGCGGCTGGTGGCGGCCGCCCGCACGCCGGCGGCCACCGTCTCTTGATCTTCCGGAGCCAGGCCCGAATAGGCGCCGCCCACCTCGAACAAGGCGCTGTCAGCGTGACCGCGGTCGCGATTGCGCTGCAACGCCAGCAACAGGAGCGGCAAGGGCGACGGGCGCATGACGTCGAGCTCCGATGAGATCGGATTGGCGAGCCGCGGCGCGTCCGGCGCGCCAAACGCGGCCGCCTGATCGGCGCGGCAGAAGGCCCACGTCACCGCCTCGCGCAGCCCCAGCGTCGCCGCCGCCCGGCGGGCCGCGAACGCCCGGTTCATCTGCGCAGTCACGGCTGGCGCCCGCCGGCCCGTGCGGCGCGGCAATGACGTCACCGGCAAGGCGTCATAGCCGATCAGGCGTGCGGCTTCCTCCACGAGATCGGCTGACATGCCCAGATCCGGACGCCATGACGGCGCAGCCACGTTGAGCATCTTGCCCGACGGCGTGACCGCACAGCCCAATCGCCTTAAGAGGTCGGCAATCTCGTCGCTCGAGGCCTTCAGACCGGTCAAGCGCTTGACTTGCGCTGGATCAAAGTCGAATGCCGGGTTGGGCGTTGGGGCCGCGCCCGCAATCTCGATCGCGCCGGCCTTGCCGCCACAGGCTTCCAGAATGAGCCCTGTGGCGCGCTCCAGCCCGTCCTCAAGCGAGGCAGGGTCGACACCGCGCGCAAAGCGGTACTGGGCGTCAGAGGCAATCCCCAAGGCGCGGCCAATGCGGGCCGTGCGATTGGGCTCAAACCAGGCGCTCTCCAACACAATCTCAGTCGTGTCCGGGCCCACGGCCGTGCTCGCCCCGCCCATCACGCCGCCCAGGCTTATGACCCCGGTGTCGTCAGCGATCACGCATTCCTCGCCGGTCAGCGTGTAGGTCTCCCCGTCGAGCGCGGCCAGGGTTTCGCCCGGCTTGGCCAGGCGCACCACCAGATCACCGGTCAGCTTGGCTGCGTCAAAGGCGTGCAAGGGCCGGGCGCGGTCAAGCGAGACATAGTTGGTGACGTCCACCAGCATCGACTTGGGCTTGACGCCGGCGGCGCGCAATCGCGCCTGCATCCAGTCCGGCGACGGCCCGTCGCCAAGACCGGCAAGGCGACGCACGCCAAAGACGGGGCAGGCCTCAGGCGCCTCTAGGCGCACGCGCGGCGGCGCGTTCACACCCGACGCCGGCGCGACGGGCGCGGCCCGGCCCACCAGATCGCCGCGCAACTTGCCCAGCCCCGACGCGGCCAGATCCCGCGCCACGCCATGAACGCCCAGCCAATCGGGGCGGTTTGGCGTGACCTCAAAATCGATCACTGGATCATCGACGCCCAGCGCCGCGGCCGCCGGCGCGCCGACCTCCCACGGGCCGGTGAGGTCGATAATTCCGTCGTGGTCGTCGCCGGCCTCTAGCTCCTTGGCCGAACACAGCATGCCGTGACTTTCCACGCCCCGGATCTTGCGCGGCTTCTTGTCGAGTGCGAAATCCAGTCCCGGAATGAAAGCGCCCAGCGGGGCGTAGACGCCCACCAGGCCGGCGCGGGCATTCGGCGCGCCGCAGACGATCTGCTTCTCGCCGTCAATGGTTTCCACCTGGCAGACGCGCAGCTTGTCGGCGTCCGGGTGGGGTTCGGCTGTGATCACGCGCGCAACGGTGAAGGCGGCAAGGCGGGCGGCCGGATTGTCAACGTCCTCCACCTCAAGCCCCGCCATCGTCATGGCGTCAACCAGGGCGTCGAGTGTCGTATCGCTTGGCAAATCGAGGTGCGCGGCAAGCCACGAGAGAGAGAATTTCATATGCCCACCACGCCTGTTCGCCGTCCGATCACCCCCGCCGACCGACACGGGGCCCTTCCTTGCAGTCCACCATGCGGCGACCAGGACGAGACAGCGGACGGCTGCGGGCCGCCTGAATGCCCCGCCTGCCCGTTAAGGGCAAGTGGGGCGCTTCGGGCGGCGCGGGCTTTGGGGCGATTAAACGGGCGTCGGCTGGGCCTTATGGGGCCGAGTGACTGGGGCTACTGGGGCCAAGCTTACTGGGGTCGGGCCTACTCAGGCTGGGGCGCGTAGGCGAGCCGCGACTCTTCGCGCCAGGTTGCGCCGCCATCGACCGAACCGTCGATCCGCACCAGCGGCGACGGTCCGCGCAGGTCCCAGGTGAGCCGGAAGTTCATCGGGCCCGACGGATTGAAGCGCACATCGGACACTTGCAACACGCCGTCGGCCAGGCCGCCTTCAAACACCGACACCAGGCCAAATTCCTTGTCCATGCTGGCGACCCGATAGACGCCCTGGAACTGGTCGTAGCTGATGATGTTTTCCAGCGTCAGATTGTACTTCACGCCGGGAATGCGGGCGGTTTCACGCAGCATGGCCCCGCCCAGCATCGGGGCAATGGACGAGACGCCTTCAGCGGTCACTGTCGGCTCGCCTTCGACCGCGTCGCTCGCCGCGACCACCCAGTCGCCGACCAGGATCGACAGAGGCGCGAGCGCCTCAACGGCGGCCTCGGCGGGCGGATTGACAGCAAATGTGCGGCCCTGGACCTCACCGGTCTTGGTCGCCGCTGGCTCGGGCGCTTGGGCGCGCGCCTCAGCGGAGGCGCAGGCGCACACGCTGAGAAGCGCCGAACCGGCTGCGACGAGGCGCGCAACTGGGCCCGTCGGCGCCTGACGTAAGGAAGAGTGGAGCATGACGCAGTCCTTCGATTGCCCCCCGTCCTTTCGCTCTCGTTTGGAGCGCGTCTTATTGGCAAGCGTGATAGCGCGCCACCGCCGGCATGGGCGCCCCGATTGCGACGAGCCGCCCGTGGGTTTCGTCGGGGGCGTTAGGCTGAGTGATGGACGCCCCGTGAGGACGGAGCGCTGGCTTGCGGCGTCGGCGGAGTGCCGCGTCGCCTCGCCGGCGCGGGGCGACGAGCGGTCTGTATGTTAGGATTGCCTAGAGATCGCTTGCCGGGGCAGCGTCGCACCGGTTGATGTCAGCGGGCGGCGAGACACGGGGATCCGATAGCCAGCATTGCCCAAGCGCCGAGCAATAACACACCTCAATGCGCCAATCGTTGGCAATGTCGTTCATCAGGTCGACGGCGTCCAACTGAGCGCTCGGCGGAAACCGGAACGTAAAGGGCGCAGCCGTAGCTCCGGCCGCAATAACGCGCCCCGTCAGCGTCTCTTGCGAGCGGTCCCGCGCGCCCTCCATTACGTCGGCCACCGCATCGAGATCGGCCAGAAGCTCTCCCTCATGCCAGATCGAGACCCGTTGAACGATGGCTGGACCGACACCGGCGTTCTCGACTCGCAGGCCTATGGCCACCTGCTCGGGAGAGGCGTCAACGTAGCCGTCGACCTGGAGTACGGGCCACAATGAGGCGCGAATCTCCTCGCGCATCACTCGCCCCTGGTCCAAAGACACCAGAAGCGCCGCCACGCCGATTACGATCGCGGAGATCGAGCCGACCGTCTCGAAGTGCAGGCCGAAGAACCCGCCCCGCCGCGCGAACCGGCTTGTCGCCGGCGCATCATCGTCAGGTGGCCGCGTCATGCGCAACGACGAGCTGACCACGCCGCGGCGTTCGGCAGACTCTCCCAGCCGAAGGCGTCGGCGCTCGGGCCATTCGCGCGCAAATCATCGAGCTTGGCCATGCCATCGTCGAGCGTCGGGACCTCGCCAGGCTCGACCCACCACATGACGAAGTGGTGCTGCGCCATCAGTTCGAACCACTCAGCGCGCCGCGCATACATCTTGCGGTGCAGCGTATTGTAGACGAAATGACGCAACGCGTCCGCCGTTTCCCAGACGCTCATGTTGGCGATCAGCTGCGGGTCGCCGAAATCCCCCAGGCCGGTCGCGTCGCCGTTCTCGCCCTGCAGCCGCCAGACAAACCCCGGCGCGCGATCGGCGATGGCGTTGATCGGGGCGAGCGCGGACAGGAAGCGAAACACGCGAGGATCGTCGAGCGGCGCAATCAGGCGCGCGACATTGAGCTGCACCAGATGTCGCGTCGCGCTCACCGGCTCAGACCGGTGGCCAGGTTCGGGATCAGCAGCGGATCAAAGCCATAATGCCCGAGCCAGCGCGTGTCGCCCTCGAAGAAGGGGCGCAGGTCTGGCATGCCGTACTTGAGCATCGCCAGTCGATCGATGCCGGCCCCAAAGGCAAAGCCCTGATAGACATCTGGATCGAGACCGCAATTGCGCAACACGTTGGGGTGGACCATGCCGCAGCCCAGTATCTCCATCCACTGATCGCCCTCGCCGATGACGATGCGATCGCCCTCTTTGCGGTAGCGCACGTCCATTTCCGCCGACGGCTCAGTGAACGGGAAGAAGTGCGGCCGGAACCGCGCCTCGACCTGATCAATCTCGAAAAAGGCCTGGATGAAGTCGACCAGACAGCCCTTCAGGTGGCCCATGTGGGTGGTCTTGTCGATGACCAGCCCCTCGACCTGGTGGAACATGGGCGTGTGGGTGGCGTCCCAATCACAGCGATAGGTGCGCCCAGGCGCGATGATCCGGATCGGCGGCTTCTGGGTCAGCATGGTGCGCACCTGGACCGGGCTGGTGTGGGTGCGCAGCACCATGCGTTCGCCATCGTGCTCGCCCTCCAGAAAGAAGGTGTCATGGGCGTCGCGGGCCGGGTGGCCAGGCGGGAAATTGAGGGCGGTGAAGTTGTGAAAGTCGGTCTCGATGTCGGGACCAAGCGCCAGATCAAACCCCATGTCGGCGAAGATCGCGATCAGTTCCTCGGTCACCTGGCTGACCGGGTGCACCGAACCAGCCGGGATGGGACGCGGCGCAAGCGAGACGTCGACGCGCTCGGACGCCAGGCGCGCATCAAGCTCAGCCGCCTCCAAAACGTCTTTGCGGGCGGTGACCGCCGCCTCCAGCGTGTCGCGCAACCCGTTGAGCGCCGGCCCCGCCGTCTTGCGCTCTTCAGGCGACATGCGCCCCAGCTCACGCATCAACAGGCTGACGCGGCCCTTCTTGCCCAGGAACGCCACCCGCGCCGCGTCGAGCGCACGCATGTCGCCGGCCGCTTCGAACGCCGCATGGGCCTCAGCTTCCAGGGCGGCGAGATCAGAACCAGAGACGGCGGCGGCGTCAGACATCGAAACGTATCCTAGAACACGGCTTAGAGCGGCCGCCCCGTGTCCTACCCCCGCCCTACCAGCGCTGCAAGGCGGGCGCAGCCTAGACTTGGGTCATGGCCATGAGCATGACGGCCAGTCCGCCACAGCCGATGACGAGGGCAATCACCAGGCCGCCATAAGCCAGGACGCGCCCTCTCGCCCGCCGCAAGATCACGGCGTCGCGGGCGTCCAAGATCGCGTTCAAGCCCTTTAGATCCTCTCCCAGCAGGGCTCGCAGGCCTGTCATGGAGGCGTTGGTTTGCGCGTTGAGGCGCAGCGCGTCTTGGATCGCCGTTGTCAGTTCAGCGTTGGAGTGGGTCAGCGCGTCCACGTTGCGCTCGATCTCGGCGATGCGAGCGTCGGCGGCGTCCAGGCGCCTGGTGAGCGCGCGCTCAGCGGCGGTCCGTGCGCTGGCTTCGTCTGTGGCGGCGCGATGGGCGTCGCCAACGCGCTGGGTGAGGACCGTGTGCACGGTGCGCACGTCCGACACGCGCGCCACGCCCAACAGCTCGTCAGCGTCCGGCGGCGGGCCAATGCGGGCGCGCAGCAGCGCCTCGGCCTCTTCCGGCGCAAAGCCGAGCCGGATCAATCGATCAAGGCGAATGTTTGACAATGGGACACGACCCGCGACGCCGCAGGGGCGGCGCGCGCCCCCATCCCCGCCGTCAGCGAGCCTTGTGCCAGGATCAGTCTCAGGCGTGTGGGCCCAGATGTGCGGACCCAGACGCGCGCTTCAGGCCGCGCCTAGGCGCTCAGCGCGGCCTTGGCCTGGGCGACAATGGCGTCAAACGCGTCCGGCTGGTTCATCGCCAGGTCGGCCATCATTTTGCGGTCCACTTCCACGCCCGCCTTGTCGAGGCCGTGAATGAGCTGGCCGTAGGTCAGGCCGTGCGCGCGCGCAGCCGCGTTGATGCGCACAATCCAGAGTCGGCGGAACATGCGCTTGCGGTTG
This sequence comes from uncultured Caulobacterales bacterium, assembly GCA_964351895.1. Lineage (GTDB taxonomy): Bacteria > Pseudomonadota > Alphaproteobacteria > Caulobacterales > Maricaulaceae > CAYGQB01. The sequence goes on from CAYGQB010000027.1 coordinate 14,303, forward strand.
CGCCGATCGCGGTACTGGTACTCGCCCGCCTTATCGACCGCCTGCTTGGCGACGCGGAAGGTGTTTTTGCGACGGCCGTAATAGCCCTTCGCCTTCTTGATAACTTTGCGATGGCGCGCGTGGCTCGCGGGCCCAGAAGAAACGCGTGACATGGGTGCACACTCCCAGATGAGATGACCGAAACAGAGAACGTCTAGAACGACTTAGTGGCTTGCCCGCCTCAAAGGCCGTAGGGCGCCCACTTCTTGACGACTTTCTCGTCCGGCTTTGACAGGAGCGCGGTGCCGCGCTTCTGGCGAATCTGCTTGGGGGTGCGCTTGATCATGCCGTGGCGCTTGCCCGGCTGAGCGGACTTGATGCGCCCGCTCGCGGTCATCTTAAAGCGCTTTTTGACACCGCTTTTGGTCTTTAACTTCGGCATTTCGCTCTCCTCGCCCGCCGCGCCGCAGCGCCCGGGTCTTATTCAGCGTGTGAGGCGCAGAAAGGCATGCCGTTCGCCCGCCGCGCGCATCGAAGACCGGCGGTTATACGCACCGCGCCGTAAAACGCAAGCGCATCAGCTGATCTGGGGTCATCCCGAGACGTGCTCAGATTTGCGCGCGGTCAGCGAGAACGACAGCGGCGGCGACAGCGCCCCGTCTGGCAAGCGGAACAGGCCAGGCCGTTCGGGATCGGCGATCATGCTGGCAAACATGGGCCAGACCAGGCCGTCGTGTTCCGCGAACGTGGTCAGCGACAAGCCGTGCGCCGCCAAGGCCTGAAAGATCGCAGAGAGGGAGTGGTTCCACTCGTAGGCGCGCGTGTTCTTCAGGGGCGTGGCGTCATTGTTGTAGGTGGTCGGATCGTCAAACAAGAACGGCTGCGCGCCTTGAAAGTAGGGGTAAGTCAGTTGCAGCTGGCCCGCCTGGTTTTGCTCCAGCATCAGCGCGGCGGGATGCGCATCGGCCAGGTAGAGCCGCCCTCCTGGGCGAAGTAGGCGCGACACCACCGCCGCCCACCGCTGCACGTCGGGCAGCCAGGTGATGGCCCCCCAGGTGACGAACACGAGGTCGAACTGGCCGTTTAGAGCGTCGGGCGTGTCGTAGACGTTGGCCTCAATGAACGTTGCGTCCAGACCTGTTTCGGCGGCCAGCTGGCGCGCGGTTTCAATCGCGACCCTGGAAAAATCAACGCCGGTGACGGACGCGCCGCGGCGCGCCAGGCTCAAGCTGTCCAGCCCAAAGTGGCACTGAAGGTGGGCGATCGCGGTTCCGGTCAAATCGCCGAACGCTTCCAGATCCGCTGCTTCAATGGGACCGAGCGCGTCGGCGCCGGCGCGAAATGCTTCAACGCCGTAGAAGCCGGAACGATCGGCCAGATGCAGAGGGGTGACCACGACCCACCGCGCCTGATTGGCCCGCATGGCGGCGGCTACGGTCCCGAACGCGGGCGCGCCGACGACCGACGGGCTGATCATCGGCGCGTCTGGCTTGGCCGGCTTGGGCTGCGTGGGCGCGGCAGGCATAGCGAACGCTCCGACGTGAGGTTGTTCAGCCTTCGATAGAGCGGGCGTCGTGGAGGCGAAAAAACAGACCTGTTTCGTCCTTCTCTAGAAGTTCGAGCCGGCCTGTCAGCGTCAAGGTGTTGTAGTTAAATGGAATGGCGTCCGGCGCCATCACCTCCATGAGATAGCGCGGCCCGGCGGACATGCAGAACGGGCAGTCGGGCGGGTAGGCCATGAGCAGAAAGTGGCTCTGCTTTTCAGAGTTTTGCAGCGGCATCATGAAGCCGGCGATGGTGATTTCAGTGTCGTTGAGCGAGGCCACGGCCTCAGGAAACTCCGGCAAAATCCAAGTTCCGTCCTCCAACTCCACCGTCTCCTCGATGGTGGTGGATAGAAGTTCCCAGGAGATCCCGCCCTCTGGCGCAGCGGCCGGCTTCCACACCGAGCTTTGGCTGTGGTCTGGGCCGTCTTGGGCGAGCGGATCAAGGTCCTGCGCCCACACCGGAGCTTGGGCGGTCGCGAACGCCAAGGCCATCGCGACGAGCCAGGCCCCGACGGCCCCGAGGTCCGATCTGGCGATGGCCAATCTCGCAAAAGCAGATGCGCGCATACCTAGCTCTCCAAGGTTTTGACGATGTCAACACGATAGGCCGAGAGCGCAGGAAGCAAAGCCCCAACGGCGCCCAGCAGCGTTGCGCCCAACACAATCCACGCCTCGCGCGGATCAAACGCCAGGCCGGTCACGCCCAGGCGCGCCGCCTGCGGCGACATCCACGCCAAGGCCTGCACCAGGACATGACCAAGGAGCACGCCCAAGAGCGCCCCCGCTAGGGCCACCAGCACGCCCTCGATCAGAAGCTGGCTGACCACGCGTCCCCGCCCCGCCCCCATGGCCCGCATCAAGGCGATGTCGCGCCGCCGCTCGCGCATGGCCGTCCACATGGTGACAAATACGCTCAAGGTGGCCGCGCCGACAAAGAGGCCGGCAAAGCCGCGCACCACGTCAACGCCCGAGCCGACAAGCGACAGAAGGCGCGTGGTTTCAACGGCCGGCACGGCGGCCATGGCTTGGGTGCTCTCATTGATCCGGCGCGGCACGCTGGCGGCCGCTAAGGGGCTGGCGTACTGGACCAGAATGGCGGTGACGTCCTGACCTTCCACGGGCCCATGATCCTCATCAGCGTGGCCATCATCGGCATGGTCATGGTCTGCGTGCGTTTCATCGCCTGACGGAGCGCTTGACGCCTCATCCTCATGGGGAACGTGGACGTGAATGCCGTGCGCCAGCCACACGCTCTCGACCGGGGTGAGCACCAGGCGATCAAGCACCGTGCCGGTGGGCGCCAAAACGCCAACGACATGAAACCCCACATGATCGTGCGCCCCGCCGCCTTCCGACATGCCGTGCGTGGATTCAAAGCGCACGCCCACGGTCAGGCCCGCCGCCGCGGCGTCCGCGCCGGCCACCGCCTCCAGCGGCGCCTCATAGACACGGCCGGCGGCAAGTTGCGCGTCATAGAGATCCATGTAGGCGGGGGTCGCGCCGACCAGGCGGAACCCGCCCACGCTGTCGCCCAAGGCCAGGGGGATGACAGTCCGCACGAAGCGCTCTGCCGCGATTTCATCGACCAGCGCGCTCGGCACGTTCCCGATCGGCGCGTCAGCATGAAAAATCGACGAGAGAATCAACTGCAGCGGGCTGCCCTTGGCCCCCACCACCAAGTCGATCCCCGCTGCGTCACGCGTCAGGCGCCCTTGAGTTTGGGTGGTGAAGAGGAGCGCCGCCACAATTGTCGCCACGCCGAGCGCCAGCAACAAGACGTTGAGCGCGGCCGCAATGGAGCGATCTTTCAGGTAGGCCAGCGCCAGGCCGAGCGGGCTCATGAGCTTGCGTCCCTGGCCGGACCGGGCAGCTCCAGCCGATCGGCAAACGCGTCGCGCAAGCGCTGATCATGGGTGGCGATCACCATCGACGCCCCGTCTTGCGCGGCCGCGTCGCGCAGCATCTCCACCACGGTGGCCGCATTGGCGTCATCGAGAGCCGAGGTCGGTTCGTCTGCAAGCAAAAGCTGAGGACGCGCGGCCAAGGCGCGGGCGATGGCGGCGCGCTGGGCCTCGCCGCGCGACAGGGCGCGGGGCTTGGCGTGGGCGCGGTGGCTCAGGCCCAGCCGGTCTAAGAGCGCCCGCGCGCGGTCGCGTGCATCCGCCTGCGAACGCCCGGCGAGGCGCGCAGCCAACTCCACGTTCGCCGCAACGCTGACCACCGGCACCAGGTGCAAATTTTGGAACACCACCCCGATGCGGTCGGCGCGAAACTGGTCGCGCGCGCGCCCGCGCAGGGCCGACAGATCCTGGCCGTCGATAAGAACCCGTCCGGCGCTGGGTGTCAGGAGGCCGGCCAGAATGTGCAAGAGCGTGCTTTTGCCTGAGCCGGACGCGCCCAACACCAGGCCGGTCGCTCCGCGCGCCACCGACCAGGACGCCAACTCAACCACGGTGTGGCCTTCGTAGGCGTGGCGCAGCCCCTCCACCGCAATCATTCAGGTCCCCATTTTGCCGGCCAGGCTGTGCAGGCCGGTCTGTGCGTCCCCGGGCCGCGCCTATCGCGGCGCCATGACCCCCGGGCCGCGCCTATCGCGGCGCCATAACCATCGTCATCTGGCGCCCTTCAAGCTTGGGCTCGAACTCGACCTTGGCCATCTCGGAAAACTCTTCACGCACCCGATTGAGCAGCACCATGCCGCGATCCTGGTGCGCCATCTCCCGTCCGCGGAACCTTAGCGTGATCTTGACCTTGTCGCCGTCCTCAAAGAACCGACGAATGGCCTTGGCCTTCACCTCGTAATCGTGGGTGTCGATGTTGGGACGCATCTTGATTTCTTTGATCTCGACAGTCTTCTGACGCTTGCGCGCTTCGGACTTCTTCTTCTGCTCTTGGTACTTGAGCTTGCCATAGTCGAGAATTTTGCACACGGGCGGATTGGCGTGCGGTGACACTTCAACCAAGTCCAGGCCGGCTTCAACAGCGGCTTCAAGTGCGGCTTCAGTGGGCATTTCGCCCTGCTTTTCGCCGGCTTCGTCAATCAACAGAACGCGCGGTGCGGTAATGTCGGAATTGATGCGCGGGCCATCCTTGTCGGGCTGCGCGGGTGGGGGTCGACGGATTATGCTCTCTCTCCTTGGTGACTTCTTTCAGTGTGGTTGCGTTTGACGCGGCGCGGGCGGCGGCGGTGCGCGCATCCACGCCTGTCCGCCGCGATTGGCCATTGCCAGCGCGGCGACGTCAAGATGATACACGAAAGTGGTTAATCTGAGTCACGCCACGCGACCAGACGCGCCGCCGCCGCCCGAACCGCCCGACGCCGCGCCGCCAACCCCTGCGACCATGCGAATGAGCGAGGCGACATACTCCACCTCCACAGCCGCCGCGTCGTCGGTTTCCAGATTGACCACCGCCCTGCCGCGCGGCGGTGCAAACACGGCCCGCTCAGGCGCTGGGCCGATGGATATGGTGCGCGCGCCGGCGGCCGCAAGCAGGTGTGTCAACGGCGTGTCCTGGTGCCCGACCACGGCCGCGCAGCCCGCACCAAGCGAGGCGATCTGAGTGAGGTCGGCGCGGCTGGACAGGTCCTTGACCTCTTTGGCGTCCTTGCACGCGTGCACGATGGCGCGCGAGGTCTCACGGTCGGCTTCTTGTGTGTACAACACCACCGCGACGCCCTGGGCGGTCAGACGCGACGCCAAGCCGGCAAAGCGCGAGGCGGGCCAGCGTTTTGGGCCGCCGTCTCGGGTGACGGCCGGGGCCAGCACCACATAGGGCGCCGCAATCGAAAAGTAGCTGGCGCGCAGGCTTGGAGCCCCGCGCCGCGCCGTTGCCGCCCAAGCGGCGTCGGGCATCTGCGGCTGGTCGTTAGGGACCGGCACGCCGGCGGCGGCCACCTGAGCCAGATAGGCGTCAATGGGGTGGAGGCCGCGCGCCTCGGAAGCGGAGAAACGAAACTTGGCCCCGCGCGAATGGCCCGACCACTTGGCCTTCATCGCCCCGGCGGCGGCGAAGATTTTCTCTGAGGCGCTGCTGCGATCCAGATCAAATACGGCGTCAAATCGGGCCTTGCTGACTTGCTTGCCGATCAGGGCCAGGGCGCGAGGATCGGTGACGTCTTCGATCGCGTCCACGCTGTCAAAGTAGGGACAATCGACCGCCAAACGGTCCACAGGCGCGTTGGACAACAGAACGATGCGCTGGCCGCGATAGGCCTCGCGCACGGCGCGCATCGCAGGCAATGCGTGCACGAACGCGCCAAGATCGCCGGTCTTGATGATCAAGGCGCCGCCGCCGGGTTCGCTCATTGGGCGTCTCTCGTGGGGCCGTCTCTCGTGGGGCCGTCTCTTAGGGTGGCGTCTCTCATGGGGCCGTCTCGCATAGGACGTCGCTTAGGGGGACGGTGGGGCTCGTTCATTCGTGTCATATCTTGTGTCGTATCATCCAAGCCTTGTGTCACCTGTTCGTCGCGCATTGCGCCCTGTTAGGCCTGAGACCCCTCTCTCCCGCCCTGCGGAGCCCCGGGTGACGGCGAGATATGGTGCGCATCAGACGCCGATTCGCCCCTGTCAGGCGCATCGACCACTTCTTGGTACACGCGCAATGTGGCCGATTGCATGGCGGCGACGGAAAAAAGCCGTCGTGCGCGTTCCGCGCCCTGGTCGCCCATCGCCAGGCGCGCCCCAGGGCTGAGGCTGAGCACTTCGCCCAAGGCGCGCGCCAGGGCGTCCGCGTCGCCCGGCTTGGCCAGGCGTCCGGTGCGCCCCTCTTCGATGGTCTCGCGCGCGCCGCCATGGTCTGTCGCGATCACCGGCCGTCCCATGCACTGGGCCTCCACCGCCACCCGCCCAAAGGCTTCCGGCTCTACCGAGGCGGAAATCACCACGTCGCTGACGGCGTAGGCCGCCGGCATGTCGCTGCAATGCCCAGCCAATGTCACCCTATCAGCGACGCCCTCAGCCGCGATCAGCGCCGCCAGCTCGTCGCGATAGCCGCGCCGTCCCTGATCATCGCCAACGATCACCAGGTGCATGTCCGGCCCGTGCGCAGCGGCAAGGCGCGCGCAGGCCCGGATGGCGACGTCCTGGCCCTTCCAGCGCGTGAGCCGCCCCGGCAAGAGAACGATCGGGGCGCCCGGCGCCGCGCCGTCAAAGCCCCACGCGGCGCGCACGGCGCCGGCGCGTTCAGGCGAAACGATCAGCGGATCCAGCGCGTCCACGTCGACGCCGCGCGGAATGACCCGCAGGCGGGCCTCGGGCACGCCGTGTTCCGCGCGCACGTGGGCGGCGGTGAAGTGAGAGTTGGCGATCACCCTGTCACCGCGCGCCATGACGCTATTGTAGAAGCGCTTCAGCGGCCCGCGCGCCGTATGAATGCCGGCGTAGGTGGTCACCAGTCGCGCCCCGGTCGCGCGCGCCGCCCACAGGGCGCTCCAAGCCGGAGCCCGTGATCGGGCGTGAACAATGTCGACGTCGCAGTCGCGCACGCAGTGGATCAGTCGGGCGGCGTTGCGCGCCATCACCAGCGGGTTCTTGGACGCGGCGGGCAGACGGATCAGCTCCCCGCCCGCAGCGCGCAGCTCATCCTCCAGGCGTCCGCCCGCGCTGGCGACCAGCGCCCGCCCGCCAGCGCCCGTCAGCGCGCGCGCCATGTCGATCGTCGTGCGCTCCACGCCGCCGGCGCTCAGCTCCGGCGTGACTTGCAGAACCGTCAACATGCGGCTCTAACCCACGGTTGCCGCGCCGGTCTGGCGCGAGGTGACCCCCGTCATACCCGCCCTGGAGAGCGCGCGCGATGACCGAAGTGAGCAAGCCCGGCCCGCAACCGGAAAACGCGCCAGATCCGGGCGCGGACGCGCCGACGCCCGACCACTGGCGCGTGCAGACGCTGAACACACCCGCCGGGCGCACCCTGGCGCGTCGACGCAGCCCGCCCACGCCGGGACGCGCCACGCTGGTGTGGTTTTCCGGCTTTGGATCCGACATGGACGGCGGCAAGGCCCAGGCCATGCACGCCCTGGCCGACGCCACAGGGCGCGGCTGCGAGCGCTTTGACTATTCGGGCCACGGCGTGTCGTCGGGACGCTTTGAAGACGGTGTCGTGAGTGACTGGCTGGACGACAGCCTGGCGGTGATCGACGACTGCGGGCCTGGGCCGCTGGTGCTGATCGGCTCGTCCATGGGGGCCTGGCTGGCCCTCCTGGCGGCACTGGCGCGCCCGGACAGGGCGGCAGGTCTGGTCTTGATCGCGCCAGCGCCCGATTTCACCGAACGCCTGATGTGGGACCAGTTCGACGCCGCCATTCGTGACACGCTGACCCGAGACGGCGTGTGGATGCGCCCCAGCGCGTATGATCCTCAAGGACAGGCGGTGACGTTGCGGCTGATCGAGGATGGCCGCGCCCACCTGCTTATGGACGCCCCGTCCATTCCCGTCACCGCGCCAGTGCGCATTGTGCACGGCGATCAGGACGAGTCCGTGCCGTGGCGCCACGGCCTGGCGCTGGTCGACCTGTTGGACAGCCAAGATGTCACCTTCACCCTGGTCAAGGGCGGCGATCATCGTCTGTCTGAGCCCGCCGACATGCAACGCCTGGAGGCCCTGGTCGCCGACCTGTGCGCGCAAGTTGAAGCGGAGGCTTCGGCTTAGGGCTGGGCCTCCTGCGCGGCGTTGTCTTCTTCCTCGGCGAGGCAAGCGTCCAGGCCCTCGCGATAGCTGGGACAGGTCAGCCGCCAGCCGAACAGCGCCTTGGCGCGCGCGTTCAGTACTCGGCGGTTGGCGGCGAAGAACGAGCGCCCCATTGGCGACAAGTCGGCCGCCTCCAAGCTTACCGGCGCGGCCGCCGGGCGCTGAAGCAGCGTTGCGGCATAGGCGTAGAGCGGCGGCTGGCCGGTCGGGCGGTCGTCCACCAGGTTGACAATGCTTCCCGGCGCCGGCCGCAACATCGCCGCCTCCAAGGCGCCGGCAATATCGTTGACGTGGATGCGATTGAAGACATGGCCCGGGGCCTCCACCGGCGCTTCACCCGCCCGCACCTTGTCCAGGACTGATCGTCCCGGCCCGTAGATCCCGCCCAGTCGAAAGACGTGCGCGTCCAGGCCCGCGCCGCGCCACTGGTTTTCAGCGGCAAGCCGATCACGCCCGCGCGCCGTGTCTGGTGTCGGCGCGTCGCGTTCGCTGACCCAGGCTCCGCCGCGATCGCCATAGACGCCGGTGGTCGAGAGATATCCAATCCAGGCCCCACGTCCCTTCAGCCTGTCGCCCAGAGCGCGATAGGCCGGGCAGCCGCCGCGCTCTGCGGGTATGCTGATCAGGACGTGGCTTGCCGCGTCCAGGGCCTCGCCAAGCGCCGCGCTCACCTGCGCGCTCTCCGGCGCCTTGGCGTCAAACGCCAAGAGCGTCGCGCCGGATGAGTCGATGGGAGCGCGGTCCCCTTCTGGAACCTGGCGGCGCGTTCCCCAAACCGTGGCGTTTGGGACACGCTTGACCAGCCTTCGCGCCGAATAGCCCAGGCCCACGCACACCAGCCGCATCGCGTCACAGTCCTCGCATTGAGCCATGTTGCGCCGCACCGTAGGGTGCGGCCCGCAAACGACCCCTTTTTTCTCGGTCGCGGAGACCATCATGACTGAGCAATACGCCTCGCGCACCCCCATCTCGCGCGTACGCGCCGCAGCCTGCACCCCCGTTTTGGCTCTCGCCCTGGCCGCCAGCGTCCTGGCGCCTGCGCATGCGCAAACCACTGAGGCTGAGTGGCAGGCCATTGAGAAGGCGCGCTATGCAGCATGCCTGGAGCGCGCCGAGGTCGAGCCTGAAGAAG
>CAYGQB010000028.1:0-22801 GCA_964351895.1 uncultured Caulobacterales bacterium
GCCTTCGGGCGTCAGGCCGATCAGCAGCGACAAGAGGCGGCTTGCTGCGGGACGCGCCTCGGCGCGGGCGCGTGACGCCGCCGCGCCGATTTCGCCGCCGATGAGGCTGACGCCCGGACGCAAGACATGCGGTCCTGACACCAGACGCGCCACAGGGGCGGCGTTCCAGGTCACCACCCCCTCGTCGCTGAGCGCGAAGGCCGCGTCTTCGGCCCGGCACAGAGCGCCCAGGCGGGCGTTGATCACCGGCGCGAGGGCGCGCACGGCGGCCGCCTTCAAGGCCTTGGATTCGCGGGCGACCGGGGTCGTTTCAGGCGCAAAGGTGAGCCCATGCAGCACCCCGACACGATGGCCGGCAACCCGGACTTCACCGTCATCGGCGACCTTGGCCACCAGGCCGTCGCGTTCCTTCATGCCCCGCATCAGCGCACTGGTGCGGCGATCAACGTAGCGCTCGATCAGACGTTCGTGCAGCGCGTCGGACAGGCGGTCTTCGATGTCGCGGGTCACCCCGCGCCAGTGGGCGGCGTTCTCCAGCCAGTCGGGTCGATTGGCCGCGTAGGTCCAGGTGCGCACAAACGCCAGGCGCGCCGCCAGAGCGTCGACCTCGCCGACCGTGTCGTCCATCGCGCGCACGCTGGAGGCGATCCAGTCCTCTGGCGCGCAGCCGGCGTCGCTCAAGAGGTAGGACGCGAACGTGGCCGCCAGACGCACGTGCTGATCCAGCGTCGCCTGACGAAAATCGGGCAGCTGGCAGGCGCTCCAGAGCCGCGCCACGCCGGCGCGATCGGTGGCGCGGCGGGTCAAGTCTTCTTGATCGCACAAGACGTCAAAGACCGCCTCGTCGACGGCGTCGCGGGTGCGTCGCAGAACTGGGCTGCGCGGGGCAACGTTCAGGCTGTCGCGCAGATCGTCGAGAGAGGAAAAATCGAGCGCGCTCGATCGCCACTGGACATGGCCGACGCTGTGAAAGGCGTGCTGCTCGACGCGCGCAGCGACGGCCTCGGAGATCACCGGACAATCGGCTGTCACGCCAAAGGTCCCGTCATTGCGAAACCGCCCGGCGCGGCCCGCGATTTGGCCGATTTCCTCAGGGCGCAAGCCGCGCCGGCGGCGACCGTCGAATTTGACCAGCCGGGCAAAGGCGACATGGTCGACATCCATATTCAAGCCCATCCCGATGGCGTCGGTCGCCACCAGGGTGTCCACTTCTCCGGACTGATAAAGCTCCACCTGCGCGTTGCGCGTGCGCGGACTGAGCGCGCCCATTACCACCGCAGCCCCGGTGCTGCGCCGCCGCATCAATTCGGCGATGGCGTAGACCTCTTGGGCTGAGAAGGCGACGACGGCGGAGCGCTTGGGCAGGGCGCCGAGCCGGGCCGCGCCCGTGTGCGTGAGCACCGAGAAGCGCTCGCGCGTTTCAAACACGGCGTCGGGGACCAGTCGGCGCACCACGCCGCGCATGGTTTGCGCGCCCAGCAACATGGTTTCAGCCCGTCCGCGCGCATGCAGCAGCCGGTCCGTGAACACGTGGCCGCGCTCAGGGTCGCTGGCCAGCTGAATCTCATCAATGGCGACGAAGGCCACGTCCAGGTCCGACGGCATCGCTTCAACCGTGCACACGTGATAGCGCGCGCCCGGCGGCGCGATCTTTTCTTCGCCGGTCAAAAGCGAAACCTGGTTGGGGCCTTTGATCTCCACGCACCGGTCATAGACCTCGCGCGCCAGGAGCCGCAGCGGCAGGCCAATGGCGCCGCTGGCGTGCCCCAGCATCCGATCAATGGCCAGGCGCGTCTTGCCCGTGTTGGTGGGGCCCAGTACGGCGGTGACGATGCGGTCGCGCGGGTCGATCTGGCTCATCGCAAGCTCCCTGGCCCCCTTGTCCGCCTGTACGCAAGCCGCGATCGCGGCCTGGCTAGCGCGGGCGCGTTGCGCTGACTTCAGTCGAGACAATGGTTGCCCGAAGCCCGACCGGCAAGGTCACGGGCCCCTGACGCACAGATGCGGCCACGCGCACAATGGGCGTGCGCCCTGTGGGCAGATCGGCCAACCACACCGTGACGGGCGCAGCGTAAACCTCTGGCTGGGCCATGTCTTCTGCGTCAAATCCCGCCACCGGGACATAGAGGACTGAGCACACGTGCGCGGGCCCGGAATAGGCGGGCGTGGTCACCTCCTCGCGCCCGGCGGGACGAAACGCCAGGGTGTAGCGCCGCCGGCTGTCGAACACCTCCACGTCGCGCGCGCACGGCGCGTCGCCGCCGTCCAGGCTGATCGCCGCCAGGGCCGCCAGCGGATCAAGCGCCTCGGCGATCTGGCTGGCGCTGGCGGGCGGATCGCCGAGATTGGAAAACGGCGGGGAGACCTCTACTGCAACCGGCGCGCGCGCGCCGCCTGCTGCGCGGGTGAGGGTGACGGTGCGCACCTTGTCGCGGATCTCCTCAACATGACCATAGTCTGCGCTGCGCACGTCGGTCGCACGCGGTCCGCTCGCCTGAGCTTCGAGCCGCGATTGGGCGACAAAGCCGGCAAGACCGGTGGTGCGAAACACGGCGCGCGCCCGCCAGGCATCTGAACGTGCAGAGACGTACAAGTCCGCCTTGGCCACGCGCACGCCCAAGATGCGGCCATTGAGCACGATCCGGGTGGTGACCCAGCCGTCGGCGGCCGAACTCTTGGCGCTAAGGCCCTCTGCAATGGGGCCCTCTGCACCAAGGCCATCAGTACCTCGGTCCTCAGCGATGGATACGCCGGTGGACCAGGCGTCGGCGTGCGGCGCCTTAACCTCAACGTGATCCACGTCCGCGTGCGCCAGGACCGGCGTCGCTACAAGGGCGACAAGCCCCAACGCAAGCCACGCGGCGCCCAGATGCCCGCGCAACGACTTAGCCGCGCTGAATGGTCTTGGCTTCCACGCGCACCCGCACGCCCTGCATGCGCGCAACGAACCGCACGGGCACGTGCAGACCTTCGCCCACGTTGGCAAACCACATCTCAATTGGCTTGGCGTAGACCTCCGGTTCAGCCAGATCTTCAGGATCGAACCCGGCAATCGGCTCATAGAAGGCGTGACACCGCAGCGCCGCGCCCTCGTAGCCGCGCACGTCAATGTCTTCCTCGCCCATGGCCTCAAATCGCAGGTCATAGCGCTGCTTGCCATCAAACATCGGCACGACGCCCGAGCATGGCGCCTGGGTCGGCCTCATCATCATTGAAAGAAAGCCGCTGATGGGGTCAAACGCGCCCAGGCGCTGGGCGTCACTGGCCGGCGGCTGGCCCATGGAGCCAAACGGCGGCGTGACCGTCGACACCGGCAAGCCGGCGTTGAAGTCGATGCGGATGCGGCGGTCTTTTTTGCTCTTTAGATTGTGGTGGGTGTAGAGCGCAGGCTTTAGCCCGCCGGCGGTTTTTTCGCCGGCCGCCGAGGCGTGAATCTCGGTGTCCTTAAAAAAGCCAGCGATCCCGGCCGAGCGAAACACCGCCGACGACCCATAGACATCGTCTTTCTCTGCGGTGTCGAGGGACACCTTCATGATCCGAAACGCGCCGAAGTACCCATTGTAAAGCACCCGAAGGGTCTGGGCCTCGGGGTCGGCGGACAAGGCTGTGAAGTCGGCCTGTGCGCCCGGCGCCGCTGCGGTGCTGACCACAAGGCATGTGATGACGGCGCCCAAGGCCAGGCCTGAGACCGACGAGGAGCGGCGCTGAGGGGGTGAGCATGTGGCGGGCATGGGCGGCCTCTTTGACTTGCGCCGGGCGTGCGGCGGGTGGGGCGTGCGCTCAGTTCGCGTGCGCAGAGATGCAACAGTGCCAGACCTTCCTCTCACATGGCGCCCGGAATGTGGCGACAACTGAGGTTGTCTGCGCTGGGGCGTGCAGGCGTTCTGGTTGACCTGACCGCCTTGCTCCGTTAGACGACCAGGCTTCGTGCGCGCCTGAGGCGGCGCGCGCAAACGGTTTTCAACGACAGGACGGGGCGGGCCGGCAAGCGCTCCCCCGCGTGGCAAGGACAAAAACGATGGCGCGCCGCTGCGAATTGACCGGCACTGGGCCGATGGTGGGCAACAATGTCTCCCACTCCAACCGCAGAACCAAGCGCCGGTTCCTGCCCAACTTGTGCGATGTCACCCTGACCTCGGACGCGCTGGGCCAGTCCTATCAGCTGCGCATCACCGCTAGCGCGTTGCGCACGGTGGACCATCGCGGCGGCCTGGACGGCTTCTTGTTGCGCAGCGACGATGCAGCCCTGTCGGCCCGCGCGGCCAAGATCAAGAAGGCGCTGGTGAAGAAGCTGGCGACGCCGTCAGACGCTCCCGCGCCCGAAGCCCCCGCACCCGAAGCGTCTGCCTAGCACCCGCCTGGTTGCTCTTAAGGACACGCGCCGCTCGGTCGGCGCCCGGGCGCGCCTTGATGCGTGCGCCGCAGTGCTGCGCCAGAGCGATGGACACCGTCTCAGCTTCGGCTTGACCAGCCAAGGCCCGGCCCGCCACCCTGGCGCATCACCCGCAAAGGGTCGCCGCTGGGGAGCCTCAGGCCATGCTGCACGCGCAACGCCATCGGACCGGTCTTGCAACCAGACCCCTGCTATCCAGCTTTAGCCTGATCGCGGCTGCGGCGTTGGTTCTGAGCGCCTGCGCGGCCTGGGAACGAGGCGGCCGGGTCGCAGGCCCTTCGGCTGACACCATCTTTACCGCCGCCATCGTGCACACCGGCGACCCGGCGAACCCACGCGCCCAAGCCGTCGCCGTGCGCGACGGACGCATCCTTGCGGTCGGAGCGCGCGCGGACGTCGCCCGCCACGCCGGGCCCGCCACCGAGCGGGTTGATCTCGGCCAAGCGGCGCTGTTCCCAGGCTTTGTCGACGCGCACGCGCATCTCTTTGGCATTGGCGCACGCGAAGTGACACTGAACCTTGAAGGCGTGGCCTCTCTGGCTGAACTGGTCACCCGGCTCGAAGCTGAAGTGCAGGGCGCAACCGACCTCGTTGTCGGGCGCGGCTGGATCGAGACCCACTGGCCCGAAGGGCGCATGCCGACCCGCGACGACCTGGACGCCGTTGCACCAGACACGCCCGTGTTCCTGGTGCGCGCAGACGGTCACGCCCTGGTTGCAAACTCGCGCGCCTTGGCGGCCGCCGGCGTCGATGGCGACGCGGCCGATCCGGACGGCGGCAAGATTGAACGCGATGCGGCGGGCCGGGCAACGGGCGTCTTGATCGACACGGCCATGGAACCGGTGCTGGCGCTGGAACGCGCGCCCGAAGGCCAGGCGCGCGACGCCATCTTGACCCTTGGCGCAGACATTTACACCCGCCTGGGCTGGACGGGCGTGCACAGCATGTCCGTCGACCCGCAAGACACGCGGCGCCTGGAGGACCTCGCCAGCCGCGGCGACGTCAGCTTGCGCGTCGTCAACGCCGTCAACCCAGGCGGCGCTGAGGCGCTCTTTGCCACCGGTCCGCGGGTGGGCGGCGATGGGCGCATCACCACCCGCGGCGTCAAGGTCTACGTCGATGGTGCGCTGGGCTCTCGCGGAGCGGCGCTGGCCGCGCCCTACGCTGACCGCCCGGACACGTCCGGCGTGTTGACGATGACTGAGGAGGAGGCGGCAACCTTGTTCGACGCAGCCTTGCGGTCAGGCGTTCAGATGAACGTTCACGCCATCGGCGATCGGGGCAACACGCTGGCGCTGGATTGGATGGAAACGGCGTTTGCGCGAGTACCGGAGACCGAGCGCGCCTTGCCGCAGCCGCGCTGGCGCATCGAGCACGCCCAGATTCTCGATGTCGCAGACATTCCGCGCTTTGCCGAACTGGGCGTGATCGCCAGCATGCAGCCATCGCACGCCATCGGCGATCTCCACTTCGCCAAAGATCGTCTGGGGCCGGACCGCCTGGCCGGCGCCTATGCATGGCGCAGCCTGATCCAGGCGGGCGCCGTGGTCGCTGGCGGTTCAGACGCGCCGGTTGAGCGCGGCGATCCGCTGATCGAGTTCTACGCCGCCGTCGCCCGCGCCGACTTGTCCGGGTTTCAGGGCCCGCACTGGGGCGCGTCTGAGGCGGTGTCGCGCGAGGACGCTTTGAAGATGTTTACCGTCTGGCCGGCCTACGCCAGCTTCCAGGAGGGAGATCTGGGCGTCATCGCGCCGGGCATGCGCGCCGACCTGAGCGCCTTCTCGGGCGATCTGATGTCCATTCCGGTCGCCGACATCCCTAAGCAGCGTGCGGTGATGACCGTCGTCGACGGCGACATCGTTTATGACGGCCGGCAGGTGTCAGACGCGGCGTCATACTGAGACGCCGCAGGTTTCAGTTCGGCTCCGGCGACGCTTCTGGGGCGTCTGGCGTTGCCGGCTCCAGGCCAAGTTCGCGCATGAAGGCGGCTTCGTCGAACGCAAACTGATAGATGAGGGTGCGCTGGGCCGGGTTGAAGTTATTGTCGGAGACCATCCAGACGTGCACCGATCCGTCATCCGCCGGCGTCGCAGCCAGACCTTCAAAATTGTCCACCGCGTGACCGCTTTCGCGATCAAGCCGCGCCACCGTGTGGGGCGCCACCAGGCCGGTGGCGGTGCGCGCGTCAGCGCCTGAAATCCAGCCCACCTTGATCCGCGCCCCGGTCGCGGGCGTCCAAAATCGCTCCAGCGTCATCAGATTTCCAGCCGGCGTGGGGGCAAATCCGGTGAGGCCGTACCCCACTTCGCCTGCGAGCTTAAACGCGGCCGGCCCGGCGTCGCTGTAGCCGCTGGGCGCGTCAGGGTCAGGCTGAAGACGCCACACCGGATGAGGTTGAAGGCGGGCGTTGGGTGTTTCGGCCCCCACCAGCATCAGTCCGTCATCGAAGATCGCGATGGCTTCCAGCGCCTGGTTGGAACGCAAGCGGTCAAGGCCCGCGAGAGCCGGGCCTTCCTGCATGCCGCCGTCGCCGTTGTGCAGACGTTCGATCCGATGGCGACGCTCAAAGACGATGTAGTGATCCCCCTGAGGCGACGCGGCGATGCCTTCAGCGTCTGAATCGCGCTTGCCGCGCAGGGGCTTGTCGTTTGGTCCAAGGATCGGCGCGTGGAAACAGGCCGCGTCGACCGCATGTTGGCGCTCGTCCAACTCAAGCCGCACCGCGAGGAGATGTCCGTCGTCGGTGACCGCGGCAAGCTCAACACGAGACGTGCTGTGCTCAAACGGATCGAGCCCTGAAACACCGCCAAGCCCGACACCAGAGCCCTTCAGCTCAAGACCGGCCAGGAAGGCGAGCTTGCCCGGGGTCAGGGCGGCGGGGTCATCGGACAAGACGGCGGGCGCAGGCAGGCAGGCCGACGGCGTATAAAGGTCAATGGCCGTGGCCGGCGCGGACAGGGCGCCGGCAACGGTGACGGCGCACGCGGCCAAGCTGGCGCGCGTGACGGGAACGACTTTGCGTGCGCTTGACGATGCAATCAAAGAGAGGCTAAGGAACATAACAAGAACTTTCTAGAGGGAACCGATGGCCCGCGCACATCACAAGATCGATTATGTTGAACTTCCCGCCATGAATATGGCGGCTTCAAAAGCGTTCTACACCAGGGCGTTTGGTTGGGCGTTCGAGGACTATGGCCCCGATTACGCCGCCTTTGTCGACGCGGGTTTGGACGGGGGGCTGTACCGCGCCGCCGAGCCTGCGCCGCGCGGCGCCGCCGTGGTCATCTTGTACTCAGACGATCTTGCCGCCAGCCAGGCGGTCGTCGAGGAAGCCGGTTCGACGGCCTTCGGACACGTCGATTTTCCCGGCGGTAGGCGCTTCCACTTCCTTGATCCCGGCGGCAACGAATTGGCGATCTGGACGCCCGCCGACGCCGCCCCGTGAGCGAGATCGACGCCAAGCAGCCGAACGGCCGAAAGGGGCTCTCATCGACCGATCAGTTTCGAGCGTCAGGCTCCGGGGGCGCGCCCTGATCGGCGGGAGCTTCAGCTTCGGTGAATTGAAGCGCGCGCAGGCGCGCGTAGAGGCCATCGGGCGTCGCGCGCAAGCTGGCGTCATCGCCCGTTTCCACGATGCGGCCGCCTTCAAACACGCAGATTTTGTCAGCGCGGCGCACGGTGGCCAGACGGTGCGCGATGACGATGGTGGTGCGTCCGGCGCTGACCCGGTCCAGCGCGGCTTGAATGTGCGCCTCGCTCTGGGCGTCGAGCGCGCTTGTCGGCTCATCGAGAAGGAGGATCGGGGCGTTGCGCACCACAGCGCGCGCCAGGGCGATGCGCTGGCGCTGCCCGCCGGAAAATCGAGACCCGCCCGGTCCGACCCGCGCATCAAGCCCGCCAGGCAGCGCTTCAACAAAGTCGCGCGCGGCGGCCTGGTCGAGCGCCGACCAGATGGCCGCGTCGTCCGCCTCGGGCGCCCCGAAGGCCACATTGGCGCGCACGGTGTCGTCGAATAAGATCGCGTCCTGGCTCACCAGCGCAATGGCGGCGCGCACGCTGTCGACCGTCACGTCTGTGAGCGGGACGCCATCAATCAAGACCGCGCCGCTGGTGGGGTCAAACAGGCGTGGTATGAGGTTCATGACCGTCGACTTGCCGCCGCCGGACGGGCCGACCAGCGCCGTTGTTTGACCCGGCTCGGCGACCATCGACACACCCGACAGGGCAGGTGTTCCATCGGGATAGTCAAACGAGACGTCGCGCAGTTCCACCCGCCCGTCGGTGACGTGAATGTCCGGCGCGCCAGGGCGAGAGACGATCGCCGGCGTCTCATCAAGCACGGCGAACACCCGCGCCAGCGCCGCTAGTCCTTCTTGAATCACCGGGTTTAGGGTGCCGATGGCCCGCGCCGCCGGGGCAAGAATGGCCAGAGCGGCAATGAAGCCCAAGATCTTCGAAACGGGAAAACCGCCGTTGCCAACCCGCCAGGCGGCGAACGCCACCACGCCGGCGAATGCGGCCGCCCCCACGGCTTCAAGCAAGGGCTCCACGCTTGCCCGGCCGCGCGCGATCCGGGTGGACAACTCAAACCGGCGCTCGAACGCCGCCTCGGCCTGCGCCCCGCGATCACGCTCCAGGCCGTAGGCCTTAATCAGCCGCGCACCTGAGAAGCTCTCTGACAGAAACGAGGCCAGCCCGCCCATTTCTTCTTGCGCCTTGGTTGAGGCGCGCCGCACCCGGCGACCGACCAGCAGAACCGGCTGAAAGATCAGGGGATAGACCCCGACCACCAGCAAGGTCAGAAGCGGGTCCAGATAGATCATCACGCCGATCATCACGATCACGGTGAGGAGATCACGGCCGAGATTTGTGGCGCTGCGGGTCACGCCTTCGCGCACCCTCTCCACGTCGCTGGTGAAGCGGGCCGTCAGCGCGCCGGGCGCGTCGCCGGAGATGCGTGCAAAATCAGCGTGCAGCAGACTTTGATACATGGCCCGCTGGAGATCTTGGATGATGCGAAACGCGAGGCGCTGGGTGGCCACGACCTGAGCATAGAGCGCGCCGCCCTTGACGACGCCAACGCCGATCACTGCGCCAGCGGCCAGCACCAGGCTGCTCGTGGCGGTCGCAACGCCGGTGTTTTCCAAAAGTCGCCCCACCCATTCGATCACCAGCGCTTGGCTGCCATTGACCAGCGCCACGAGCGTCATCAAGGCCAGGGCGCCCAGAGCGGCGGGCTTGCGCTTGGACACCGACACGCGCCACAGACGCGCCGCCAGAGCCTGGGTGGACGGCGGCGACGCCGGCGCGGGGTCGATCGGCGCGGGCGAGGCGTTGGGCGCTGGGGTGTCGCTCAGGAGGTCGGCCCGTCCTGGTCTTGGTGCGCGTCCTCGTCGTGATCGGAAGAGGGATCGAGCAACTTGTGGGCGTGGATCACAAAGTAGCGCATGTGCGCATTGTCCACGGTGCGCTGGGCGGCCGCCTTCCAGGCGTCACGGGCCGCCTCATAGCTGTCAAACGCGCCGACAAAGTCGACCGCCTTGAGGTCTTTGAACTCGATGCGGTCGAGCGCTTTGAGTTCGCCGCCAACAACAAGGTGGAGAAGCTGACGATCGGGCATAAGACCTCCTAGACGGCGCACGAAGGAACCCGTGCGCGCCCGGTCTTACCGGGGCGTGCGGCCCCTAATCAAGTGCGCGTCCGCTTGCAGCGCGCCGAATTGTCAGCGGCTAGGCAAGCTTGGCGCGGGCGGCTTCATATTCAGCCACCAGGCGCGCGACATACTCGCCCGCCGGCGGGGCGCTGTGAATGGCGCCAATGCCTTGCCCGCAGCCCCAGATGTCTTTCCACGCCTTGGCCGCCGTGTTGCCGCCCGAACCGAAATTCATCGCCGAAGGGTCGCTCTCGGGCAGATTGTCCGGGTCAAGGCCCGCCGCCACGATGGAGGGCTTGAGGTAGTTGCCGTGCACGCCGGTGAACAGGTTGGTGTAGACGATGTCCTCTGAGGTCCCGTCGACGATGGCCTGCTTGTAGGCCTCGCTTGCGTTGGCTTCTCGGGTCGCGATGAAGGCCGAGCCGATGTAGGCCAGATCAGCACCCATGGCCTGAGCGGCCAGAACCGCGCCGCCGGTCGAGATGCACCCCGAGCACAGCAAAGGGCCGTCAAACCAGGACCGGATGTCTTGGATCATGGCAAATGGCGACAAGGCGCCGGCGTGCCCCCCTGCGCCCGCGGCGACAGCGATCAGGCCGTCGGCCCCTTTCTCAATCGCCTTGCGCGCGAAGGTCTGGTTGATCACGTCGTGCCACACCACGCCGCCATAAGAATGGACCGCGTCGTTGATGTCCTTGCGCGCGCCCAGCGAGGTGATGACGATCGGCACCTTGTGCTTGACGCACATTTCCATGTCGTGTTCGAGCCGATCGTTCGAGCGATGCACGATTTGATTGACCGCGAACGGCGCCGACGGCCGGTCAGGGTGGGCCCGATCGTGTTCCGCCAACGCCTCTGAGATTTCCGACAACCAGTCGTCGAGACGTTCGGCCGGCCGGGCGTTGAGCGCGGGAAACGAGCCGACGACGCCGGCCTTGCACTGGGCAATCACCAGATCCGGGTTCGACACGATAAAGAGCGGCGCGCCAACTACGGGCACGGAGAGGCGGTTTTTTAACACGTCAGGCAGCACGGGACCTTGTCCTTCAAAAAGGGCGCGGCGCGCTCGCGGGCCGCCAAACTATCGACACCTAGAGTGCACATAGCGCGCGCGGCGGCCAAGGTCGAGCGACGCCGCGATCAAAGGTTGGCGTCCTGCGCGGCGTACCCACTAGTGGGGCGCAACTGGGGCGCCGGCGAGAAAGCGGCCAAGGTCGGCCACCTCCTGGGCGCCGACGAGCGCCTGTTCGGCGTTGCGAATGTAGGTTGGCACGCCGCGCACGCCCAAGGCGCGAATGTGCGCCTCCTCGGCCCACACGGCGTCGCGATCGCGGTCGGTCGCCAACAGTTCAGCCACCAGCGCGCCGTCAAGCCCAGCCTGCGTTGAAAGGTCGGCCAGAACGTCGTGGCTGCCGATGTCGCGGTGGTCGGCGAAGTAGGCGTGAAAGAGGCGCTCGGCCAGATCGCTCTCACAGCCCTGACCCGCCGCCCAGCGCATCACGCGGTGCGCGTCCAAAGTGTTGGGACGCACGGTGAGGGCGTCAAAATCAAACGCCAGACCCGCCTGCGCGCCGAGCTGTTCAAGGTGGGTGCGCATTTGCGCCCAGCGGTCGGCGGTCTGCGGGGTCACCTTGGCGCGCATGTAGTCTTTGTAAGGAACACCGCCCTGCGCGACCTCGGGGTCGAGTTCAAACGGGGCCCAATGGACCACGACGGTGTCGTCACCCTGCGCGCCGCCCGGCGCGCCAGCTGGTGCGGCGGCGTGCGCAGCCAAGGCCGCGTCGAGGCGCCGCTTGCCGAGCCAGCACCAAGGACAGACGAAATCAGAGACCACGTGAATGGTGGTGACGGCGTCCGGCGGGTTGGAGTTGGGGGGCGCGCTTGAGGGGGTCATGAGGGGCCTTGCGGGTCTCGTGAGGTCGGGGGCGAATGGGCGGCCGGGAGGAAGGCTAGCTTGACTTAAAGCGCGCCAAGCGCGCGGCCGTCGCCGTGATGGCGGGAAAGTCGGCTTCGACCTCGGCTGCCAGCGCGTCGCCGATGAGGCGGTCTTCGTGCATGCGGTGCAACGCCTTATAGGCGATCACGGTCTCGCGGTCGGCCGCGGCAATGGCTCCGGCGCGTTCGGTCACCAAGGCGTCCAGGGCGGCCGCGTCAGGCGCAGCCTCCAGCGCCAGGCCATAGCGCTCGGCCTCGGCGCCAGAGAACATGCGCGCCGTGTAGGCCAGTTCCTTGGCGCGGCGCAGCCCGACCGCCAGCGGCAGATTCTGGCTCATGCCCCAGGTGGGGCGGATGGCGAAGGCGGCGTGAGTGTCGCCAAACTTGGCGCTTTGCACCGTATAAAGAAGGTCGCAGTGTAGGGCCATTTCCAAGGCCCCGGTAAAGCAGGCGCCATGCACCTTCGCGATCACCGGCACTGGAATGGCGCGCAGCGCTGCAATGGTCGCCTCGTCGCGTCCTTCATAGACGCCGGCCAAACGTCCCGCGACCGGGCTGGCCGATTGCAAAACCTTCAGGTCAACGCCGGCGGAAAACGCCCGCCCTGCGCCGGACACCACGACCACGCGCACGCCCGGGTCGCTTGCCGCGTCGGTGAAGGCGGCGATGAGCGCGTCCAACAGATCGGGCGTGAAGGCGTTCAGCGCCTCGGGGCGGTTCATCGCGATGGTGCGCACCCCGTCCTGGGTGTCGACAAGTGCAAGATCGGACATGCGGCGGCCTTTCTAGCGTGAGTGAGGGTTAGCTGAGGTGAGCGCGCTAGGCGGAGGCGGCCAGTGCGAGAACGTTTCGCGCGGCGATTGCCATCAAGATGAACGTGCCAACTGCAAACAGGCTGAAGCGGATGACGACAACATTGATGCTCATTTGCACCAGCGAATGCAGCACGCGGACGCCGACATAGGCCCAAGCCAAGGCGATGTTGAGCGGGTCGGCGACCCCCACCAAGTGGCTGTAGACCACCAGAGCGTAAAACAGGGTCGGCTGTTCGTGCAGGTGATTGTGATTGTCGGCGGCGGCGCGCACGCCGGTGGGCAGGGTGTTGAACGCGCCGGGATGCTGGCCCGCCTGCGGCGCGATGCCAGCAGCGCGCATGGCCGGGATGCGGCGCGCATACATGATGCTCCACACCACCAGGGTCCAGACAATGAGGGCGAGCACAGGCGTCAGGATGGTCATGGGGCGCGTGTTTCCGGTTCGCTGCGGGGCAGTCCAGCCTGGACCGAGGCGCGCGCGCCGGGCAAGCCCGTTTTCGCCGCCGTCTCAACATGCCAAGATGACCCGACACCTTGATGGCAATTGAGAGATTGAGATGACGCGAGTTCACGCCCTCTTGGCCAGCTGCGCCGCCCTGTCGCTGGTTGGCGCCTGCAGCGCGCCCAATCAGAGCGACACGTCCGCAGCTGAGACGACGGCCGCGCGCGGTCCCAATCCGACCCCCTACACGCCTTCAGAGGCGTCCGCAGAGGCAAGCCAAGCTGCGCCGGAAAGCGGCGAACTGAGCGCCTCAGACGCGACAGAGGCAACGCCCGAGCCCGAGCCCGAGCCACAATCAGAGCCCGAACCAGAATCGGGCCCAAGCGCTACAGAGATTATCGAGCGCGATTGGAACACCGCGCTCGACTTCTTCTCCGAGGCGCCGCCGAGCGCGCAATCCAGCCAGCATCCTGAGCGCCTCGGCTATGACGGCCTCTCGGGCTACTACATGCCCAAGAACGACGTGGCCGTGGAAACTCGGCGTGGGGAGGAGACCGTCGTCTACACGTTCAGCAGCTTCGCCATGCCCATGCCGTGGGAGGAGGAGGGCGAGGACGGCCCCATGGTGAGGCAGGCGGGGGAATACTCGTTCATCCAGTTCGGCTTCCGAAATCTTGACGGCCCGTCGGGGATTGGCGAGGTGGGCATCTACTATGAAGACTCGTTTGTCGTCAGCCCGCATGTCTATTCGGTGACACCGGAGGGCATGACGTGGCTGGGCGCGTCGCCAGAACTGGACGGGCTGGTGATGTTCGAAGGGACATGGGACGTTGACGCGCTCTATCGCGCCGACCTGCGCTATGGCGACGCCACGGTGGCGCGCGGACGGATGTCCGTGGCCGGGACCACCTTTGACTCGGTCGAGTTCACCTATTTTGAAGGGCACTGAGATGGCGTGGACGCACACCCTGATGCGGGGCGCTTGGCGGGCAGACGTTGGGCGGGTTGCCGCGCTTGGTCTCGCGCTCTGTGTGGCCAGCGCCTGCGCCGACCCTCAGCCGGTCGTGCGCGGCAGCGTCAGTGATCTGGGCCATGCCGGGCGCGACGCGGTCGCCCCGGCCGACGCCTTGGTGGTGTTCCTGCACGGCTTTGGCTCCAACGGCGCTGACTTTGAGGACATGGCTGAGGCCCTGTCTGAGCGCCTGCCGTCGGCCGCCTTCCTCTATCCCAACGCGCCAACGGCGATGGACACGGGCCCCAGCGACCGCCCGGCCTTCACCTGGTTTGAATTTGCCGGCGGAGAGGCTGAAGCAAGCCGCGAAGCGGCGCGCGTTTGGGTCTCGCAGCTGATCTCAGACGCGCAGGCGATCTTGGGCGTGCCGGACGGGCGCGTGGTGCTGGTCGGCTTTAGCCAGGGCGGCGGCGTGGCCGTCAATGCGGCGACGTGCGACGCGGACGCCGTGACGGCTGCGGTGGTCATGGGCGGCGTGGTGGACACGGCCTGCGACGCCGATCCGGCTCATCCGGTGACGCTCAACATCCTGCACATGGAAGGCGATCCGCGCGTGCCGCTGGAATGGATGGCGCGCGGTACGGTGTTCTTGGAAGAGGCGGGCCACACGCCCGAACCGCGCGTCTTTGTTGGCGACACCCACTGGCTGTCGCCGCAGGGGCGTCGCGCAGCCATGGACTCTGTCGTCGCCGCGCTCGGCGGCGAAGAATAGGCGCAGGGGGGGACCGCCCCCCTCGCGCCCGCGCACAGCTAGCTTAGGCCCAGATCGTTCCACATGGCGTCGACGCGGGCCTTGGTGGCGGCGTCCATGGACAGCTCCTCGCCCCACTCGCGCGTGGTTTCGCCGGGCCACTTGTTGGTCGCGTCGAGCCCGATCTTGCCTCCGAGGCCCGAAACTGGCGAGGCGAAGTCCAGGTAATCGATCGGCGTGTTTTCGATCATGGTGACGTCGCGCACTGGGTCCATGCGGGTTGAAACGGCCCACATCACATCTTTCCAATCGCGCGCATTGATGTCGTCGTCCAAGACGATCAGCCACTTGGTGTACATGAACTGGCGCAGGTACGACCAGGCGCCCATCATCACCCGCTTGGCGTGGCCGGCGTAGGCCTTCTTCATGGTGATCACGGCGATGCGATACGAGCACGCTTCGGGCGGCAGCCAGAAATCAGTGATCTCCGGAAACTGCTGCTGGATAAGCGGAATAAACACCTCATTGAGGGCCTCGCCCAGCACCGACGGCTCATCGGGCGGGCGGCCTGTGAAGGTGGTCAGATAGATCGGATCGCGGCGCATGGTGATGGCGCTGATCTGAAACACCGGAAAGCGTTCAACCTGATTGTAATAGCCGGTGTGGTCGCCATAGGGGCCTTCGTCGGCGTACTCGTCCAACAGGACATGGCCCTCCAGGACGATCTCAGCTTCGGCTGGCACCTTCAATGGAACGGTCTTGCAGTCGACAAGCTCCGCCTTCTTGCCGCGCAAGAGACCGGCGAACTGATACTCCGACAAGGTGTCGGGAACCGGGGTAACAGCGGCCAGGATGGTGCCAGGGTCGGCGCCGAGGACGGCGGCGGCGGGCAGGGGCTCGGGCCGCTGATTCTTCCAACGCTGATAGTGTTGAGCCCCGCCGCGGTGCTTGAGCCAGCGCATAATGGTGCGGTCGCGCCCGATCTGCTGCATGCGGTAGATGCCAAGGTTGAAGTCGTCCTCGCGTGCAGGTGAGGGGCCCTTGGTGACGATCAGCGGCCAGGTGATCAGCGGCGCCGGCTCGCCGGGCCAGCAGCCCTGAATGGGCAGACGATTGAGATCAATGTCGCCGCCTTGCAGCACCACCTCTTGGCACGGGGCGCGGCCGACGCTGGATGGGCGCATGGCCATCACCGTCTTGGCCAGCGGCATCAGCTCTAAGGCGTCCTTAAAGCCGCGCGGCGGCTCAGGCTGGCGCAGGAAGGCGAGAAGCTCGCCGACCTCGCGCAGATCGGCGGCCGTGCGTCGCTCCTTGTCGCCCATGGTGACCGCGCGCGCGACCCGCTCCACCGTGCCAAAGAGATTAACGAGGGCGGGCATCTCACTTGCCCGCCCGTCGGCGTGGGTGGGGTTTTCAAACAGAACCGCCGGTCCGCCGGTGGCGAGCAGCCGGGACTGGATTTCCGTCATCTCCAGATGGCTGGAGACCGGCGCGGCGACCCGGCGCAGGTCGCCGTCTGCTTCCAATCGCGCCATGAACTCGCGCAGAGACTTGTAAGCCATGCAGACTTCCCGGAGACGGCGCGCGCCGCAAGCTGGCGCATCAGGCGCTGAAGATCAGGGAAGCTAGGCTGGACCGGCGCGTTGGCCAAGCAGGCGCGCAAGACCATTGCGTTTGGTCGTGCGCGCCCGTGTCCATGGCTCTGGGTCCATGGCTCTGGGTCCACGGCTCTGGGTCCGTTGGCCCGTGTCTCTTCCCCGGCGCCTCTTGAATAGGTCGCCTACTCAGGCATGCCGCACAGGGCGATAACGAGGTCGCTCGACTGAGCCGACCATTCAGAGCGCCTGATATTGATCGGCACGTCAGCATAGCTGGTGACTTGCGCGATCTCGTCCAGGAACTCACTTCCCGCCCAGTTCGACTTATAGTCGGCGAAGTTCACGTTGGAACTGGCCACATTGCACACGCCGGCGATGGGTTCGTAGCGCGCGACGGTTAAGCCGCGCCGTTCCAAATCCCGCTTCATAGAGTCTGCGGCGCGCCGCGACCGGTTGGTGTCGCGATAATAGATCGCGATCTCCGGTTGGCTGTCGCCCCAACTTGCCGTTGCCGCACCTGCAGAATCGGCCGGCATGCCGCACAGGGCGATCACCATGTCGCTCGATTGCGGGGCCCAATTGGACTGGCGCACCTGGATCGACTGGCCGCTGCGGGCCAGAACCTCACGCGCCTGGGTCAAGAAGCGACTGGACGACCAGGCGGGCAGGAAGTCGGCGATGTTGAACGAGGCGTCGGCGTAGCCTGCGTCGCACACGCCATAGATTTCCTCATAGAAGGGCACATAGGCGCCGATCGCTTCAAATTCGTCGCGCAAGCGCCCGGCAACCTCGCGGGAGCGGGGCGTGTCGCGATAATAGATCGCCACTTCGGGCACCGCGCCCGTGCCGACCTCAGCGGCGCTGCTGGTGTCGGATTCTGGCATGGCGCACAGCGCAATCACGATTTCGCTGGACTGCGCTGACCAGGACGATTCGCGCGCCGTGATCGGTTCGCCAACGCTCTGAACGGCGTTGATGATTTGATCCAGGCCCGCGCGGCCGGCCACGCTGGGCAGATAGTCCATGAAGTTGATGGTCGATGAGGCGGCGTCGCACACGCCCGCGATCACGTCCACCGTGCGCGGCGTGATGCCGACGCCAGCAAGCTTGCGCTGCAACTCACCGGTCACGGCGCGCGAACGATCCGTGTCGCGGTGATAGATCGACAAGATGGTGTTGGACAGGTCAGAGGTGCGCACCTCGCCTTCCGTTTCATCCATCCCGCAGAGGGCAACGACCACGTCGCTGCTCTGGCCCTCCCAGGTCGTCAGGCGCGGCGTGATCTGCACCGACGCGTCATCGGTGACGCCGATCAGGGCTTCAAGTTCGGCCGAACCTGCCCATTCGCTCCGGTAGTCAATGATGTTGAAACGCGCGTCGGCGCGGTCGGTGTCGCAGACGGAGTAGATCGGCTCATAGTTGGGAACGGATGCTCCCAGGGCTTCAAAACCCGCCTTGATGGTGTCAGCGACGGCCTTTGAACCCACTGTATCGCGATAGTAGATGGCGACGTCCATCGCACCGAGCCGAGTTGGGGCGGTGGTGGACGGCGGCGCCACGGGGGCGGTGCGCTTTTCTTCCATGCCGCACAGAGCGATCACGACGTCGGATCCCTGGCCCCACGGGCTGGAGCGCGGCGTCAGAGCAACATCGACGCCGGCGAGAGACGACAACAGCTTGTCCAGCCGCGGCGTGCCGGACCATTCAGACTTGTAGTCCACAACGTTGTATTCGACGCCCGCGTTTCCGGGGTCGCAGACACCGGCAATGACGGCGAAGTTCGCCGGCTCGATGCCGATCTCGCGCAGCCGGGTGCGGATGTCATTGGCCACGCCGCGCGATGCGTCGGTGTCGCGATAGTAGAGTGAAATCTGCTGGCCCGCATAGTCCACGACAGTGGGCGCAGGCGGCGTCGGAGTCGGCGTTGGGGTCACCGGGTCGGGCGTCGGCGCGGCGCGGCGACAGTCGGCCGCCTTGGTGCGCGCCAGCGGCGCATAGACGCTGTCGGGATAGGTGGTCAGGAAGTCTGCATAATCACAGGCCGATGCATTGGCGGCGATCAGCGAGCTCCACAATGGCGCTTCGGGCGGAAGCTCCACTTCCGGCGTCAGGCCTGGGCCGGTTCCCGACGTGGTGCGCGGGACGATGTAAAGATCGTTTTCAGCTGACGACGAGCGATAACCGCTCTCGACAAACGGCTGCTGCGCCCCGCCGGTGAAGTCGTCAACGTCCGCGCCAATCCGCGAGAACACCAGTTCAGCCGGCTCGGGGCTGGACAGGCGCGAGATGAAGGCGCGGCCATAGGGCGACAGGCCGTCGGCCGGCGGCGCGCCGTCGGGGGGCCAGAAGTCATACGCCGGCGCGCGGCGCGCCGTAGCATAGGCGATCAGAAAATTGCGGCGACGCCCTTCCGGCGCCATGCCGGGCGTTTCAACGCTGTAGGTCGCCCCTTGAAGCGGCGCGTTGCGGCACGCGTTCAAGACCACGATCACAGCCTTGGACGGGGCCGAACCGACGATATCGAGAAGGCGGCCCAGGCGCACCGAATCGGCGGCGACGTCCTGTTGGGTCGTGGCGTTGATCTCAATCGGGATGAGATAGTTGAGGCCTTCCGCCTCCATGCCGTGGCCGGCGTAGTAAAACATGCCCACGGCCGACGGGCCCGCGTCGCGCATCCGGTTGCGCATGCGCCGCGCCGCGTCGGTCATTTCCTGCTCGGTGGCGTTGGTGACCAGCTCGACGTCATAGCCGGCCTCGGTCAGGGCGTCGGCGACCAGCTTGGCTTCGCGCGCCGGATTGGCGAGCTTCCAGCGCGTCTCTTCATACTCAGCGTTGCCGATCACGAGAGCGATGTAATTTTGCGCCTGGGCGGGGCCGACGAGGCCGGCGAGCGCCGCGCTTAGAGAGACGAGAAGAACAGCAAACGCGCGGCGCATGAGAAAACCCCTCAGTCAGTCACCCCGGTATCTTTAGTCCCAAACAAGGCGCCATTGCGACCTCCCGCGCGGAAAAATTTATGCGTCGCTTCGCTTGGAACGTGCATTCGGCGCGCTGCTTGCACCGGTGCGGGGATGATGGATCATGCGTCTCGTTCCCGCCCGGCCCTGGTGCGCGTTTCGGCAGTTGTCGTTGCGTGTGCGACGGTTTTGGCCGCCGCGCCGGCCGCGGCCCCGCCGAATGCGCCGGCGACGGAATGCGCGCGGCCCGTCTCAGAATGGGAGCGCTTGTGCGACGCCATGGGCCCAGACGTGGCGCGCAGCTTGGCGCTGGTGCGCATGCGCGCGTCGGCGGGCGCAGGGTTGGCGGACGCGGCGCTGGAAGCCCAGGCGGTGCAGGCCGCGCGCGCCTGCGCCAGCGCCGAACGCTGGAGCCAAGCCAGTCAGATCGTTGATGTCGCGGCGCGCGCCGCAGCGCGGGTGGCCCTGGCGCAGGGGCGCCGTCCTGATCCCGCATCCGAACCGGCCGCGTGCGCCGCGTCCCCAGCCCGGGTGGCCGAGGTGCGCGCCTTTCACGCCTATCGCGAGAGCGTGCGCGAGACCCAGGTGCACAACGCCATTCATCAGGCCTGCGCGCAGGGTCTGGTCAATTATGCGCCCGATCATGCCCAGCTGGCCCAGGACAGCGTGGCGCGGCGCTGCGCCTGGCTGTCGGCGGCCGGGCGCACCCGCGCGCTGGCGGGCGTGCGCGCCTTGGAAGCCGGCGACCACGTGGCCGCCATGTTTGCCCTCTCCAGCGCCCTGTCGGCCTATGACGCGGCGCAGACGGCGTGCCCGTTGGAAGGCGCGCGCCATGTCGCCCAGCGCCGCGCCGTCCTGGCGAATGTACTCACCACGGTGCGCGACGCGCCCGAAGACGCCTTAGAGGAAGCGGGCGAAGTTGGGCGGGCGCTTCTCCAAGAAGGCGGTCGCGGCTTCGCGGAACTCCTCGGACTTGAGATGCGCGCTGAACAGGCGCCCCTCTTCTGTCATGCGGGCGCGGACAGCGGCGATGTCGCCGCGCATCAGTCGGCGGGTCTCGCGCACGGCCCGGGGGGCCTTGGCGGCGATGGCGCGGGCGCGGGCCAAGGTCTCGTCCAACAGGTCCTCGGGCGCGAACAGCCGGGTGGCCAGACCGGTCTGGTAAGCGTCTTGAGCACTCATCGTTTCACCCAAGAGGAAGACCTCGGCGGCGCGTCCGCGACCCAAGAGGGCGGGCAGGAGCGCGCTGGACCCGGCCTCCGGAACGAGAGCCAGGTCGACGAAGGGGGCCTTGAAGGTGGCGCGGGGGCTCGCGTAGACGAGGTCGCAGTGCAAGAGCATGGTCAGACCGACGCCCACCGCAGCACCGTCGACCGCGGCGAGGAGGGGCGTTTGACCCTCGTTCAAGAGCGCCAAGAAGCGCTCGACGGGCGGCCGGTCGTCCTGCCCGTTCAACTCCGGCGGTGAATTGAGAAAATCGTTCATGTCATTGCCGGCGGTGAAGATCGGGCCGTCGGCGTGAAACACGACAGCGCGAACGTCGGCGTTGTCGTCAGCGTCGGCCAGCGCATCGGCGATGGCGGCGTACATGGCGTGGGTGATCGCATTGCCCTTGTCGGCGCGCGAGAACACGATCTGGCGCACGCCGTCAGTATCAAAGATGCGCATGTCAGAGGATGTGGGCGGGATCATGAGGCGGTGGTCCTTTGGGCCGATCTGCAGGCGACGGGGCGCGCGGGGGCGCGCACGCTGAGCCGCCCAGCATGCGGCGCATGAACGCCGTCGTCCATGCGATCAACCGAGATTGAGACGCCCCGGAGTGAGGGCGGGCCGCGCCCCAAGGCGGGGATACGCCCCCTCTTGGTTAAGTCCCGACTTGGTTACGTCGCGTCTTGCGCGCTCGCCGCATCATCGGCGGCCGGCCGAAACGTTAGCGCGACCCCATTGTTGCAGTAGCGCAGGCCCGTTGGCTCCGGACCGTCGGTAAAGACGTGGCCCTGATGGCCGCCGCAGCGGGCGCAGTGATATTCAGTGCGCGGGGTCCAGAGCTTTAGATCGCGCTTAAACCCGAGGGCGTCGGGCTCATAGTCCCAGAACGAAGGCCAGCCGGTGCCGGACTCATACTTTGTCGCCGCATCAAACAGCGCCAAGTCGCACCCCGCACAATGAAACACGCCAGGGCGCTTTTCGGCGTTGAGCGGGCTGGTGAACGGGCGCTCGGTGCCTTCTTTGCGCAGGACGCGAAAGGCGGCCGGGTCGAGGCGCGCGCGCCACTGGTCTTCGCTCAGGGCCGCCCAGTCGATGTCGCTTTGCGCCGGGCTTGACGCGGCGGAGGGTGAGGCGGCCGAGGCCTTGGCCGTGCGCGGCCGCAGCCAGGCGGAGGCGACGCCGGCCGACACCAGGCCAGCTGCAGACAAAAGCATAAAGCGACGATCCATTGAGGTCCTCCCAAGGGGCGATGGACGCAGAGCTGAGAAGCCCGCGGGTGACCGTCAATATAGATCGCCGGCGCGGCTGCGTCCGCACACGCGCCCTCACCATGTTGCGAGCAGGCGTGAAGGGGGGCGTGCTAGGGCGTTTTCGCCCTCGGCGGAAACGCTCTCCCGGGCAAGGCCCGTCGGCCGTTTAGGCCGCCCCCGCGGAGGCTGCCCCCGCGGAGTCTAGTGGGCCCGCCGGCGCGCCGTGAGCGAAAAGAAGCCGACGACCGATTCCGTCAAAGACGGAAGCGGCCTAGGGCAGCCGGGCGTCGTTCGGGCGGCCAAGGTCGGCTGCGCGCCAGAGAAACCAGGCGGCGGCCGAGCGATGCGGGCGGAACTGTTCGCCCAAAGCTTCCAGCGCCTTGGGTGTTGGGGCGGCGTCAAGCGCGTAGGCGATAGCCCAGCCATTGCGCACGCCCTGGTCATCAATCGGCCAGACATCGGGGCGGCCCAGGGCGCTCATGAGGTACATCTGGGCGGTCCAGCGGCCGACCCCGCGCACGTCGGTGAGACGTTCAATGAGGGCGTCGTCGTCCAGGCGCTCAGCCTCTTGCGCGCTCGGCAAGGCCCCTGAGGCGGCGCGCGCGGCCAGATCCTTCAGGGCGGCGATCTTGTTGCGTGACAGGCCGGCGGCGCGCAGGTCCGCGTCAGGCGCGGCCAGAATGCGGTCGGGCGCGGGGAAGGTGTCGGCCTCCAAGAGGGCCAGAACCCGGCCCAAAATCGTGCCCGCAGCCTTGCCCGAGAGCTGCTGATAGACGATGGCCCGTCCGAGGATGGGAGAGGGCGGGGCGCCGGATGGCTGGGACAGGGCGCACGCGCCGTAGGCGT